>JAEZTA010000176.1 GCA_023443765.1 Bacteroidota bacterium | reverse complement strand
CGCCCGGCACTCCCGGCGCCGCAACCATCGTCACCGCCAACAGCAGGATAAACCCGGCGAACGTCCCCAGCGAGACGTCCAGCCCGGCGATCATCGACACCGCCAGCGCACAGGCCGTGATCTTCATCATCGACCCCGAGAGGTGGATCGTAGCGCACAGCGGCACGACAAACGACGCCAGTTCGGGCCGCACGCCAAGTTTTACGGTCTGGGCCAGCGTCACCGGAATCGTCGCTGCCGACGACTGTGTCCCGAGGGCCGTAACGTAGGCCGTCAGCATCGTGCGGAGCATCTTCAGCGGATTTTTGCGCGCCACGAGGCCCGCGATGGAGAACTGCGCGAGGAGCAGCACAACCGTCATGCAGAAGATCACCACGATCAGCTTCACGAAAATCCCGAGCACCCCGGCCACCTGCCCCGACTGGGTCATCGAGAGGAAAATCCCGAAGATATAGAACGGCAGCAACGGAATGATGACCCGCAGAATCACCAGTTCGATGATCCGCTTGAAATCGTCCATCGCCCCCTTCAGCGTCACCGAATGAATAGATGCCATGCCCAGCCCCAGCACGAAGGCGAGGACCAACGCCGACATCACGCCCATCACGGGCGGCATTTCGACCGTGAAATAGGGCATCAGGGCCGTCCCTCCCTCGGGCAGCACAACCGCCGAGCCTTCCAACAACGACGGGAACACGGCCCGGCCCGTGAAATAGGTCCCGAAACCCGAAAAGAGCGTGAAGGCATAGGCCAGCGCAGCCGTCAGGGCCAGCAGGCGCCCGGCGCTCTTGCCCAGATCGGCAATACCCGGAGCCACCAGCCCCAGGATCAGCAGCGGAATGACAAACCCCAGGAACTGCCCGAAAATCGCGTTGAAAGTCAGCGCAATGCGCGTCGCCCAACCGGGCAGGACGAATCCGCAGGCGATGCCCAGCGCAATGGCCAGCACGACACGCGGCAACAATCCGAATTTGAATTTCATACGAGAATGATTTTTGTAAATATAGCAAAACATTTCTGTTTTACTTATCTTTGCTCCATGACATCACTATTCCACGACATCATCTTCGGCCCGGTGCATTCGCGGCGACTGGGCCTTTCGCTGGGGGTCAACCTGCTGCCGGTCTCCTCGAAACTCTGCTCGTTCGACTGCATCTACTGCGAGTGCGGCTGGAATGCCGAGCACCCGGGCGGACGACGCTTCAATGCCCGTGAGGACGTACGCACCCAACTCGAAGCCACCCTGCGGCGCATGGTGGCCGACGGAACCCCGCCCGACGTGATCACCTTCGCCGGCAACGGCGAGCCGACCATGCACCCCGAATTCGAGGCCGTCATCGGCGATACGATCGCCCTGCGCGACGAACTGTGCCCCGCGGCGAAAGTTTGCGTGCTCTCCAACGCCACGCAAATCCACCGCGACAGCGTCCGCCGGGCCCTGATGCGCGTGGACAACAATATCCTCAAGCTCGACTCGGCCTTCGACGAGACCGTGCGACGGATGAACAACCCGCAGAGCGCAGCCTACTCGGTCCGCAACACCGTCGGGGAGATGAAACGCTTCGACGGCCACATGATCCTGCAAACCATGTTCCTGCGCGGCTCGTGCGACAGACAGCCCATCGACAACACCACCGAAGAGGAGGTTTCGGCCTGGCTGAAACTCGTCGCCGAAATCCGTCCCCGGCAGGTGATGGTCTACTCGCTCGACCGCGACACCCCCTGCCAGACCCTCGAAAAGGTCTCCAAAGACGAATTGCAGCAGATCGCCGCCCGCGTCGAAGCGCTCGGCATCCCCTGCTCCGTAGCCTAAAACGAACCGCCATGCAGCTACTTCTCTCCTGCGCCAAGACCATGGCGGAACATACCTCCGTCCGGACGCCTCGTGCGACCTGTCCGGCCTACCGCGACGAGGCCGCGCAACTGGCCGCCGAGCTGGCGACGCTCCCTGCCGACGAACTGGCCCGGCTCCTGCGCGTCAACCGCCGCATCGCCGCCGAAAACCGCCTGCGTTACGGCCGCTTCCACGGCGACGACGAAGCGGCTGTTCCAGCCTTGCTGGCCTACACGGGGATCGTCTTCAAACGCATCGACCCGGCGAGTTTCACCGACGCCGATTTCGAATACGCCCAGCAGCACCTCAACATCACCTCGTTCCTCTACGGGCTGCTCCGCCCGCTGGACGCCATCCGCACCTACCGGCTCGAAGGCGACGCCGTACTGCCCGGCCACGGCGACGAAACGATGTTCTCCTATTGGCAGGCCCGGCTCACCGACGACCTGCTCGGCCGTATCCATGCCGACGACGGCGTCCTCGTCAACCTCGCGAGCAGCGAAATGAAGCGGCTCTTCGACTGGAAACGCATCAGCCGCGAGGCGCGCATCATCACGCCCGAATTCCGCGTCCGCGAAGGCGACCGGCTCAAAACCATCGTGGTCTATACGAAGATGTGCCGCGGCGAAATGACGCGCTACATCCTCCGCAACCGCATCACCGACCCCGCCGCGCTCCAGGCATTCGAATGGGAGGGGTTCAGCCTGAATCCGGCCCTCAGCAAAGGGGACGACTGGGTATTTACGCTCTGACAAGCGCCTTTACCCCGTCGTGGTCCTTTTGCCATCAAAAATAGAAAGAAATCCCTGCGGCAAAGGCCGCAGTCAACTGGCTTTTACCGCCAAAAGATAAGCCCGCTACCCCTGATCGACAAACAGCAGCTTCCCGGTGTTGTACCCCCGGGCCCCGGCCAACCGCAGGATGTGGTTGAGCGTGTCGGACGGCAGCGTCGGCGTGCGCGAAAGAATCCAGAGGTATTTCGAAGAGCGGCTGCCCACCAGCACCCAATCGTAATCGGGGCCGAGTTCCAGCACGTTGTAATCCGAATAGAAAATCCAGAAGAAAGAGACCCTGAGACGTCCCGGGACCTCCGTAGCATGGGCTTTGCCGTGCGCCTCCTTACGACGGTCCGAACTGTAATCGAAACCACTGTTCAGGACTGAAACCCGACCGTCCGGCTGCAATTCATAGTGCGCTTCCACGCGCTCCAGCCCCCGTTCGAACGAATGGTCATAACGGGCGATTTCATACCACGTCCCCATGTAACGCTTCAGATCGAACAGAGCGACAGGCTTACGGTCGATACGATCCGAAGCCGACACAGCCACCACAGCCACAATCAGCAGGGCGGCGATAAGCAAGACGATGACGATTTTCATTTTCCGGCTGTTTTAGACCGATTTCACACAGAATTTGTGCCGGAAAGAGAGGTTGCGGAAAAATTACTTCCCGGTATTCAACAATGCACCTAAAATTCCCTCCTCGTCGTAACCGCAGAGGGCATACAACTGTTCAGGCGTGCCGTGCTCGACCCACTCGTCGCCTATGCCGAGCCGCTGCACCTTCACGTCGTAACCGCAGTCGTTGAAGAACGCCGCAACCGCTTCGCCCACGCCTCCGCGCAGCGAACCGTCCTCGACCGTGACGACACGGCGGAATTTGCGCCCCACCTCGTCCAGCAAGGCTTCATCGAGCGGTTTCGCAAAACGCAGGTCGTAATGTGCAACGCTCACGCCTGCTGCCGCAGCGCGTGCGGCAGCCCGTGCGGCAGCGTTGCCGACAGTTCCGATGGTCACCAGCGCCACGTCTTCACCTTCGCGCAGACGGCGGCCCCGGCCGACAGGCAGCGCCTCGAACGGCTCGCCGCGCCACGGCAGGCCCTCGCCGTGGCCCCGCGGGTAACGAATCATAAAGGGATGGCCCGATTCGAGGGCCGTATACATCATATTGCGCAATTCGGGTTCGTTCATCGGAGCGGCGATCGTCAGTCCCGGCACGGCGCCGAAAGCGGCCATGTCGAAAACCCCGTGGTGCGTCACCCCGTCCTCGCCCACCAGTCCGCCCCGGTCGAGGCACATCACCACCGGAAGGTCCTGGATCGCAACGTCGTGAATCACATTATCGTAGGCCCGCTGCATAAAGGTCGAGTAAATATTGCAAAACGGAACCATGCCCGCTGCGGCCAGTCCGGCCGAGAAGGTCACAGCATGCCCTTCGGCAATACCCACGTCGAAACAACGGCCGGGCATCTCGCGCAGCAAAATATTCATCGAACAACCCGACGGCATAGCGGGCGTAACGCCCACGACGCGCTCATCGCGGCGGGCCAGTTCGAGCAGCGTTTCGCCGAACACGTCCTGGTAACGCGCCGCGCCGCCCCGGGCCGAAATCCGCTCGCCCGTATCGGGGTTGAAACACCCCGGAGCATGCCAGGCAGGCTGGTCGTGCTCGGCCGGAAGGTAGCCTTTGCCCTTCACCGTCATCACATGCAGCAACTTAGGTCCTTCGATGTCGCGCAGCGCACGAAGCGTTCGCACCAACTCCTTGATATTGTGGCCGTCCACCGGTCCGAAGTAACGGAAATTGAGGCTTTCGAACAGGTTGCTTTTGTTCAGCACCCCCTGCTTCACGGCATTGCCCGCCTTCTGGCAGAGCCTCAGCAGCCGCGGCGTATGCGACATCAGGCCCCACAGCCGCTGTTTGAAGCGGTTGTAATGCACCGAAGTCGAGATTTTCAGCAGGTAGTTTTTCAGCGCGCCCGTGGCCTGGTCGATGGCCATGTTGTTGTCGTTAAGAATCACCAGCAGGTTGGTGCGCTTCGAGGCTCCGGCGTTGTTCAGCCCCTCGAACGCAAGGCCGCCGGTCATCGAACCGTCGCCGATCACGGCCACGACCTGCCGTTTCTCGCCCCGCAATTCGGCGGCTTTGGCCATGCCGAACGCAGCGGAGATCGACACCGAGGCGTGACCGCCCCCGAATGAGTCGTACTCGCTCTCCGACATGCGCGGGAAACCGCTGATGCCGTTCAGCCGGCGTTTGGTTTTGAATGCTTCGCGGCGGCCCGTGATGATCTTGTGGGCATAGGTCTGGTGACCCACATCCCAGACGATCCGGTCGTCGGGAGTATCAAAGACGTAGTGCAGGGCTGCGGCCAGCTCCACAGCCCCGAGGCTCGAAGCCAGATGGCCCGGATTGACCGAACATTCGTCGATGATGTAACGCCTCAGCTCGTCGCAGTAGGCAGACAGTTCCTCCGCTGAGAGTTTTTTCAACTCCCGCGGAGACGAAATCGTATCGAGCAGTTTGTATTCTTCCGACGCCATAAGGATTACAAAGATAGAAAAAAGAACGGACGGCTCCAAAACCGAACCGCATGCGATTCGACAAAACATCACGACCGATAAAAGTGTCGTAACGACACCAAAGATAAGGAATATATGTGAATTTTTTCGAAAAAATACCTATCTTCGCATTACGGTAAAAAGTTACGAACGATGAAATACAAGCGAATACTCCTGAAACTGAGCGGCGAATCGCTGCAGGGCGAACAGAAATACGGACTCTCGCCCCGGATGCTGCAATCCTACGCCGAACAGATCAAAGCCGCTGCGGCAACAGGCGTCCAGATCGGCATCGTCATCGGCGGCGGCAACATTTTCCGCGGCCTCACGGGCGCCAAAAAGGGCTTCGACCGCGTGAAAGGCGACCAGATGGGGATGCTCGCCACGATCATCAATTCGCTGGCACTTCAATCGGCACTCGAAGACAACGGCGTCAAATGCAAGGTACTCACCTCGATCCGCATGGAACCTATCGGCGAATACTACTCCAAGGCCCGTGCCATCGAATACCTCGAAGCGGGTTATGTGGTGATCGTCGGGGGCGGCACGTCGAATCCCTACTTCACGACCGACTCGGCGTCGGCGCTGCGGGGCATCGAGATCGAAGCCGACGTGATGCTGAAGGGAACCCGCGTGGACGGCGTCTACACGGCCGATCCGGAGAAGGACCCCACGGCGACGAAGTTCGACGAAATCTCGTTCGAGGAGGTGCTCGACCGCCGTCTGAAGGTCATGGACCTGACGGCCTTCACGCTCTGCCGCGAGAACGGCCTGCAGATCATCGTCTTCGATATGGACACCGAGGGCAACCTCGGCAAGGTACTTGCCGGGGAGAAGATCGGAACATTGGTAAAACTGTAAAATTATGGCAACTAAAAAAAGCAATAAATCGCTGTGGCTGATGCTGGCGCTGATCATCGCGATCGTCGCCGTCATCCTGCTGCTCCCTTCGGGCGAAGGCTCGAAGGAGGCGGAAACGCAAACCGAATCGACGACGCTCGTGAAAGCCGGCGACATGGCTCCCAACTTCACGGTCGAAATGTTCGACGGCAGCCAGGTGGAGCTCAGCAGCCTGAGGGGCAAAGTCGTGCTGCTCAACTTCTGGGCCACGTGGTGCCCGCCCTGCCGGCAGGAACTGACCCGCGTCGAGGCGGACATCATCGACCGCTTCGCCGGCAAGGAGTTCGTCTTCCTGCCCATATCGCGCGGCGAAGAGCGCGCTGCGGTGGAGGCATTCCGCGAAAAGGCAGGCTACACCTTCCCGATGGGCCTCGATCCGTCGCGGACCATCTACGACCGCTACGCCTCGAACTACATCCCGCGCAACTTCGTGATCGACCAGACAGGTAAGGTCGTGCTGGCCACGGTAGGCTACGACGAACAGGAATTCGAGCAACTGATCCAGACCATCGAACAAACTCTCGGAAATTAAACCCCAACACTTATGGATACCAAGACGATTCTCAACGAAGCTACGGGCCGCATGCAGAAGGCCATCGACCACCTCGAAGAGGAACTTTTGAACGTTCGTGCCGGCAAAGCGTCGCCCAACGCCCTGAACGGCGTGATGATCGACTATTTCGGCTCGCAGGTTCCCATCTCGGGCACTGCCAGCGTCACCGTACCCGACGCCAGGACCATCCTGATCCAGCCGTGGGACAAGAACATGCTGCGCCCGATCGAAAAGGCGATCATCGACTCGAACATCGGTCTGACGCCGTCGAACAACGGCGAGCAGATCCGCCTGACGATTCCGCCCCTCACCGAGGAGCGCCGCAAGGAGCTGGTGAAGCAGGTGCGCAACGAGGCGGAAACCGCCCGCATCAGCCTGCGCAATGCCCGCCGCGACGCCGTGGAAGCCTTCAAGAAGGCTCAGAAGGAGGGCATGCCCGAAGACGAGTCGAAGGACGGCGAAACGCAGTCGCAGAAGCTGGTCGAGAAGTTCTCCAAGCTGCTGGACGAAGCCCTCGCCAAAAAAGAAAAGGAAATTATGACGGTATAAACCGCCTTTCCGTTGACGAAAAAGCCGGCAGAAATAAAATTCCCTGCCGGTTTTTTCGTACTTTTGCCCAACACCCTTTTGCCCATGAAAAGTCTCGCTTTCCTGCTCCGGAGCCTCGTGCTCCTGCTTACGCTCGTCGGAGCGCAGGCCACTCTGGCACAGGGGTATGTCAAGCTCAATGCACTGTATGCGGCGCTCGGGGTGGTAAATCCCGCTGTGGAGTTCGCCATCACGCCCAAATCTTCCCTGCAAACCGACATCGTCATCTCGCCCTGGAAGTCGATCAACGGCAAGCACATGAACTTCGCCATCTTCATGGGCGAATACCGCCGCTATTTCAAGGCGCACAACGACGGTTGGTATCTGGGCGCCAACATCGGCATGATGGCCTTCGACATGACCAAACCGTTCATCGAGGATTGGAAACTGAAGTTCGAGAACCGCTATTGCAAGGGCTACGGCATGATGATCGGCCTGTGCGTGGGGTACGAATATCGGTTCCGCGAGCGGTGGCTCGTGGATGCCTATTTCGGCTGGGCCTGGATGGACAGCCACTACAACGGATACAGTTTCGAGGGCGAAACCGACATGTTTCCCCACCGCCCCGAACAGCCGGAATTCCCCGACCCGTTCAACGGTTCATCGGAATGGTATCCCAACAAAATAGGCGTCTCGATCGGCTACCGGATTTTCCAGCCCCGCAAATAACCCCCGGGAAAGATTCTCCCGACCCGGAAGCATCCCATTTACAAACGGCATTGCCCTCCAAACCGAGTCCCTACAAGCAGTTCGGGGCATAAATAGCCCAGACGGAAACCGGACTATCGGCTATGCCCTCCCCAATACCTCCCGGCACACATTCACAAACGGCCGGGGCCGATTCACGCAACCCCGATTCTCGCACACGCGCCGCGTCCATCCACAAAGAATCCCGGTCTTCCTTACGGAAAACCGGGATTCTACTATTTACAGCGGCTGATGCCGCGCGGAATTACTTTACCTTCGGGCCGGCAGCTACGAGTTTCTTGCCTTCCTCGTTGCCCGTGAACTTCACGAAGTTCTTCACGAAGCGGTTGGCCAGATCCTCAGCCTTAACCTCCCAATCCTTGGCGTTCTTGTAGGTGTCGCGCGGATCGAGGATTTTGGGGTCTACGCCCGGCAGAGCGGTCGGAACCTTGAAATCGAAGATCGGCATAACCTTGGTCGGAGCCTTGTCGATCGAACCGTCGAGGATCGCGTCGATGATGCCGCGCGTGTCCTTGATGGAGATACGCTTGCCGGTTCCATTCCAGCCCGTGTTCACGAGGTAAGCCGTAGCATTCGACTTCTTCATCTTCTTAACGAGCTCCTCGCCGTACTTGGTGGGGTGCAGCGACAGGAAGGCAGCGCCGAAGCAGGCCGAGAAGGTCGGCGTGGGCTCGGTGATACCGCGCTCCGTACCTGCGAGCTTGGCGGTGAAGCCGGAGAGGAAGTAGTACTTCGTCTGCTCGGGGGTCAGGATCGAAACCGGGGGCAGCACGCCGAATGCGTCGGCCGAAAGGAAGATAACCTTCTTGGCAGCCGGAGCCTTCGATACGGGCTTCACGATGTTCTCGATGTGGTAGATCGGGTAGGATACGCGGGTATTCTCGGTAACCGACTTGTCTTCGTAGTTGATCTTACCCTTCTTGTCTACCGTTACGTTCTCCAGCAGCGCGTTGCGGCGGATAGCGTTCCAGATGTCGGGCTCGTTCTCTTTCGAGAGGTTGATCACCTTGGCATAGCAGCCGCCCTCGAAGTTGAATACGCCGTCGTCGTCCCAGCCGTGCTCGTCGTCGCCGATCAGCTCGCGCTTCGGGTCGGTCGAAAGCGTGGTCTTGCCGGTTCCCGACAGACCGAAGAAGATAGCCGTTTCGCCCTTGGCGTTGGTGTTGGCCGAGCAGTGCATCGAAGCCATGCCCTTCAGCGGAAGCAGGTAGTTCATGTAGGAGAACATACCCTTCTTCATCTCGCCGCCGTACCAGGTGTTGAGAATGATCTGCATCTTCTCGGTGAGGTTGAAGACAACAGCCGTCTCCGAGTTCAGACCCAGCTTCTTAAAATCCTTAACCTTAGCCTTCGAAGCGTTGAGAACCACGAAATCGGGCTCGCCGTAGGTCTCCAGTTCAGCGTCGGTCGGACGGATGAACATGTTCTTCACGAAGTGAGCCTGCCAGGCAACCTCCATGATGAAACGGATCTTCAGGCGCGAGTTCTCGTTGGCGCCGCAGAAGGTGTCGACAACGAACAGGCGCTTGCCGCTCAGCTCGTTGACAGCCAGCTTCTTCAGTTCTTTCCAAGCGGCTTTGGTAACCGGCTTGTTGTCGTTCTTATACTCGTCGGAAGTCCACCAGATCGTATCCTTGGTAGTCTCGTCCATTACGAAGAATTTGTCCTTAGGCGAACGGCCGGTGTAAACGCCGGTCATTACGTTCACAGCGCCGGTCTCGGTCAGCTGACCCTTCTCAAAGCCGCGCAGGCCCTTTTTCGTCTCCTCACGGAACAGTTCGTCGTACGACGGATTGTGCACGATCTCGGTAACGCCCGTGATCCCGTACTTTTTCAAATCCATTTTGTCCATAATTGTAATTTATTTAATTAAAACTCCTCTTTTCAATCGAATGTTTCGGCCCGTCAATCCGGACTCCAACCGCACAAAGGTAGAAAAACTTTCAGACTTGTGAAAAAATTAACAGCAGAAATTACAAAAAAAATTTATTATTTTTACAGATGGTGCTATACGCTTCATTTATACCCCCGTACCATACCTGCTGAAAGCCCTCCGCAACCCGGAACAGGAAGCATACGGCAAAGATTTTGCCGGGATTTTTCCGTACCCCGCGGGACATGCTGTTTTTCTTCCGGCATTTTTTTATTATCTTTGAAAGAATGCGGGGTTTTCCGCACCGGGCCGTGCAACCGAGCGCCCGGAAGAAGGCCCCGGACAGCAAATCCAACCTCTCCCTAAACTACCGGCCCGCCATGAAAACACGGACGAAAATGACGCTGATACTCTGCTCGCTGCTGCCCCTGTGCGTTTCGGGCGCACAAGGCGGGAACATCTCGCTGAAAATCACGAAACAATACCTGAATTTCCCGGTTTCGCACCAGCAGGAACGCGGCAGGATGACCTTCACGGCGGAAGGCGAGCCCGACCTTTCGGTCGTGATCCGGCTGGCCCCGGAGGAGGCGGATTACTGGGTGTTCAAGGACGTATCGGCTTTCAAAGGGAAGACCGTACGGATCGCCTACGACGGCGATGCGCGGGGACTCAGGAAAATCTACCAGTCGGACCGGATCGCCGGGGCCGACAGCCTCTACCGCGAAAAGAACCGCCCGCAGTTCCACTTCACGACCCGCCGGGGCTGGATCAACGACCCCAACGGGCTGGTCTTCCACAACGGCGAATACCACCTCTACTACCAGCACAACCCCTACGAACGCGACTGGCAGAACATGCACTGGGGGCATGCCGTCAGCAAAGACCTCGTGCACTGGGAGGAGTTGCCCGACGCACTCTGCCCCGACCACCTGGGAACGATGTACTCCGGATCGGCGGTCATCGACTACGCCAACACCGCGGGTTTCAACCGCGACGGCAAGCCCGCGCTGGTAGCCGTCTACACGGCGGCAGGCCCCGAACGGCAGGTGCAATGCCTCGCATACAGCCTCGACGACGGACGCACGTTCACCAAATATGCCGGCAACCCGGTGATCGACTCCCGCGACAAGTGGAACAGCAAGGACACGCGCGACCCGAAGGTATTCTGGTACGCCCCGGCCGGACATTGGGTGCTGGTGCTCAACGAGCGCGACGGGCACTCGATCTACACCTCGGC
>JAEZTA010000203.1 GCA_023443765.1 Bacteroidota bacterium | reverse complement strand
ATGTAGGAGAGCTTCCGGTCGTCGCCGCCCACCACGCGCGCCGCGGTGATCGAAGCCGAAACGCCGCAGATCGAGACGCCGCTCGAAAGGATCATCGCCGAGCGCTGGTCGACCTTCATGCGGCGCGAAAACCAGTAGGCGAAGAACCACACGACGGCCACCACGAGGCAGGCCTGCACGAGTCCGAAGACGCCCGATTTCATCACGTCGCTGAAGAGGATCGTAGCCCCGAGGCACACCACGCCGATCTTGATGAAAAATTCGCCCTGAATGGCAGGCTTCATCCATGCGGGAACCCGCCACACGTTGCGGATCACGAGTCCGAAGAGCACCGAGAAGAAGACCGACTCGAAACCGTAGTAGGAGACCGCCGGAATTTTGGCCACGACCTGCGCCAGCAGCGAAATGGCGAAGACCACGATGAGCGACGGCAGCAGCCCCTTGAGGGGACGGCGCAGCAGCAGGCAGCCGACATAGAGCACCACCAGCACGATGGCGAAGAGGTAGGCGATGTTATACCACGCCACTTCGCCCACAAGCGTCGCGGGGACGCTGGGCAGGTCGGCAGGAATAAGCGTCGCAAGCAGCAGCAGCGGGATCGAGACCCAGACCACCACCCAGTCTTCGACGCGGAGTTTTTCGATGAGATTTTTCATAACAGAATTCAAATTTGTTTTTCGTCCGTTGTACCGTCTAAGACGGCTGTTATTCGCCGCCTTCGGCGGCGTTTGCAAATCCGCCCCCCCCAAACCCCCGCCTCAGGCAGGGGCTTATCGCATGCGACCGGAATACGAGGTCAATTTGCGCTAAAAGATACCGGAGAGCATCAGCGACACGACATTGCGGTTAGCCGCAGCGCGGGAGGCATAATCCTCATAGGTGTAGTTGAGCTGGCAACGCAGGTATTTCACGGGCTGCCACGTCACGCCGGCCGTATAGTTGGTCTGGCGCGAAGCGTTCTCCGAGGTATTTTCGAGGAATGTATCGTAACGCACCGCGGGCATCAGCGCCGGCGTCACGCGCCAGCCGCCGATGGCATACCAGCCCCCGCTGTCGAATTCGCCGCCCGAAGGAAGCCCCGTCGTGCCGTAGACATACTCGCTGCGCAGGACCACGGGACCTTGGTCGTAGCAGGCGCCGGCGCTGTAACGGATACGTTTGAGGTATTCGGAGCCATACTCGCCCCAGTAGTAGGAACCGGCGATCTGCAGGCCCCGGGCAGGCCGCAGCGTCATTCGCGCCGCGATGTCCTTCGACTTGTTCTTATCCTTCGTGTTGAGCCCTTCGCCATTGAGAACGGCAAGATCGTAGCTCAGGATGCTATACCCTTTTTTATTGAAAAAGCCGCCGTAGACCATGGCGCCCAGATCGCGTCCCGTGGCGGAAAGGCCGCACACATCGTCAAAGCCCATCAGCCGGCGCAGCGGCAGCGGGTATTCGATAAACTCGTATTTAAGAGGCACATAATCGGTATTCTCGATCGAGAAAGGCACTTTGTACTCGCCCAGCTGGAAGTTCAGCTGGTCGAAAGGCCGGTAGCGGATGTAGGCGTCGACGACCTTCGGCGACATGAACTCGACCTGCACCCGGTAGTCGAGTTTCGGGGCGATGTCTCCCGCGAGGTTCAGGCGCACGCGTTTGATAAAAAAGGTAGAAGAGGTCTCCGACCATTCATACCCTGTCTGGACGTAGCCCGAGATTTTGGGCAGCCGGGCCAGAATCCGGTCCCACGTCGAGGTTTTGGCTTTCAGCGCGTCGATCTCGGCGGAAAGTTCCGCAACGGTAGGTGCGGAAGGCTCCCCGGCCAGGGCCCCGAGCGTCGTAAGGGACAGTAACAATGTAAGAATCGTTTTCATAGGCAGCGGTTCTTTTCAAGGTACAAAAGTCGCAAATTCTCCGCTTCGGGTCAATACGCCTAAATACCTAAAAAAGGGCCGGACAAATCCGACCCTCCTATAAAAACGCCCTTACAGCGCATTACCGCGGCATGGGGAACGAAAGCGTACGTGCGTCGAGGTAAGCGTCGGGGAAGGGACTCCAGTTCCAGGCCTGACCGTTCGAAAGGGAGAAATGCGCCCCCAGGCGCAGGGTGTTGTTGTCGATAACGGTGACGCGCGAAGGCAGATTCTCCTTCTGGATAACCACCACCGAAGTCATCGACACCGAAGGTTTGGTCTTCACCGGAGCCATCGTTTTGTAATCGGGTTTCCACGGCGACATGTGCGCCAGCGAATCGGGAAGCGTAAAGCCCGAAGTGCGGGTGGTGTCGCGCCTGAAATCAAACTTCGGCTCCTGGGCCGAGGCGGCCAGCGCTACGGCGAGCGCAACGGCCGCAAGCAACATCTTTCTCATAATTTTCCCGGTTTTTATCTTCTTGGATTTAACGTTAAAATACTTCTTTTAGTATGCGCACCGACTGCACGGCGCTGATGGCATCGAGGTGGTAGCCGAAGTAGGCCAGCATAGCGCTGAGGAAGTCCGACCGCTGGTCGCGGTTGAGCCCCACCTCGCCCAGACGCCGCACGTCGCAGCACAGCATCCGGTCCAGCAGGCAGGCGCACTCCTGGGTCATCACCCCGGGATGCGTCGGCCGCGCGGCGCAGTAGAGGCCCTCGCGGATGTCGAACCACGCCCCCGGAAGGTAGTCGTTGCCCGGGCGGAAGCCCAGCAGGCGGCTCAGGTTGGCCAGAAACCAAAGGTGGAAATTCGAAACCCCGTCGTCCATGGCATCCAGCGCCTCGGCGGAACTCCACACGAAGTCGAAAAGCGGCTCGTTCGGCTCGCTCTCGCGGACGAGGCGGTACAAAACTTCGGCCATAAACAGCGCCATGGTCGACTTGCGGACATCGAACGGGAGGCTTTGCAGCGCGAAGCCCGCGCGCACCTCCTTGAAACGGTCCATCTGCTGCCGCGAAGACTCCAACCCCTCGAACTCGACGGGGAACATCGGCTGGAAAAGCGCCAGCTTCGAACCCCGGCCGTTGCGGCTGCGGACGCCCTGCACCATGTAGTTGCGGCGTCCCCCGACATCGGTCAGGAGGTAGGCGACCATCGACGTATCGCCGTATTTGAGCGTATGCAGTACGATGCCGCGCCCCTTGTAGGTTTTCACGATACCTTTTTCACATGAACCAGCATCCAGCCGTCGCGCGAAGCGGTGGCGACGGTCTCCATCCCCAGTTTCGCAGCGGCTGCCGTGATGGCCGGGACATCCGGTTCGAGGAATCCGCTCATCAGCAGGTCTCCGCCCGGCGCCAGCGTCGCGGCATAAGCCGCCATGTCGTCGAGCAGGATATTGCGGTTGATGTTGGCCAGGATAAAGTCATAATGCCGGCCCACGATACGGTCCACGTCGCCCAGCATCGGGGCAATGCGGTCCGCAACCCCGTTGGCGGCGACATTCTCACGACAGTTTTCGTCGGCCCAGTCGTCGATATCCACGGCATCGACATGTGCCGCACCGCATTTGGCGGCGACGATCGCCAGCACACCTGTGCCGCTGCCCATATCGAGGCCGCGGCGGTCCCGGACCCCGAGGTCGAGCACCGCGCGCGACATGAGCCATGTGGTAGCGTGATGGCCCGTGCCGAACGACATCCGGGGCGTCACGACCACCTCCATTTCGCCCGCAGGGGCCGGGTCGTGGAACGGGGCGCGGATGCGCAGGCGGCCTTCGACATCGACCGACGGGAAATCGCTCTCCCACACGGCATTCCAGTTCCGGGTCCGGATAACGGCATAACGCCCTTCGACCCCGCGGCGTGCCAGCAGGGTGTCGATCCCGGCCTTGCAGCCGGCCAACTGCCCCTCGGGAATATAGGCTTTCAGCACACCGTCTTCACACTCGAAGCTCTCGAACGGGAAATCGGCGAGCTCGGCGGTCAGGATTTCAGCCTGCATGTCGTCGGCGACAGCGATATTGAGGACCGTGTAATCCATATTATGTAAAATTTTCGTACCTTCGCTTGGACAAAGTTACAATAATCCCGGATTCAGCGGACCAAAAGATGGCAGAAAATACGAAAAAATGGGACGAAACGGGTCGCCGTTACCGTACCTATATAAAATTGGAGAAGCGGCTTTCGGAAAATACCGTCGAATCGTACATGCGCGATTACAGGCAGTTCGCGCATTTCATCCTGCGGCAGTGGGACGTTGCACCCCACAAGGTCGAGCCCCAGATGGTCGAGCGTTACATGGCGTGGCTCTTCGACCGCGGCCGCGAAAAGACCTCGCAGGCAAGGGCGCTGAGCGGAGTGAAAAGTTTCTACAACTTCCTGATGATCACCGACAAGGTCGAATCGTCGCCTGCGGAGTTCGTCCTGACGCCCAAATTCGGCCGCCAGCTGCCCGACGTGCTGACCACCGAAGAGATCGACAACATCATCGCCGCCGTGGACACCTCGACAACAAAAGGGCTGCGCGACCGCGCCATGCTCGAAGTACTCTACTCGTGCGGGCTGCGGGTCTCGGAACTCACGTCGCTGCGGATGCAGGACCTGTTTTTCGGCGAAGGGTACATCCGGGTGATCGGCAAAGGCGACAAACAGCGGCTCGTGCCGATCAGCGCAACGGCCCGCGACCGCATTCAGCTTTACCTCGAAGAGCGGCGGAGTGCCCGGACGAGCGAGGAGATCGTTTTCCTGAACAACCGCGGGGGACAACTCACGCGGGTGATGGTCTTCACGATCCTCAAGCAGGCCGCGCAGCGGGCCGGGATCCGGAAAAGCATCAGTCCCCACACCTTTCGCCACTCGTTCGCGACACACCTGCTGGAAGGCGGCGCCTCGATCCGCCAGGTGCAGGAGATGCTGGGGCACGAGAGTATCCTCACGACCGAAATATACACCCATCTCGACCGCGAACACCTGCGGCGTACGGTCGAAGATCATTTACCCATATAACCGGAACGATTTTTCAGAATCGAAAATCAGATCGCTGTCAACGGCCGCTCCGACGGTCTTTGGCCGTGTTTACAAACACGTCCGTTTCGCCCTCAGAGGAAGATGGCAGCCTCACAATTTCCGGATTTGTGACTGCGGGGTGAGCCGCAGCGAGTCGTAGTCGAGTCCCGAGATGATGACCAGCACCCCATCGGGCGTCACGGCTTCGGACAGCAGTTCGCAGAGCGGGGCTGCGGCGGCGCGCATCGCGTCAAAGGCTGCGCGGTAACCGGCGGGAAAACCGGGGACAAGCAGCCCGGCATAGAACTCCGTAGCGGCGAGGCGGTCGGGTTCGGGGCAACTCTCCACAGAGAGCATGCGGCCGTCCGATCCGAGCGTCAGAAGCGGATGCCGGACAAGGCCCTGCGGGGTCCACAGCAGATTAGAGGCTATCCTTCGGGATGGCTGCGGCGCGGAGGAAGTCATCGGCGAAAATCCGGATATTGAGTTGCTTTTCGTAGAGTTTTTCGACGGCCGTACGGGTCGGCGGAATGTACTCCACCTTCAGGTCGGTGACCGTCACGGAGGGCCGCTCGGGTTTGCCGTTGAAAGACAGGAAGTCGATGCACAGGCGGCTGTGCGTCGTATCGGTCGTAAACCGGCGCGAGAAGGTCTCCTCGCGGTTGCGGCGCAGGGTCGTGGTGTAAACATTGGCGCGCGAGCTGTCGCGCAGTTCGAGCCAGACGGAGCCTTTCAGGCCGCGCTGGTTGCGGTCGAGCGAATCGACGTGGTATTTGAGCGAGAAGTTGTACTCGCCCGGTTCGACATCGAGCGTAAAGCTCAGGCGCGAGGTATCGCGCAGCGACGTGATGCGGATGAGCGAATCGGCCAGCACCGTACGCGTGAAGGTACGGCGGGCGATGTTGTCAATCGTATCGAGCACGGCGACCTCCTGGTTATAGACCTTCCCCTCCTTTTCGAGCATCTCGATGGCCCGTTCGACCACGTCGCCCAGGCGGGCGCTCTTGCGCTTCGAGAAGTTGCCGATGGTGTAGTGCACGTCGTCGGTCGTGTAGCCGTAACGGGCGAAGATCGGCTCGTAGATACGCAGCGAGTCGGTTTGCACGTTCTCGCTGCCGATGTAGGCATTGGTGAGGAACGCATCGTGGAAAATCTGCGCCAGTTTGTCGTCGGGGATGATCTTGTGGCGGGCGCAGGCGGCCAGCAGCAGCACGAGGGCTGCGGAAGCCGTTATACGGAGGAGTCGTTTCATAATCGGGGGTTATTTTTAATCATGCTGCGGACGGTGATATTCGACAGGACGGCGGCGACGGCGGCGAAAGCGACGAGAACGGCCCCGAGGTCGGCAAAGCGGAATTCGACGGGATAGCTCTTCGTGAGGAAGGTTTCGGCCGGGATCTCGATCAGTCCGAAATACTGCTGCACGAGGGTTGTACCGACGCCGATGACGATACCTGCGACAGCGCCCAGACCGCATATCAGAAACCCTTCGGAGCGGAACACAGCGCGGACAAAGCCTGTATCGGCCCCCAGGGCGCGGAGCGTGGAGATGTCGTTGCGTTTCTCGACGATCAGCATGGCCAGCGCCCCCACCACCGAGAACGAGGCAATAATGAGCACCAGCAGGGCGATGAAGAAAATGCCCCACTTCTCGTAGGTCATGATGCGGTAGAACGAGGCGCGCAGTTCGTCGCGCGTGCGGACCCGGAAATCGTCGCCGACCGCCCCGGCAACAGCCGTGCGGACCGTCGCGGCATCGGCTCCGGGAGCGAGGCGCACGACCAATGCCGAGGCGCGGCCCGGGTAGCCGAACAGCTCCTGCGCCAGGCGCAGCGAAGCGAGCACATAGGTGCGTTCTGTTTCCAGATCGAGGGTATAGACGCCGCCCACGGGTTCCGTGCGGCGCGTATAGTTATCGAGCGGCAGGAGCGACGAGAACGAGCCCCGCCGCACGGCGTAGAGTGTGACATCGGCATCGGCCAGCGAGCGGACGCCCAGCATCCACGCCATCGACTGCCCCACAACCAGTTGTTCCAGGTCGCCCAGCCGCACGCGCCACTCCCCGGCGGAAACGGCATCGTCGAGCTCGAACACCTCGCCGTAGGCATCGTCGACACCCCGGATCGTGGCGGTGGCCTGACGGCCCCCGTGTTCCAGCAGGGCGCTCTGCTCCAGGGTGAACGACAGCGCACCGACACCCGGAATGCGGGCAAGGGCCGCGGTGTCGAGATCGCTCTGCGCAAAGGTCTGGCCCTGGCGCGGGGCGATCGTCAGGTCGGCGTCGAAAGCCGAATACATCGACTTGACGAGCGACTCGAAGCCGTTGAAAACCGACAGCAGGATGATCATAGCCGCAACAGGCATCGCAATAGCCGCAACGCTCAGCCCCGAGATCAGGTTGACGACCGACCGGGACTGGGACGAAAAGAGGTAGCGACGGGCAAAGAACAATTCATAATTCATAATTCAAAATTCTGAATTACCGCACCTGCGGAACGGGAACGAGCGCCATCATTATCGGAGCAGAATTATTCTTTCAGGGCCTGCTCGATATGCTCGATATATTCGAGCGAATCGTCGAGGTGGAACTGAATTTCGGGGACGTTTTTCAACTGGTTGCGGATACGCTGGCCCAGGGCGCGGCGGATGAACCAGTTCTGGTGTTCGAGCCGCTTCATCACCTCGTCGCTCTGCTCGAAGGGGAAGATGCTGACATAGATTTTGGCGTAGCTGAAATCGGGGGATATACGCACGGCGGTGACCGTTACGAGCGAGCCTCGCACGATCGCGGCACCTTCCTTCTGGAAGATTTCGGCGACATCCTTCTGGATCTGCTTGGCAATTTTTTGCTGGCGGGTAGTTTCCATAACTTACGGTTTTTACAACCCGAACTTGAAGACCTCGCGGTTCTTCTCCTTCTTGGGTCTTGGTTTCCAGGTCTCGAAGCCCTGTTTGTTAAAGCGGTAGTTCAACCCCACGGAGATCATGAGGTTATCGAGCGGCGAACGCAGCGGAGAGGCCCAGAAGGGGTTTTCCGATCCGTCGCTGCTGTTGTCGTAGTATTTATTGCGGTTGCGCACGATGTCCGAATAACCAAACGAATAGCGCACGCGGAAGTTCAGTTCGAAACGCCGGATAAGGAAGGCGATACCGCCGCCGCCCGCCAGTCCGTAGCCCCAGCGGTTGTCGCGCGCGAGTTTGAACGGGTAGTCGCCCTTCCAGTCCGTGGCGCCGTTGGCCCGGGCCTGCTCGTTCTCGTAAGTCGACGAGAGGTTGTAGGAGAACGTCGCGGCGGCTTCGAGATAGATGCGGACGTGGTTGCGCAGCATGTAGAAGTGCGGCTGCCAGACGATCGGCAGCACGACGGAATTGATATGCCGCGTGTAGTAGATATAATCCTTCTTCTCCTCGACCAGCGAGGCGTTGGGCGCGAACGAGAATCCCTGCTGCTGGAACTCCAGGTCGATGCCGAAGCCGCCCACGAAGCGCTGCTTGCCGTAGTAGCGCCACGAAAGGCCGCCGCTGTAAAGCCCCCAGATCGCCCGCATCTCCTGCTTGGGCTGGAAGCGGCCGTTGCCCATGCCGTAGCCCACCGTGAAGCCCAGCGTATGCTGCGCCGAGGCCCCCTGCCACGCGACGAGGGCGGCAAGGGCGAAGAGCGCGGTCCTGATATGTCGTTTCATCGTCATCTTACCTGAAATTATTGAACATGCTGCCGGCCGAGTTGAAGTTGCTGTTGTTGCTGTTGTTGTTCTGCTGCCGGTCGCGGTCCTGCTGATTCTTCTTCGGGCCCTCCTTGGCGCGTTTCTCCGCCTCGCGGCGCAGGCGCTGCGACTCACGTTCGTCCAGCAAGCGCGAGAGCGACTGCATAGTCACCGGCGCAAAGATGCGGTTCATGTCCATCGTAAATTCGATCTCCCAGTTGGTCTTCGTGGCGAAGGTGTCCTCGCCCTGGTCGTTGGCGTAGATTTCGGCCCGCTCGGGCTGGAGGCGTTCGACCACATTGCCCGTGTCCCACTTGCCGTTGCCGTTGCGGTCCTCGATGACGCGGAACTTGATCTCGCCCGCGGGAACGAAGTTGAAACGGACATCGCCGGTCACCACGTTGCGTTTCTCCTGCTTGAGGGCATTGCTGCCGTCGAGCAGTTGGACGATATACTTCGTGCCGTCGTCGCGGCCCTTGACGTGGATGATCACCGTGGCGAACTTTTCGGGGTCAAGGACCGTATATTTACCGATGATCGAGTCGTTGGAAAGGCCCGCGACATCGGTGATGGCGCCTTCGGGGATGGTCAGCGTATACTGTCCGCCCAGTTTCCACGGGGCGCGGACCTGCCAGCGGCGCAGCAGGCCCGTATCGCGCACCATGCGCACGGGGATGTCCTCGATCGAATTGTCCTCGAGCAGGCGCGTCAGCAGCAGTTTCGCAGAATCGAGCTTCACCAGCGGATAGTCGAAATCGACCGTCAGGTGGTTCTCGGGGTTGATCTCGCCCGAAGTGGGCATCTTGA
>JAEZTA010000143.1 GCA_023443765.1 Bacteroidota bacterium | reverse complement strand
CCGAGGCGATCTCGATACGGCTGACGCGCAGTTCCTCCAGCAGCAGCCGGGCGATGGAGAGCTTTTCACGGGCGTTGAAAGAAACGCCCGAGGTTTGCTCACCGTCGCGCAGCGTGGTGTCCATTATTTCAACCGGGAGAAGCATCGGCACAGCCTATTTGCGTGCGGCTTCGAAGGCCCCGATCTGGTCTGCGATGCTGCGCAGGTAGTCTACATCATCGTAGCCGTTCTGCAGGCAGCGTTTCTTGTAGGCGTCGATCTCGAAGCTTTCGCTGCGACCGTTCGAAGCGATCGTCAGGGTCTGGTTATCGAGGTCAACCGTGAACTGTGCAGCCGGATTACGGCGGATTTCGTCGAAAATAGCCTTGAGGAACTCCTCGCTCACCCGGATCGGCAGCAGCCCGGTGTTCAGGGCATTGTTGCGGAAGATGTCGGCAAAGAAACTCGACACCACGACGCGGAAGCCGTAGTCGGCGATGGCCCAGGCGGCGTGTTCGCGCGAACTGCCGCAGCCGAAATTACGCCCGGCGACGAGGATTTGCCCCCCGTAGCGCGGATCGTTGAGCGGGAATGCGGCGATCAGCTGTCCCGCAGCGTCGTAACGCCAGTCGCGGAAGAGGTTGTCGCCGAATCCCTTGCGCTCGGTGGCTTTCAGAAAGCGCGCCGGGATGATCTGATCGGTATCTATGTTTTCCACCTCGACAGGAACAGCCCCCGAAGTGAAGGTTACGAATTTGGGAATTGACATAGTTGTACTCCTTTAAAAACCGAATATTTCACGCGGGTCTTCCACCCGTCCCGTCACCGCAGCGGCTGCGGCCACAGCCACACCCGACAGCATCGTGCGGGCTCCGGGGCCCTGACGACCTTCGAAATTGCGGTTCGAGGTCGAAACGCTGTACTTGCCCGCAGGTATCTTGTCGGCGTTCATCGCGAGGCACGCCGAACAGCCCGGCTGGCGCAGTTCGAATCCCGCTGCAGCGAGAATCTTATCCAGCCCTTCGGCTTTGGCGGCGGCTTCAACACCCTTCGAACCGGGGACGATCCACGCAATCACGTTATCAGCCTTGCGGCGGCCTTCGACCAGCCTGGCGAAGCGGCGCAGGTCTTCGATACGACCGTTCGTGCAACTGCCGACGAACACATAATCGACCCTCTTGCCCAGCATCTTTTCGCCGGCCTTGAAGCCCATGTATTCCAGCGCCTTGGGATCGGCATCGGCAGGGATCGTCGCATCGACGGCCATCCCCATGCCGGGATTGGTTCCGTAGGTGATCATCGGGGCGATGTCCGCGGCATCGAAACGGTATTCCTTGTCGAAGGCGGCATCGGAATCGCTGTAAAGTTCCCGCCAGCGGGCCACAGCCTCGTCGTAAGCGGCTCCCTGCGGCACACGCTCGCGGCCGCGGAGGTATTCGAATGTCTTCTCGTCGGGGGCGATCATGCCGCCGCGCGCTCCGCACTCGATGCTCATGTTGCAGACCGTCATGCGCCCCTCCATCGAGAGCGAACGGATCGCACTGCCGGCGAACTCGATGAAATAGCCCGTGCCGCCCGAAGCGGTGAGTTTCGAGATGATATAGAGGATAACATCCTTCGCCTCGACGCCCGGGCGCAGTGCGCCGTCGACCGTGATACGCATCGAACGGGGTTTGTTCTGCAGGATGCACTGGCTGGCAAAGACCATTTCGACCTCCGAGGTTCCCACGCCGAACGCCACGGCGCCCAAAGCCCCGTGGGTCGAGGTGTGGCTGTCGCCGCAGACAATCGTCATGCCCGGCTGGGTAAAGCCCAGTTCCGGACCGATGATGTGCACGATACCCTGCTGCGAATGGCCCACGCCGAAGTGCTCGATGCCGTGCCGGGCGCAGTTCTCGGCCAAAGCCTCGACCTGCCGGCGCGATTCGGGTTCCTCGATCGGGAGGTGCTGGTTGACAGTCGGGATATTATGGTCGGCCGTAGCCGTGATCTGCGACGGACGCGCAACGCCGATTCCGCGGCGTTCGATGCCCGCAAAGGCCACGGGCGAAGTCACCTCGTGGATATACTGCCGGTCGATGTAGAGCACACAGCGGCCGCCGTCCTCGACACGCACCGTGTGCGCATCCCATATTTTGTCCAAAAGTGTTCGTCCCATATCAATTCTCCTCTTCGATCTTTTCGGTTACGTTGAGTGCGCGCAGAGCATCGAGGAACGCCTCGATCGAAGCCCGCGTGGTGTCGGTATGCGCGCCGAATCCGTGAACCATGCGGCTGCCGCACTCCACCTGTACGTGCACGCGGCCCACGTCGTTCGAACCGCGCGTGATGGCCTGCATCAGGAACTCCGCCAGCACGACCTTCTCGTTGATCAGTTTCTTGATGGCCGAGACCGCCGCATCGACCGGGCCGTTACCCGTAGCGGTGGACATGCGCTCGTGGTCGCCGAATTTCAGCACCACGGTAGCCGTCGGAACCAGCGTTCCGGTGGTCACCTGCATGAATTTCAGCGAGATGGACTGCTGCTTCATGCGGTCAATGTCGCCCACGAGGTACAGCAGGTCGTAGTCGTGGATCTCCTTCTTCTTGTCGGCCAGGGCAAGGAATTTTTCGTACGTGGAGTCGATCTCCTCCTGCGTGAGGTCGTAACCCAGCAGTTCGAGCCGGTGCACGAGGGCCGCACGGCCGCTGCGGGCCGTGAGGGCGATGACCGACTCGTTCAGGCCGATGTCCTGCGGGTCGATGATCTCGTAAGTCTGGCGCTGCTTCAGCACGCCGTCCTGGTGGATACCCGACGAATGGGCGAAGGCATTGCGTCCGACAATGGCCTTGTTGGGCTGCACGGGCATGTTCATCAGGCTCGATACCAGGTGCGACGCCTTGGTAATCAGGCGCGAATTGATGTTCGTGTCGATAGCCACGTCCTTGTGGCAGCGCAGGGTCATCACCACCTCTTCGAGCGATGTGTTGCCGGCCCGTTCGCCGATGCCGTTGATCGTGACTTCGGCCTGCCGGGCGCCGTTCAGGATGCCGCTCAGCGTGTTTGCCGTGGCCATACCCAAGTCGTTGTGGCAGTGGGTCGAGATGATCGCCTTGTCGATATTGGAAACGTTGTCCACGAGGTATTTGATCTTCGCACCGTACTCGTTGGGCAGGCAGTAGCCCGTCGTATCGGGGATGTTGACCACCGTTGCGCCAGCCTTGATGACCGCCTCGACCACACGGGCGAGGTATTCCACGTCGGCACGCCCGGCATCCTCGGCGTAGAACTCCACGTCCTCGACATAACGCTTGGCATATTTCACCGCCTCGATAGCCGATTCGATGATCTTCTCGGGCGTAGAACGCAGTTTATCATAGATATGCTGGGGCGAAACGCCAATACCCGTGTGGATACGCTTGTGTTTCGCCAGTCGCAGGGCATCGGCCGCAACGTCGATGTCCTTCTTCACGGCGCGGGTCAGCGCGCAGATCGTCGGCTCGGAAACGGCCTTGGAAATCTCCAGTACGGAGTTGAAATCACCGGGGCTGGAGATGGGGAATCCCGCCTCGATAACATCTACGCCGAGGCTCTCAAGCAACTTGGCGACTTCAATTTTTTCGGTGGTGTTCAACTGACAACCGGGGACCTGCTCACCATCGCGCAGCGTGGTGTCGAAAATGTACAATCTCTCGCTCATACTAACCTGTTATCGAATAAAACTTAATGACGCCGCCCCACGCTTTCCGTACGGCGAACGCCACCCTAACTTTCTATTTGCTTACGATCCGTAACAAAAACAGTCGCCATGCTTAAACATCCGGCGCATTTCGACGCTCTTTCCAGCCGGACTGAAACCGGAATAAAGAACGTAACTGCCTTGCTCTCTTGCAAATATATGAATTATTTAAGAATTTCAAAAACAAAACGGCTAAATTTTCGACCGTTCGTACACAAACCATACGACGCGCCGACGGCCTCCCGGTCCCGAAAGGAGCGGAAGGCCGTCGAAAAACATACGGATGCGTTAAAGCGCCAGCGGCTCGTAAGGCAGCCCCCAGGCCTCGGCAACGGGTTTATAGACCACCCTGCCGCCGACGATGTTCAGGCCCAGCGCCAGTTCGGGATTCTCCTTCGCGGCGCGCCGCCAGCCCTTGTCGGCGAGCTGGATGGCATAGGGAAGCGTCGCATTGGTGAGCGCAAGGGTCGAGGTACGGGGCACGGCACCCGGAATATTGGCCACGCAGTAGTGCAGGATGCCGTCGACGTAATACACGGGGTCCTCGTGCGTCGTGGGACGCGAAGTCTCGAAACAACCGCCCTGGTCGATGGCCACGTCGACCATCACCGTGCCCGGTTCCATCTCCTTCAACATTTCGCGCGTGACGAGTTTCGGGGCCTTGGCGCCGGGAATCAGCACCGAGCCGATCACCAGGTCGGCATGCTTCAGCTCCTCGCGGATGTTGTATTCGGAGGACATCAGCGTCTTGACGTTCTTGGGCATCACGTCGGCCAGGTAGGTCAGCCGCTGGAGCGAAATATCGCAGATCGTCACGTCGGCTCCCGTTCCGGCAGCCGTCTTCGCGGCGGCCGTGCCGACCACGCCGGCGCCGATGACAAAGACCTTGGCGGGCTTCACGCCCGGCACGCCGCCCAGCAGCACGCCTTTGCCGCCGCGGGGCTTTTCGAGGAAATAGCGCCCCTCCTGCGTCGACATGCGGCCCGCGACCTCCGACATCGGAATCAGCAACGGCAGCGAACGGTCAGCGCGTTCGACGGTCTCGTAAGCGCAGCAGACCGCCCCGCTGTCGATCATCGCACGGGTGAGGGGGTCGCTGCTGGCGAAGTGGAAGAAGGTAAAGACCAGTTGGTCCCGACGGATGAGCTTGTATTCGGGAGCTACTGGCTCCTTGACCTTAATGATCATCTCCGCCCGGGCGTAGACCTCCTCGATCGTAGGAAGCAACTCCGCCCCGACGGCCGTATAGGCATCATCGGCAAATCCGCTGTTCACACCGGCCGTAGCCTGCACATAAACCTGATGGCCCCGCTTTACGAGCTCCTGAGCGCCCGAAGGGGTAAGAGCAATGCGGTTCTCATTGTTCTTGATCTCTTTTGGAATACCGATAATCATGGATTTGGATGTTTTATAAGGTTTTACCTCTCCAAAATACGAATTTCGCACGAAAATCCAAAAAACCGGGACATTTTTTTACGCCGGAATCAGAAACGGTAAGAGATTGTAAGATAGAACGAACGGGGCCAGGCATAGGTGTAGCGCGAGGCATGGGGCGCGTAGAGGGTATCGTCGCCCGGGCGGATGCGGCGCACACGCAGCGACTCGTAACCGCCGTAGACCGTATCGGCGTTGCCCGTCAGGTTACGCAGCATCAGCGACGCCGTAAGCCGCGAGCGTTCGAAATAGAACGACTTGAAAAGTGCGGCGTCGAGCGTAAAGGCATCGGAGAGCCGTTCCTGCCGGGTGAAGGCGTCGAACGCCTCGCGCGTAATGCCGCCCTGCCCGGCAATCCGGTCGGTGCGGCGCAGGGGCATCGGCTCGACATAACGCCGCCCGGCATAGCCCGCCGAAGCGCGGCATCCCCACCCTTTCGGGCCGAAGTAAGCGATCTCCGCCAGAGCGGTGAGCTGCGGAGCGCCGCCGACCTCGCAGTCGCTCATGCGGCTCACAGCGCGCATGTCGACAGCCGCATTGTCGACATCGGATAGCACCGTGATGCACGGATCGCGCACGTATTTATACCGCCCGGCCGAAGCCGCCAGCGACAACAGCCAGCGGTACGACAAGCGGATGTCGGCGGCAACCTCCACGCCGTAGGACATGCGCCCGATGCCCGTCACGGCCATGTCGCAGTAGACCGACGCCATGTCGTCGTAATAACGCCGCGTTTCGGAGCCGTCGAGCGTCATCACGGCGAAGAGCGTCGCCTGGAAATCCGCAACGGGACCCGTCAGGCGGTAGTTGAGTTCGGCGGCATAGATGCGTTCGGGCACGGGGTTGTCGACCGTGCGGTTGTTGTAAAGCGGCTGGTAGAACAGGTCTTCAGCCATAGGGGTCCGGGCGGCGGTCATGGCAGCGATTTCAAGGTAGTGCCGCGGGGAGAAGGCCCAGCCCGCAAGGGCCTTGAAGGTGTAGGGCGTGAAACGCACGACGCGCGAACGGCCATAGGACTGTGCACCGGGGAAAAGCTCCTTTTCGTAATAGCCCCGGCGGCTGACGGCGTCGCTCCCCAACATAGCCGAAAGGTCGGCCCGGAAACGGTCGGAGCGATAATCGGCCTGCAGGCGGAGTTCGGCCCCGCGCAGCGTCAGCGCATAGTCATAACTGAAACGGTCGCCTTCGCGGATCGTCCGCCCCGGATGCCGCAGGTCGTTCTGGAGTTTGTTGCTGTACGTATCGTCGTCGACCAGGAAACGGTCGATGTCGGTGATGAAAGCTGCGCCCAGCAGGTCGCGCATCTGTTTATAGGAGCGTGTATTTTCGCGGCGGAGCGAGACCCCGTAGCGGAGCGTCAGCCGGGCGTCGGTTTCGGTGGTGAACAGCGCGTCGAAAGCGAGGTTGCAGAGTCGGTCGGCGCGGTCTTCGAGCGCATAGACCGCATGTCCGCCCGCCATGCGGTTCTGGCGGATCAGTTCATTCCAGTCGATCTGGGTAAAACGGGGGTCGTTCGCCAGCCACGCCAGTTCGGTCTCCCGGTCGCCGGCATAGCTGGGCAGGTAGCGGTAATTGTCGGGCATCGGCGTCCGGGCGTCGTACCAGTCAAGCATGCTGTATTTCGTCACGCCGGCCTCGGCGGCGAACGCCGCAGCGAGCGAGGTCGAAGCAGACAACGGCACAGCGTAGGTGACGAGCGCCAACGGAACTGTCTCGCGCCGCACGCGGGAGTTGCGCACCTTGCCGTCCTGCCAGCCCCATGCCGGGTTGTAGAGGTGGTTGCCCGTGAGGGTAAAAGCCTCTTCGGAGGAGGAGAGGCGCGTGCCCCGCACCGAGGGCGGCACGATGCACAGCACGGCGAGTTCATGCCCTTCGCCGAAACGTCTGGCAAGGCGCAGGCCTGCGGTTACGGCATTGGTGAAAACCCCTTCGACATGCATATCACGGCCCGTACGAGCATCGAGAGCGGCAGAGATGCGCCAGCCGTCGCCCAGCGACACGGCGGCAGAGGCTTTCGCCCCGACAAGGTAGTTGCGGTCGGTGAAGCGGACCGAGGCCAGGAAGGGCTGCAACGGCTCCCCGTCGGAAAACCGGAACGTCCGGATGCCGCCTGCCATGCCCGGCTCCCCGGGTGCTGCGGCAAGCCCCGCATAGCGTTGTTCTTCGGCCCCGAGCAGGCGCAGGGCCGTCAGGTAGCGGTAGGAAACCCCGACACCCATGAGTGACGTGCATTCCTGGCTGTAATCCAGGCCACGGCGCCGGAGCGAGACCTGCGGCAGGTTGAAATCGGTACGAAGGCCGTAAAGGTCCGAAGGGGACTGCACGGCGCGGTAGAAGATCGCCGAATCGGTCGTGAGCAGTTCGCGCCGCTCCTCGCGTTCGGCATAGGGATAGTATTCATCGCCGGGGTACTGGGCTGCCGCCGCACACGGGAGCAGGAAAAACAGCAGGACACAGCACCTTTTCAGCATATTTTCGCAACTTTTTGAAATACAAAGATAACAAAAAGTCCGACGATTCAAAACCGAATCACATGCAGTTCGGCAAAACTTTCCAACAAACAGAAAGTGCCGTTACGGGACCAATAATAGCGAAATTGCAAACGAAGCGATAAAATCCGGGATTATGTTACGCTGCCGGATGCAGGCTTTTTCACTCCGCAGGCGGGAATAGCGAAATACGGAGCCGGGCAGCCCCCATCGGAACCAGCTTTATGTCGGACACCGTATCGCTGCGCTCCGCCCACGGGCCGGGCATCACGCCCGTAAGACCGTATTCGTCGATCGTCCAGGCCGGAATCAACCGGCCCTTTGCCGAGAATTCCAGCGGCACGGATTGCAGGGTGAACGGATTGTCGTCCGCGGGCCACTCCCGCCGTTGGATCGTGATCGGCGCGGCGGCTTCCAGCGCATAGTTCCACGGCGATGCCGCATATATCTCGTAGGAAGGCCATTGCGAGACATCGGCGCTCGCCTGCCATTTCGAATCGCTGATAGCCGTTTCGCGGCTGTCGACACGGCGGTACTCCTCGTCGATCTTGAGCGAAAGCGTCAACGGTCCGTAATCGACCGATATGCCGTTCTGGTTGACCTGCCACGTGCGCTGTGAAAGTTTCATCGGCAGTTCCAGCACGACCCGGTCGCCGTCCTGCCATTCGCGCGCGATCTTCACGTAGCGGCCCGGCGTACAGTCGCCCTTCGCCTCGCGTCCGTTGATGTGGACCGAAGCCCGGTTGCACCACGACGGGATGCGGAGGTACAGCGGGAACGCAACGCCGCCGTCGGTATTCACGGTGAACGTCACCCGCTCCTCGAACGGATAGTTTCCCGACTCGGTGATGGTAACCTGCCGCCCGTCCCCGACCTTCAGGGTGGCCGTGCAGGCGCTGTATACGAGTGCGGCGGCGCCGTTGTCGGGCGTGGCCATCACGAGGTGCTGGATGTAATAGGGCCAGCCCATTCCGTGGTTATGCTGGCAACAACGGCTGCTGAACGGATTCATGGCCAGAAAAGGCCCGGAATTGTCGATGCCCGGATTGTGGTTGCGGGAGTCGCTCACAACGTGGTTCGGGCAGGTCAGATAGCGCAGCGCCTTGTAGTCGGGCATCAGCGCCGCAGGGTAGCTGTTGAAAGCGACATCCTCGCAGTTCTCGGCCCACGTAGGATCCCCGGTCACCTGCAGCAGAATATTGTCGGAGAGCATCTGCTCGACGAACGAGCAGGTTTCCGAGCCCTGGCGCGGATCGAAAAAGCCGATACGGGCGTTTTCGTCGGCCCCGAACATGCCTCCCGGAACCTGTCCGAAAGCCCGGCGGATGAAACTGAAAACATTGTATGTCGCATGGAGGGCCTTCCGATCGCCCGAGAACATCCACCACTCGGCCGGTTCGCGGAATCCCTGCGCAATGTTCACGACGTGCCAGTTGGGCAACTGGGTCGACTTGGTCCAGTCGGCCGTATTGCGGTGGATTTTGCGGGCCAGCGCCGGCAGCGCCTCGTCGCCCGTACGGTTGTAGAGCCACGCCAGCGTCCACATCATGTCGCCGCCGCGGCTGTTGTCCCAGTAGTGTTTCAGGAAATGCTCGTCGGGGCAGGCTGCGAGCCACTTGTAATAGTTCGTCAGGAACGTGATGACGCGCTCGTCGCCCGTATAGTCGTAGTAATCCTGCATGATCCAGCAGACCACCATGTTCGCCAGCAGGTCGCGGCTGCCGCGCTCGTTCGTGAGGACGGGGCCGAACCAGCCGTCGGGCTGCTGCGTCGAAAGGATGCCTTCGATCCACGAGCGGGCCTCGTCGGTCATCGCCCGGTCGCCGAGGATGTAGGCCGTCGCGGCATACCCGCGCAGCCAATAGGGAACCTCCTCCCAACCGTTGCTGTCGCCCCGGCCGAGCCAGGCGTTGTGCTCCTTTTCGAGCCAGATGCTAATCTCGTCGAGGTGCCCGTTCAGGCCCTCGGCCTGGAGCCGGAGCTGGCGGGCGATCCACCCTCCGGGCTGTACGGCCCCGACGGGCAGCTTCACGAAATACTGGGGTTGCAGCGGAGCCCGGTTACTCGCATAGTACGCATTGCGCACAGAGGTGTCGGGACGGTCGACGGTTTCGAACCGCTCGGTCGAGCAGGATGCGAACAGATTCGTCGAAAACAGCAAAGCGGCGAACAGAATCGGTTTCATAGGTTTGGGGAATATAAATTCCGGCATCCCCGTCGGTGGAGATGCCGGAATCGGAATCAGATCGTTTTCAGGACTTCGGCAAGCAGGTCCCAGAACTTGGGAACCGTGGCAATTTCGAGCCGCTCGTCGGGCGAATGCACGCCGCGGAGCGTCGGGCCGAAGGAGACCATCTCCAGGTCGGGGTATTTTTCGAGGAACAGACCGCACTCCAGTCCGGCATGGATGGCGCGGACCTTGGGTTCGGTGTTGAACAGCCGTTTATAAGCCTCAACGGTGACCTCCAGCAGTTTCGATTCGGGGTTGGGCGTCCAGCCTGGATAACCGTCGGAATGGGCCACGTCGGCGCCCGCCAGCGCGAAGACCGATTCAACCATCTGCATCACATAGGTCTTGGCGCTCTCGACCGACGACCGCTGCGACGAGGTGACGACAATACGGTTGCCCTCTTCGAATTTCACCGAGGCGAGGTTCGTCGAGGTCTCGACCAGCCCCGGAACGGCGAACGACATGGCCACGACCCCGTTGGGAACGCCCACGAGCGAATAGACCAGCGCAAACTGGGTTTTGGCGTCGAGCACCTCGTCGACCTGGGGCATTTCGTTGAGCGTAATCTTGAAATTGGGTTCGCGGAACCGGAACTCGGCTTCCAGGTCGGCAGCGAAGAGGTTGTAGCGTTTGACGAACTCGTCCTTGAACCGCGCCGGAACGCCGAAGATGGCGTAAGCCTCGCGGGGAATGGCGTTGCGGAGGTTGCCGCCGTTGAAATAGCACAACTTCAGTTCGAACGACTGCATGCCGTCCCACAGGAGGCGCGCCACGGTCTTGTTCGAGTTGACGCGGCCCTTGTCGATGTCGTCGCCCGAGTGTCCGCCCTGCAGGTCCGACACGTCGACGCGGAAGAACGTATAATTCTTCGGCGCGGGTTCCATCGTGTAGTGGAACGTAGCGATGGTGTCGATACCTCCGGCACAGCCGATGAAGATTTCGCCTTCGTCTTCCGAATCGAGGTTGATGAGGTATTTGCCCGTAAGCATTCCCTCGCCCAGTTCGAAGGCGCCCGTCAGCCCGGTCTCCTCGTCGACGGTGAACAGCGCCTCGACAGGCCCGTGCTCCACCGACTCATCGAGCAGCACGGCCAACGCGGCGGCCATGCCGATGCCGCAGTCGGCACCCAGCGTCGTGCCCTCGGCCTTAACCCATTCGCCGTCGATACGCGTACGGATGGCGTCGTGCTCAAAATCGAACTCCACGTCGGAATTCTTCTCGCAGACCATGTCCATGTGCGACTGGAGGATCACTCCGGGATGGTCCTCGAAGCCCGGCGTGGCGGGCTTGCGCATCACGACGTTGCCTACGGCATCCTTTTTATATTCAATATTGTGCGTTTTGGCAAAATCGACCAGGAAGTCGATAATTTTGCCCTCCTTCTTCGAAGGACGCGGCACTCGCGTAATGGCATCGAACTGCTCCCACACGAGGCGGGGCTCCAGAGAGGTGATTTCAGACATAGGTTTTTGCATTTTTGCAAAGTTAGGAAAAATCCGTAACTTTGGCAATATAAAATATGGAAACTATGGATTTCAGGATAGGGCACGGATACGACGTACACGCGCTGGCCGACGGCCTTAGGCTGGTGCTGGGAGGCGTGGAGATCGCCCACACGAAGGGATGCGTCGCCCACTCGGACGGCGACGTGGTGATCCACGCCGTGTGCGACGCCCTGCTGGGCGCTGCCGCGCTGGGTGACATCGGGCTGCATTTCCCCGACACGTCGGCCGACTTCAAAGGCATCGACTCGAAAATACTCCTGCGCAAAGTCGCGGCATTGCTGCGTGAAAAGGGATACGAGATCGGGAATGTGGATTGCACGATTCAGATGCAGAAACCCAAACTGCGACCGCACATCGACGCCATGCGCGTCGCAATGGCCGACGCAATGGGCGTAGGCGATGACCGGGTGTCGGTCAAAGCTACGACCACAGAGCATCTGGGCTTCGAGGGCCGCGAAGAGGGTGTTTCCACTTCGGCCGTGGCATTGATATACAAGAAGTGAGCCATTAACCGACTCCATACAACAAAAAAGGCTGTCCTTCACGGGCAGCCTTTGCTATTTTCAATCCAGCCGTCGGAATTTCGGGTCATTGACCCGTTTGTTCCACAGCCAGCCGACGTAGCGCATCGTGACATCGGGCGTCAGAAGCGTCAGCACCGTTTCGCCCGTAGCGGTCGAGACAGCGAAATCGGCGTGGTAGAGAGCATCGCCGTCGGTGATGTTGAAGGAGATCGACCACCCCCACTGCACGCGGGCTGCGCGGTAGTCGCGGACCGACATCGAATCAAAATTCAGCATTTCGACATACTGGGTGATGCCCCGCTCGGTAGGCAGGTGCACCTCGACATGGTCGACGAAGACCCCGAAAAAGAAGTAGTCGGCATAGATCGAACGGATCATTCCGCCGAGCTGCTGCATCGAGTTGGGAAAGAACATATAATTGCGCGACTGCACCAGCGAATCGATTTTCGCGGCATAGACCTTCGCTTTATAGGCCCGTCGCTGGGCGCGGTCCATGCCGGCCGTCGGCTCCTCGTAGACGGTCGTGTGCTCCACGACCTGCACCGGAGGTTGCTGTACGGGTACGATCGTCGTCTGCGGCACGCTGTCCACGGCGGAGGTTTCGAGCGAGTATTGCGGAGTTTGCGCCACGGCGGTGCAAGCTACGAGAAGCCCCGTGGCCGCAATGGACAGCCTGCGGACAAAAATCCCCGCCGAAGCGGGGGTTTTCGTGAAGATAGGATCAGCGAAGGCGGCATGCCGCGAACCGCTGCCGGAAGAAGCGGAAGTCCGGTTCATATGCTGCGGATCAATAGAGCTGCGAGATCGACCCCGTATACTGTACGGGATTGTACCACGGGTTGGTGATCGTCAGCGTTGCACCGCCCGTGCGGGAGAAGATCTCGAAGGTGAAGGTGTAAGTCGACGCCGAGAACAACGAAGTCGAGAAGGTCACCATCCAGCCCTCGTGTGTCTGCTCGGTGATATAGCCCTGCACATCGGGAACCGTGTAGTTGATGATCGTCACATAGTAAGGCGGCACGTACCCCTTGATGTAGGGAAGCGTAATGTCCACCGTACCGTCCCAGACGCCGACGTTGAACGCGGGGTTCATGATCTGGCGCATAGGACCTGCGGGCTGACGCTGGAACGTCGTCGGGTTGAACTGGAAGTTACGCGACAAAACGAGCGAGTCCATGAACTTCTCGTAATTGGCGATACGTTCCGCACGACGTTTTTCACGCACCTCGCGGCGTTCTTCTTTGGGCGACAGCACTTTTTTCTGTCCGATCACGGTAACGGCCGCTGCGCAGAGCAACAGGCCCACAACGATAATGACTGTTTTTTTCATAGCACATAAGGTTTGTTACGGCTATGACAGCAAAATCGGTGCCGAACTCGTTAAAGCCCTATTTTTTTAAGGAATTGCCCCGTGTAGCTGCGCTCGCATTGCGCGACCTCGTGCGGCGTACCCTCGGCGATGATCTCCCCGCCGGCGGCTCCGCCCTCGGGACCGATGTCGATCAGGTGGTCGGCCACCTTCACCACGTCGAGGTTGTGCTCGATGACGATGACCGTATTTCCCCGGTCGACGAGTTTGTTCAGCACGTCGAGCAACAGGCGGATATCTTCGAAATGGAGGCCCGTCGTAGGCTCGTCGAGGATGTAGAGCGTGCGGCCCGTGTCGCGTTTCGAAAGCTCCGAAGAGAGCTTGATGCGCTGGCTCTCGCCGCCCGAGAGCGTCGTGCAGGGCTGGCCGAGGGTCAGGTAACCGAGGCCCACTTCCTGAATCGCCTTGAGCTTCTGGTATATATTAGGTATATTCTCGAAGAACTCCACCGCCATGTTGACCGTCATGTTCAGCACGTCGTCGATATTCTTGCCTTTATACTTCACTTCGAGCGTCTCGCGGTTGTAGCGGTGGCCGCCGCACGCCTTGCAGCGCACGTAAACGTCGGGCAGGAAGTTCATTTCGATGGTCTGCACGCCGGCCCCGCGGCACTCCTCGCAGCGGCCGCCCTTGACGTTGAACGAGAACCGACCCGCCTTGAAGCCGCGTATCTGGGCATCGGGCGTGAGTTCGAACAGCTTGCGGATGTCTGAAAAAACATTTGAATAAGTCGCGGGATTCGAACGCGGGGTGCGCCCGATGGGCGACTGGTCGACGACGACCAGTTTGTCGACGTGTTCGATCCCCTCGACCTTGTCGTATTCCAGCGGCTGGTCGAAAGAGCGGTAAAGTTCCTTGGCAAGAATCGGACGCAGGGTCTCGTTGACGAGCGTCGACTTGCCCGATCCGCTGACGCCCGTGATGCAGATGAACTTGCCCAGCGGGAACTCCACGGTGACGTTCTTGAGGTTGTTGCCCCGCGCGCCGCGGATCACGATCTTTTCGCCCGTACCTTTGCGCAGCGTTTCGGGAATTTCGATCCGGCGACGGCCCGTAAGGTAGTCGGCGGTAATGGTGTCGGATTTGAGGATGTCGTCGAACGTTCCGGCAGCCACGATATTGCCGCCCTTGCGACCTGCGCGGGGACCCACGTCGACGATGAAGTCGGCGGCACGCATCATGTCCTCGTCGTGCTCGACGACGATCACCGAGTTACCCGCGTCGCGCAACTCTTCGAGGCTGCGGATCAAACGCTGGTTGTCGCGCTGGTGAAGCCCGATCGAAGGCTCGTCGAGGATATAGAGCACGTTCACGAGCTTCGAGCCGATCTGCGTGGCGAGGCGGATGCGCTGGCTTTCGCCGCCCGAGAGCGAGCGCGACGAGCGCGCCAGCGACAGGTAACCCAGTCCCACGTCCATCAGGAACCGGAGGCGTTCGCGAATCTCCTTGACGATCTCCTGCGCGATCTTCCACTCCTTCTCGGACAACTGCTTCTCAATGGTGGGAACCCACTCCGAAAATTCGGAGATGGACAGCGCCGACACCTCGGCGATATTCTTGCCGGCGACGCGGAACTGCAACGACTCCTTGCGAAGGCGCGAACCGCCGCAGACCGAACATTTGCGGTAGACAAGGAACTGGTCGCGCCACTTCTGGCCGTGCTTCGAATAGTCGTCCTCGGTGCGGCCGATATATTCGGCCACGCCCTCCCACGAGAGAAACTGCCGTCCGCCCGAGGAGCTGAACTCCTGCAGGTCGACCGTCAGCGGCTCGGAATCGCCGTACAGCACGGCATTCAGTCCCTCTTCCGAGAAGGCCTCGATGGGATCGTCGAGTGTGAAATCGTAACGGCGGCCCAGCATCTCCAGGATGGCGAAGAGCATGTTGTTGCGGTACTTGCCCAGCGGCTCGACGGCCCCTTCGCGCAGCGAGAGTTTGGTATCGGGGATGATCTTCCCGATGTCGAAAACCGCCTCTTCGCCCAGTCCGTTGCAATGGGGGCAGGCGCCCTTCGGCGAGTTGAACGAGAAGGTATGCGGCGCAGGGTCCTCGAAAGCCACGCCCGTCGAAGGGCACATCAGGTGGCGCGAGTAGAAACGCTGCTGCTCGGTCCCGTAGTCGTAGACGGCCATCGTGCCCTTGCCCTGGCGCATCGACTCCTTGAGCGAAGTCATCAGCCGGTCGCGCGACTCCTCGTTCACCACGAGGCGGTCGACCACCAGGTCGATCGTATGGATTTTATAGCGGTCGAGACGCATCCCGGATGAGATTTCGCGGATTTCGCCGTCGATGCGCGCATAGATATATCCTTTCTTGGCCAGCGATTCGAACAGTTCGCGGTAGTGGCCCTTGCGACCCTTGACGATGGGGGCCATCAGGGCGATCTTGCGCCCGGTAAAACCCGTGAGGATCAGTTCGGCGATCTGGTCGTCGGTATAGTGGACCATCTCCTCGCCCGTCACAGGCGAATAGGCCCGCGACGCCCGCGCGTAGAGGAGGCGCAGGAAGTCGTTGATTTCGGTCACGGTTCCGACCGTCGAACGGGGATTCTTGTTAGTGGTTTTCTGTTCGATGGCCACCACGGGGCTCAGGCCCGTGATCTTATCCACATCGGGACGCTCCATCGCCCCCACGAACTGACGTGCATAGGTCGAAAGCGTCTCCATGTAACGGCGCTGTCCCTCGGCATAGATCGTGTCGAAAGCCAGCGACGATTTGCCCGACCCCGAAAGGCCGGTGATGACTACCAGTTTGCGGCGCGGAATTTCGAGGTCCACGTTCCTGAGGTTGTGAACCCGGGCGCCCAGTATTTTGATCGTATCTTCCATTTTCGTGAGAAAAACGCACCGGAGGCCCCTTTTATTGGATGCGGGAAATGTTCCCGGTGCGAAAAGTGCGTAAAGATACGAATTTTTTAACTGTGAATTATGAATTTTGAATTATGAATTTATCCGCGTCCTTCCAGACAGGGAATTTTTCGCGGAACGCCCCCAATGCCCCATCGTCGAGTTCGCCCGTCAGGACCTGTTCCCCGTCGCCGGCTTCGGCCACCGTGCGGCCCTTGAAGTCGATGAGGGCCGAATCCCCGGCATAATGGGCCGAAGGATCGTCCCCTACCCGATTCACACCCGCGACATAGCATTGGTTCTCGATGGCCCGGGCGCGCAGCAGGGTTTGCCACACCTCCCGGCGCGATTCGGGCCACGAGGCGCAGCAGAGAATAGCGTCGTAATCGCACCGGCAGCGGCTCCAGACCGGAAAACGCAGGTCATAGCAAACCAGCAACAGAAACCGGAAGCCCCCGTATTCGACCACCGTGCGGCAGTCGCCGGGAGTGTAGTTCCGCGCTTCGCCGCCGGGTGCGAACAGATGGTGTTTGTCGTACCACACACATTCGCCCGAAGGCTTCACGAAATACATCCGATTGTAGAAACGCCCGCTTTCGGCAACGGCGACACTGCCCGTGATCGCCTTGCCGTACTCCACGGCCCAGCGGCGCATGGCTCCGGCGACAAGGGCGCCCGGGCCTTCGGCCACGCCGGCGGGATCGAGCGTGAAGCCCGTGGCGAACAGCTCGGGCAGCAGCACGACATCCGCTTCGGCCGAAGCGACCAGCAGTTCCAGCCGCGCGAGGTTTCGCACAGGCAGTTCCCACTCGATGTCGCACTGACAAAGGGCGATGCGGAGCGTCATGGGGATCAGAGTTTATAGACGGTCAGCGACGAAGCGCGGTCGCGCTGGTGGAAGAGCGTCACCCGGCAAGGCACGAAGTCCGACGCCGCGCAACTCCACAGGTCGATGAACTGCTGGGGATGGCGCTCCGTGAGCGGAAACCACGAACTCTGCACCTGCACCATGATGCGATGTCCGGCGCGGAAAGTATGGGCGATGTCGGTCGTCCGGAACGGCACGGTTTCGGGTTTGCCCGGCACGAAGGCTTTCGGCCGCGCAAAGCCGTCACGGTAACGGCCTCGCACCACGTCGCCGCGGACAAGCATCTGCATACCCGACTTTTCGCCTCCTTCGGGGAAAACGTCGATCAGCTTCACGATAAAATCAGCATCGGTGGTCGAAAGCGCCACTTCCAGCGCCGCCTCGACCGGTCCTGCCAAGGTCATATCTTCGGTAAGCGGCTCGGTCACGAACGTCAGCACGTCCTTACGCTCTGCAAGGAACCGCTGGTCGGCGATCATATACTCCTTGGGCCGCCGGGTTCCGGGAGTCGAGATATACGGCACGGGATCGGAAGGATCGGAGGTATAGCTCGTCGACGAGGCTTTGGCCGTGGGTTTCTGCGAAGCGATACGCCCGCCCTCGGTCAGGTAGAGGGTCAGCTTACTGGCCTGCGGAGGTGTCCACCGCTCGAACGTACGCCAGCGGTTGTCGCCCGAGGAGAAGACCGCCACGGGCGGCAGGCGGTCGACGGTATCGCGCGCCCAAAGGTAACAGTCGAAGAAGGGAGCCTCGAAATGCTCCATGTAGTAGGCCCCGGAGGCCTCCTCGCCGAAGTTGAAATCGCCCAGCGAACGGCCGTCGCCGCGCCATGCCCCGTGCGCCCACGGTCCGACGATCAGGTGCAGCGGGGTCCGGGCGCTCTGCCGCAGCACGGCTTTATAAAGGTTCCAGGCTCCATAGCAATCCTCAGCGTCGAACGTGCCGCCCACGACAAGCATCGCGGGACGGATGTTATAGCAGGCCCGGCGGGTATCGCGCGCGCGCCACCACTCGTCGTAGTCGGGATGCCGGGCGATCTCTTCCCAGAAAGCATTGGGGGCCAGCAGTTTCGTCAGGTCGGCCAATGTAGGATACTGCTCCAGGAAGAAGGTGCGGTCGTTGGGGCTCGTCGTCAGCGGGCGCCCCGGCATCCGGTCCGTCGGCGTATGTCCCGGAGGTGTGTTCATCGAATTGAGGAACCGCACGGCGTCACTCAGCATCAGCACGCCGTTGTGGTGCACGTCGTCGCCCATGTACCAGTCGGTAACGGGGGCCTGCGGCGAAATGGCCTTCACGGCGGGATGGCCGCTCAGCCCGCCCATCAGGGCATAGAAACCCGGGTAGGACGATCCGGCGAAGCCCACACGGCCGTTGTTGCCGGGGATATGCTTCACCAGCCAGTCCACCGTGTCGTAACTGTCCGTCGTCTCGTCCACGTCGCCGAAGCCCGCGGGACGGATGTGCATGAACTCGCCTTCGCTCATGTTACGGCCCCGGACATCCTGCTGAACAATGATATAGCCGCGGTCGACATAGCTGCGCATGTAGCCCGACTCGAATCCGCGGGGAAACTGTCCTTCGCCGTAAGGTCCTGTGCCGTAGGGCGTCCGGAAAATAATCATCGGAGCCTTGCCGGGGGCTTTGGGCGTGAAAACCGTAGTGTGGAGATGCACGCTGTCGCGCATGGCGATGCGGTATTCGGCCTTGTCGTAAAGCGTGCTGACCGGCTGGGCCCACGCAACGGTCGCAGCCAGTAATCCCGCCCAGAGCAGGACTAAAAATCGGCGGAGGTTCATCATTTCGGGAGAATTTTTACTTCTGGTAAAGATAGCGATTTTCGGCCAATCCGCAAAACTTTCGTTCCGCAACCCGCCAAATGGGCCACATCTTCCGACAGAGCGGCCTGAGAAGTTTGGATTCAGACGAAAATAAACGTACTTTTGCACCGTATTAATTCATTCAGGACGACAATGCTCAGAGCAGGACGCACACAAACTCTCACCGTAAGCCGTGTATCGGAATACGGATTATACCTCGTCGACGAGGAGCAGAACGAGGTTCTGCTGCCCAACCGCTACACCTCGCTGACGGACAAGGCCGGCGATACCAAGGAGGTTTTCCTCTACCACGACTCGGAGGACCGGCTCGTGGCGACGACCGAAACGCCATTGCTGCGCGAAGGCGAGGCGGGCTACCTGCGCGTGGTGGACAAGACGGTCCACGGAGCGTTCCTCGACTGGGGACTGCACGGCAAGGACCTCTTCCTCCCAAACCGCAACCAGCAGGGCGGCATTCTGCCCGGGCACAGCTATATCGTCTACCTCTACGAGGACAACATCACGGGCCGCTGCGTGGCCACAACCAAGCTCAAGGGCTTCGTCAACAACGACCTGATCACGGTAAAACCCCGGCAGGAAGTATCGCTGCTCGTAGCCTCGGAGAGCGAAATCGGCTTCCGGGTGATCATCGAAAACCGCCATTGGGGCATGATCTACCGCAACCAGATATTCCGCCCCGTAGCCGTCGGCGACCGCCTGAAGGGCTACATTAGCCGCATCACCGAGGACAACCGCATCGACGTGAGCCTTCAGCAGACGGGATTTGCACAGGTGAAGGACTCCGCGGAGGTATTGCTCCAACTGGTCCGGGACAACGGCGGCTTCCTGCCCCTGAACGACGACAGCGCCCCCGAAGAGGTGACGCACCTGACGGGGACGAGCAAAAAAGTATTCAAACGTTCGCTGGGCATGCTCCTCAAACGCGGAGAGGTCGAAGTCGACGAAAAGGGCATAAAAATCCGGGAACATGGCGAAGATTAACACCGCCGAGCGCGTTTCGGCAGAGGCCTCGGACAATTTCGTTTTCCAGCGTTCACTGCTGGCCTACCACGCCGCCGCGGATCGCATTGCGGGCGAGGTACTCGAAATCGGGACCGGAGCCGGCTACGGCATCGAAGTCGTGGCGCCCCAGGCCCGGCGGTTCGTCACCATCGACAAACACGTTCCTGCGCCGGAGTTGCTCGACCAGCCCAATGTCGAGTTCCGGCAGGCGGTGGTTCCGCCGCTGGATTTTCCGGGCGAGAGTTTCGACTGCGTGATTTCGTTCCAGGTGATCGAGCACATCAAACGCGACGCATTTTTCGTGCGCGAGATCTACCGCATACTGCGTCCGGGCGGCCGTTTCATCGTGACGACCCCCAATGCTCCGATGTCGCTGACCCGCAACCCGTGGCACATCCGGGAGTATACGCCCGAACAGTTGCGCAAGCTGCTCGCCTCGCGGTTCCCGGAGGTCGAAACCCTCGGGGTTTTCGGCAACCAAAAAGTAATGGACTATTACGAGGAGAACCGCCGCAGCGTCGAACGTTTCACGCGCTTCGACATCCTCGACCTGCAACACCGCCTGCCGCGCTGGATGCTGCAACTCCCCTACGACATCCTCAACCGGATGAACCGCCGCAAACTCCTCGAAAAGAACACCGACCTGACGACCTCGATCCGCATGGACGACTACGCCATCGGGCCTGTCGGCGACAAGTGCTTCGACCTGTTTTACATCGCAACGAAATAAAAAAGGGAGGTTTTTGAAAACCTCCCTTTTTCGTCTATTTCAACTTCACCCCGAGGCTCTGCCCGGGGCGGATTGTCTTGCGGACAACGGTCTTTCCGTCCTGCGTCACCGTGACATCCGTCCCCTTCGCCGCACGGCGGACTTCGATGTCGAATGCCGACCCGAACGCGCGCACGTTGCGCAGGTTCATGTGGTCCCATGCAGCGGGCAGGTGCGGCGTCATCGTGAACGACCGGAAGCCCGTCGGACGGATTCCGAACACCCCTTCGGTCAGGATGCGGCAGTAGAGTCCGCTCTCGGCCGACAGGTGGCGCTGGGAGCCTTCGGGCCACGCCTCAATGGCATAGGGAACGTGGTCGCCCAGCAGGCGCGTCCGGGAGTAATACGAGAGGTAGTCGGTCGCCTTTTCGGTCTCACCCGAAGCATAGACGCCGCGCAAGGCATAAAGCGTCGAACGGTCCCAGAACGTCTTGTCGCCCGACTGGGTCAGCAGGCCGTTGTCGGTCCACAGTTTCGGGGAGAAGAGCGCCCCGATGGTCGCCTCCTTGCGTTCGTCGATGCCGACAGTCAGCGGAATGCAGATCCACGCACGCAGCAGGTCGTTCCCCGTGTAATAACGATAGGTGTCGAACCCTTCGACCATACCTCCGAAATGGCGGTCGATATTCTTTCGCAGTGCGGTGGCTTCACGTTCGTAGGCTGCCAGTTGCGCCGCAGGTTTATGCAGTTCACGGCCCAGCATCGCAGCCGAAAGCAGTGCATCGTAATAGAGCGACGAGGTGCACAGATTGGCATCCCCGGCCGGGAAACGGCCTTCCAGTTCATCCGCATCGGAGGCCACAACGCCGTCGGCGGTCAACTGGCGGCGGCAGTATTCCAGACACCACTCCACCAGCGGCCAGATCTGCGCCGCTTCGGCGGCATCGCCGCGCGCCAGCGCATAGCGCGCCGCACCGTAGGCGATCATGGCCGCATCGCCGCGGTCGCCCGCACCATTCCAGAAACTGTCCCCTTCGGCGACGATCGAACTGGGAATCGGACGGTAATCAGGATTCATATAGCGGGCGAAGTGCTGGAACGAGCAGAAAGCCGAGCGGTCGCCCTTTTCGTAACCCAGGAAGGGGAAGAACGGATTGATGTATTCGGCTTGGTCGTTAGCCCAGATCGCCGCATAGTAACGCTCCCCGCCGGGGCCGTGCATCAGACCGCCTTTGGTGTCGTAGATACTCTCGGCAGCGCGGATTTTTGCAAAGGCGAACATGGCGTCGATCACCGGATCGGGCGTCTCCAACACCAGGTTGCGCTGCCATTCGGCTACCAATGCCCGTCGTTTGGCATACTCTGCATCAACATTCAACGCCAGAGCCTGTTCTGCGGGTTTGCGGCCGATGAAAAAGGCTTCGAAAGCCACCTCCGCCTGCGGAGCCAGCATCAGCGCCGTATCGCCGCAAATCTCGGCAACCAGTTCATAGCTCCCCTCCACACCCTTCGCAGGCTCCGTGCGGATCACCGAATGGGCCTCAGGAATCTCGACGTAGAGCGATTTTTTACCTGTATTCCGGAGGATGTATTTCTCACAGAAAGCGGCGGCATCGACCGACGGGAAGAGGATACGCGTCAGCGAAAGCGAGCCTTTGGCCGTCGTCCAGTCGCTCTCGACGGTCATCGTGCCGTCGAGCACAATCCGGCGCACCTTCTCCTGCTGCAAAAGAGCCTCGTTGACCGTGATCATCCGGGGAATATCCCACCCGAAACGCCGCATCAGCGAACCGTGCGTATTGTTCGGAATCGTGCGCAGCATCGGCCACACGATACTGCGGTCAAGCCGGAAACTACCGTCGGCATTGACGCCATAACGCAGGACAGTGGAAATCTTCAGGCCGCTCATTTCGATATGGTCCTGGTGCGAATCACCCTCGCGAACGTTCCACACGATGGCCGTGCTATCGGGAACAACTTCCCAGCGGGTTTGCGCCCCGGCAAAGGCAGGCGCCGCCAGGCAGAAAAGGAGCGGCAGGAAAAAACGGCAAGTTCGGGTCATAGAGTTTCCGGTTTCGTAATTGGGTTAAGGTGATTAAAGTTTCGAATCGTAACAAAAGTACGATAAAAAAACAAGTTTGCAAAACAACGACGGGATGATCTGCATTCCGGCAACCCGGCAACGACTAGATTCCACGAACAAAATCGCCCGGGGATACAAAAACCTTTTGTAGCAATTTGTTGTCAGATTGTTATATTCGATAAAATAATGGTTACTAACGATATAGCAATATATATACGATGTTTTAACGTTTTTTCTTTGTTTTTCTCGTTTTTTTTATACTTTTGCAAACTAGTCATAACGGGTGCACAGCCCTTTGAGGCGACTAATCCGTTGATTATTGGGAACTTAAAAAAATTGTGACTATGTATTGGACGCTTGAACTGGCATCGAAGCTTGAGGATGCTCCCTGGCCCGCAACAAAAGATGAATTAATTGACTATGCGGTACGTTCGGGTGCGCCGCTTGAAGTGCTCGAAAATCTGCAGGAGATAGAAGACGAAGGCGAAATCTACGAATCCATCGAAGACATCTGGCCCGACTATCCCTCGAAAGACGACTTCTTTTTTAACGAAGAGGAGTACTAAAAAGAATTTTGAGGATAACGACCTCAGAATAATAAAGTTAAAAACAACAGCGGAACGATTTTCAGATCGTTCCGCTGTTGTTTTAGGGAATCCACAGCACTTCCTCCACGGCATAACGGGCCGTTAGGGAGCGCCCCAGCAGATAGAAATAATCCGAAAGGCGGTTTAGCCAGACCAGTGCCGTGGGATCGACGCCGTATTTGGCATCGGCGCGAAGTGCTGCACGCTCGGCACGGCGGCAGACGGTGCGGCAAATGTGGCACATCGACACCACGGCATTTCCGCCGGGAATCGTAAATTTGTCGATCGGCTTCAGGCTCTCCTGCAAAGCGTCGATACGCTCTTCGAGCCATGAGATGGTTTCGGGAGCCAGCGGCGCGACCTTGTCGCTTCCCGACTCCCCGGTCGCCAGCAGGGCTTCGACCGACATCAGCCGCGAAAGGATACGGTTCAGGTCGTCAACATCGACCGTCAGCGTGGCGTCGGCACGCATGTTATCGGCCAGCAGGGCCGTGAAAGCCGCCAGTTCATCGACCGAGCCGTAAGCTTCGACCCGTTCGTCGGTTTTGAAGACCCGTTCACCACCGATCAGCGAGGTCATTCCCTTGTCCCCTGTTTTCGTGTATACTTTCATATCCTGAAATGTTGTTTCGGCAAATGGTTGTTGAAAATCAGCAGGTAACCGCGGTTGTCGACCGTTGTCGAAGGATGTCCTGCGACGATCTGGCCGCACAACGCCTGACGCTCGCAGCCGTCATAAGGAGCCATCAGCGCTACGGTATGCCCCGCTTCGGCCGCCGCACGTACCAGGGCGAGCGTCGCCGCCCGCGGCAGGTCGTGCGTTGCGATGCAGAGTTCCGCATCCGCACAATTCAGGCCAAAAGTCGTGTAGCCGCAATGAATCATCAGGTTCTGCAACTGCACCGCACGGCGTTGAGAAACACCCGCCGCAAGCAATGCCTTGTACAAAGCCCGGTCGCCGGGCAGCAGGCTGTCGCGCATGAACACACAGCGCACAATATTGTAAACGAACGGCGAATGGACTCCATGGCCGCGAAAATAGCGGGCACGGGAGAGGCGGTTGCGCAGTTCGGCAACCCGCCCGGGCAATCGGATGGAAATGGGATGTCCGCCAATCTTCATAAACGTTATTTTTTAAGCATACCGGCCAGACGACCCGTCGAAAAAGCGATCTGAAGATTGTAGCCGCCCGTATTGGCGTCGATGTCGAGCACCTCGCCGGCAAAGTACAGTCCCTTGACCTTCAGCGATTCCATCGTATAAGGATTCACCTCGTCGCAGCGCACGCCGCCGGCCGTCACTACGGCATATTCGAACGGCGCATAGTCCGTAATGGGGAAAGTCAGCCCCTTGAGCGTACGGACCAGGCGCGTAATCTGCTCATCGGTGAGTTTGCTGACGTAATAATTCGCACGGATGTCCAGTTCCTGCGACAACGGCATCACCAGCGGCTTGGGAACCAGTTTGCGCAGCAGTTCACCGAAAAAGTCCGTGGGCTGCAAATCGGCGATCTCGCGGGCGATACGTTCGTGCAGGACCTCTTCAGTCAACGCGGACTTGAGGTCGAGAACCAGTTTCACGCGTTTATCGTCGATCAGCGCATCCACCGCATCGCGGCTCATGCGCAGTGCCACGGCCCCTTCGATGCCGCGTTCGGAAAATCCGATTTCGCCGAACTCCTCACGTACAGGTTCGTTATCGACGTAAAGCACCGCTTTCACGTTACGTAGCAGCACCTTGTCGAGGAAACGACACAAGGCGTGCGAGGTCATGAGCGGTGTCAGCGAAGGACGCAGCGGCTCGATCGTATGCCCCAGATCGGCGGCGAACGCATAGCCGTCGCCCGTCGATCCGGTTGCAGGATAGGAGACCCCGCCCGTGGCGACGATCACCTGTTCGCACTCCTCCTTGCGTTCAAAGCCCCGCCGGTTGATATACTTCACCCCGAAAATCTTGTCTCCAAGGGTCATGATCTCCGTTACACGCGTATTGTAGATGATTTTGACGCCGTTATCGACGCAGAATTCCAGCAGGGCATTGGCGATGTCCCACGCCTTGCCGCTCTGCGGAAAGACCCGGTCACCGCGCTCGATGTCGAGTTTCACGCCCGCACGTTCGAAAAACTTGATCGCCGCCCGGTTGTTGAACTCCGAGAAGGCAACCGCGAAAAAATCGGCGTTGGCGCGCACCTGACCGGCGAACTCCTCGGCCGGCCGCGCGTTGGTGACGTTGCAACGGCCTTTGCCGGTGATGCGGACTTTGCGGCCCGATTTCTCCATTTTCTCGATCAGCAACACGCGCTTGCCGTTGCGCGCCGCCGTGCCCGCGGCCATCATGCCCGCAGCGCCCGCCCCGATGACGATAACGTCGAAAGGCTGTTTTTCTTCCAATTCTTCCATATGGGTGCAAAATTAGGAATTTAATTTGCTTTTCACTACCTTTGCAGCCGTTAAAATCGTTCTAAAAAAATATGTTGAGCAGAAGATTACTCCGTATAAAGGTCGTCAAGGCGCTGTTCGCCCATCTCAAATCGGGCGCAGACAACATGATGGCGTCGGAAAAAACGCTGATGGCATCCGTCGACAAGGCCTATGACCTCTATTTCCAGATACTGATTCTTCCCGTGGAGATCGCGCGTTACGCCGAACAGCGTCAGGAACTGGCCAAACAGAAAAAACTGCCGACATTCGAAGACCTCAACCCCAACACCAAGTTCGTGGACAACGCCGTGATTCGCACTATCGCCAACAGCGATGCGGTGAACGACCATGTAGCGGCCCGCAAGCTGGGCTGGGAGCGGCATCCCGAGCTGATCCGCACGCTCTACACCCAACTTACCGAGAGCGAATACTACAAGGATTACATGCTGCGCGAGGAGCGCTCGTTCGACGAAGACAAGAAGCTGCTCGAAGACTTCTTCAAGGAGTTGCAGAGCTGCGAAGCGCTGGACGACGTGCTGGAAGAGATGTCGATCCTCTGGACCGACGACCTCCCCTATATCGTGATCATGATTCTGCGCACGCTATCGAACCTGCGCGTCTCGCACACCGAACTGAAAGTTCCCGCGAAGTTCAAGAGCAGCGAGGACCCCGAGTTCGTCAAGACGCTGTTCGAGAAATCGCTGGTCAACTACTCGTCCTACCAGGACTATATCGAGAAATTCACCTCGAACTGGGATGTGGAGCGCATCGTTTTCATGGATAACCTGATCATCGGGACGGCGATGGCCGAGCTGACCTCGTTCCCGTCGGTTCCGGTCAAGGTGACGCTCGACGAGTGGATCGAGATTTCGAAATACTACTCCACTCCGGGCAGCAGCACCTTCATCAACGGCGTACTGGACAAGATCGTCGAGTCGCTGACCGGGGAAGGACGCATCAAAAAGGCCGGGCGCGGCCTGATCTAACCCCCTGACCATGCCCCGCACGCTCGTGATTCTCGCTTTGGCGGCACTCACCGCGGCATGCGGCTCACAGCCCCGTGCGGTCGAACGCAAAGGCCGGATTATCTCGTTAACGGATTCGATTCTCACCACGGGAGGTACGGACACCGTGCGTTTCGGGCACCTCGGCTCGGGTGAAATCGCCGTACTGCGCCTGTGGCTGGCCAACGATGCGAGCCGCCCCGTGGCCATCACCTCCTACCAGCGCAACTGCGGCTGCACGACGCTCGAATTTGATTCCCAACCGATTGCACCGGGCGATGCCCGCCAGGTGGAGCTTACCTTCGATTCGCGCGGCGAATGGGGCTGGCAACTCAAGACCCTGGACATCACGCTGGCAGGCGCCGAGCGCCCCCTGCGGTTGCTTGTCGAAGCGGATGTAGAATAAATACTTGTTTATTCCGCAATAATTCGTATCTTTGCCGAAAAGGACTTTCGGCTTAAACAGGCGGCGCCTCGGCATAACCAATCGAAATTGTCTCTGCACCCGGCTTGCACTGTCTTTGCTTCGTTCACTGAAATAAACACTTAAAACAGAATAACAGTATGATTAATTTTCTTCAGGCAGCACCCATAGAACCCCAACCGGGATTCCTGCAGCAGTACAGCTTTGTCATCATGATCGGCCTTATGGTGCTGGTCCTCTGGCTCTTCATGTGGCGTCCCGAGGCCAAGCGCCGCAAGCAGATGCAGTCTTTCCGCGAAGGACTGAAAAAGGGCGACAAGATCATTACCGCTGGTGGTATCTACGGTGTGGTGAAGGAGATCAAGGAGACTACCCTGCTGATTGAGGTTGACGGCAACGTCACGCTGCGCATCGACAAGAACATGGTCGTAGCCGATAATTCGGACCTCCAGCGCCAGTAGAGGTAACCCATGTATAAAAAAAGAGCTGCAAGGATTTGCAGCTCTTTTTTTTGTCTCTATCCGAACAGTTTCAGGGCCCCGATGTCGATAACCCGCTGGTTGGAACTCCCCCGGAAATCGAGCGACAGGTCGCGCAACGCCTCGACATAACGCCCGTCGACCAGCGTGTCGATCCAGCGCAGGCACTCCCGCCGGGCAGGGTCCGCAAGGCACTCTTCGAGCGTATAGCCCGTGTAGCACCAGATGTTCTGCCCTGTGCGTTCCTTCACGAGCCGCAGGAAAGCCGCCATCGGTTCGGGTCTCAGCAGCGGATCGCCGCCGCTGAGCGTCACGCCGTCGAGGATCGGATTGGCGGAGATCGCGGCGCAGATGTTTTCGGCCCACTCCGCGGTCAGGGGTTGGCCCTGGCGGGGATCGTGACTGTCGGGATTATGGCAGCCGGGGCAATGGTGGGCACACCCGGCGAAATAGATCGCATAACGCAGCCCGTAACCATCGGAGATGGTTTCGGGGTAGACAGCCAGAATGCGGAGTGATTCCATCAGCAAAATAGGGTTCGTTGTAAATTTCCAGCGGGGATGATTTTAGAATTTAGACAGATCCGTCAAGGTCTGCGGCACGCGCCATCCCCGGCACGGGTTGCACATGTGAAAAGCCCCCGCCAAGGCGGGGGTTTGGGGGTGGGTCACACTTGTAAACACGGCCGAAGGCCGTGAAGAAGCGAGGGTGAGAAGCAAAATGACGGACATAATTACCGGAAGCGGATTATCTATGTTTTACCCGATCTTTCTCCTCAGCCTGCTTCGCCGAGTTCCACGATTCGAGGCTGCCCGTCAGGTAACCGGTGATGCGGCGCATGCGCAGGATGTCGTCCGAACCGCAGACGGGGCATTTCGAGTAGATCACCCCGCGGTGGCCGCACTTGCGGCAGGTGTCGATCGGATGGTTGATCGAGCCGTAGCCGATCCCTTCGTCCTGCATCACCTTCACGATCTTGAGGATCGCCACGGGATTCTTCTTCGCCTCGCCGTCGAGCTCGACATAGGTGATATGTCCGCCACGCGTAATGGCGTGGAACGGCGCTTCGAGGCGGATTTTCTCAACGATGGAGATCGGTTCGCGCACGTCGATATGGAACGAGTTGACGTAGTAATCGCGGTCGGTAACGCCCGGAATCTCACCATAGCGCTTGCGGTCGATGCGCGTGAAACGACCACTCAGGCCCTCGGCCGGAGTCGCCAACACCGAATAGTTAAGGCTGTATTTGGCCTTATACTCGTCAACCACGCGGTTCATCACCGCCACGGCGTCGTAAAGCGTCTGCCATGCCTCTTTCGAAGCGGCATGTCCCTCGCCGTAAATCGCCACCATGGCGTTGTGGCCGCCGATGAAACCGATACCCAGCGTGCCGTGCTTCAGCACATCGCCCACCTCGTCGTTGGGCTGCAACTTGCCGCCGCCCTTCCAGACATCGTTCGACATCATGAACGGGAACTGCCGTGCCAGGGCCGTACGCTGGAACTGGTAGCGCTCGTAGAGTTGCTCGGCCATCATCGTCGCGGTCTTACGCACCGATTCGAGGAAAATTTCGCGGGCCTCTTTGCGGATCGAGTGCTTGTTGCCGTCGGGAATCATGTCTTCGGCCTCGCGCATCGCCTCGATGGCCAGTCGCGGGAGGTTCATCGACGTAAACGAGAGGTTACCGCGCCCCCACGACGATTTCTCGCCGTGCAGGTCCTCGAAGACACGCGTGCGGCATCCCATCGTCGCCACCTCGTAGCGGAAGCGGTCGGGGTCGTCGATACGCCATTTCTCGTGGCGGTTGAACGGCGCGTCGAGGAACATAAAATTGGGAAACAGCGCCACCGAAGTCGTGCGGCACGCCTCGATCAGCAGGTCGAAGTTCGGGGTCTTGAATTCGATCTCCCCGGCCAGCGCCTTATCGAAATCCTTAACGGCTGCGGCATAGTCCTCCTCGGACCACGAAACGCCCTCCTTGATCTTGAAAATCTGGATCGGGAAGACCGGCACTTCGCCGTGGCCCAGCCCCTCGATCGTGGCGGCCAGCAGTTCGCGGACGACCATGCGACCTTCGGGCGAGAAGTCCGTACCGTAGTTCACCGAACTGAATACCACCTGGTTACCTCCACGCGAGTGCATCGTATTGAGGTTGTGGATAAATCCCTCCATCGCCTGGTGCGTCTCCTTGCGCGTCGTGTCGTAAGCCTGCTTCCAGATGCGGCGGATGTCCTCATCGGCAACCTCCACACCCGATTCGCGCAGGGCGGCGAACAGGCGGCCTACCGCCGATTCGCAAGGCTCGATGGTCGGCACGTGTTCGACGACCAGCGCCTTCAGTTCCGCACGTTCGGGCACACGCGCTCCGGTCACCTGACACAGGAACAACGTCATATCGGTCAGGTGTTTGCGGAAGGTCTTCAGCACGCCCGGGGCCATAAAATGGTCGAAAGCCGGGATCGACTGGCCGCCGTGCTGCTCGTTCTGGTTGGTCTGGAAGACGATCGTAGCCAGCGTGGCGTAGCTCTGAATCGACTGCGGCGTACGCACCGAACCGTTCTTCGTGGCGAAGCCCCGTTCGTAAATATCGCCCAAGTCGTACTGGATGCAGGTTGTGGTCTTCGTGGGATAGTAGTCCAGATCGTGGATGTGGATGTCCCCGTCGCGGTGGGCACGGCCATGGCGCACGCCCACGAGGTATTTCAGGGCGTAATCCTTGGTGATCTCCGAAGCAAAGGTCATCATCTGCCCGGCAGGCGTATGCGACGACATGTTGGCGTTCGAGAGGTTGATGTCGTTCTTCTCGACGGTCACGATGCCGTCCATCACCCCCTTGATCGACGAGCGGCGGTCGCGCTCGACGTTGCGCCACTCGCGGTAGATGATATAGCGTTTGGCGATCGAGGGGTTGCGCTTCATCAGCCGCTCCTCGACCATGTCCTGAATATCTTCGACCGAAATCTCAGCCTTCGTAATTGCCGCCGCCACATCGGATGCGATCTGTGCGACGACCTGTTCTTCGTCCGCGATGCCGCCCGCGCGAAAGGCCTTCGTAATAGCGCGGATGATTTTCTCCAGGGAGAAAGGCTCGGTTTTACCATCACGTTTAATGATGGAAATTTGCGTGTAATCCATTGTCATTGAGTATATACGTTTCACAATCGGCCCCGTTGCCCCGCAGGACCCATATTGCATGTGCAAAGGCAGGTCTTCTGACTTGCACCGACCCTCAGGCAGCCTTCCCGTCCCCCCTACGGGGACAGTGGCCCGACGATTTGCCTGCGGCATAAAGTGCATACAGCAGCGGGAACTGTCCGGGATTCACACCCGATTCCCTTTTATCCTCCGTCCCGCCGGGGCGAAGGATACCTTTGCGGGTTACAAAAATCCCCATTATTCCCCGACTTTCAAAATTCCGGAGGCAGAAGTTTTCAACATTTTGTGAAAGGTCCCGAATTTCGTATCTTCGCCCCGGCAAACTGAAAAACCGTAACTCCATGACACAGAAAATATCGCACGCCTGCCTGGGAACCTGCTCACGGCAAATCGACATCGAAATAGAAGACGGTGTCGTCCGCAGCGTCTCTTTTACGGGCGGCTGCCACGGCAATCAGCAGGGACTCGCAGCGCTCGTACGCGGGATGAAGGCCG
>JAEZTA010000068.1 GCA_023443765.1 Bacteroidota bacterium | reverse complement strand
TCTGTATGCCCTCCTAAAACCACTTTCAACCGGTTCACGCAGTAACCCTCCGGTCATGTACGGAACGGCCGGAAGGCCAACAGGGCACAAACGACACATCGCCCATACGGAAACCGTCGGCGACGTGTCGTTCGCACCCTGCCGCTGCGCAGCATCCGCACACACGCAGAGCCTCTACCCTGCTACTGCGGTCGTTAGTAATTTTTCCTGAAAAAGGGCACCTCCCGGAAACAGCTGCCAATCGTGAGATTCCCTGCTGTTTTTGTATGCTTTCAGTTTCAAAAAATCCATTCGTTGTTCCGATCGGACCCATGCGGTGCTCCGTCTGCCGATTTTCCTGCGCAACAACGCGTTCCGGCACGAAAACTGTGCGGCGACCGATGACAGAAAACAGCAAAATCCAACCTATCCACCATGGCAAAACTCAAAAATATCACGACGACACAGTTGGCGCTGATGACCGCTGCTGCCGTCATCAGCCTGCGCGGCCTTCCGATGATGGCCCAGGAGGAACTGACGATGTTCTTCTACATCTTCTTCGCGACGTTCCTCTTCCTGATTCCCGCAGCCCTCGTGGGCGCCGAGCTGGGCAGCGCCTTCGCCGACCGTGGCGGAGGTGTCTACACCTGGGTCAAGGAGGCCTTCAACCGTCACCTGGGATTCTCGGCCATCTTCCTGCAATGGATCCAGAACGTCGTCTGGTATCCCACCGTACTGGGATTCGCCGCCGCGTCGATCGCCTACATGATCGGCATTCCGACGCTGGCGCAGAACGGCCTTTACGTCGGGCTGTTCTCGATCGTGATGTACTGGTGCGCGACGCTCGTCACACTGCGCGGCACGTCGGCCATTTCGGGCATCACATCGAAGGGATTCCTGATCGGCACGGTGCTCCCGGGCATCGTCGTGATCGTGATGGCGATCATCTGGATGGCGGGCGGCAACGAGATCGCCCTGAAGGAGATTCCGGCCAGTGTCTCGCAGGTCGTCAACGTCGACGCCGCGCAGCACGTCCACCCGCGCCTCTTTCCCCACATCACGGGCATGAGCGACATCGCCTTCCTGGCCGGCATCCTGCTGCTATTCGCCGGCGTGGAGGTACACGCCGTGCACGCCCCGGAACTGAAAAAGCCCCAGACGCAATTCCCGCGGGCAATGTTCCTCGCGGCGCTGATTTCGTTCGGATTGTTCACGCTGGGCGCACTGGCCGTAGCCATCATCACCCCCTACGACCAGATCAACCTCCAGTCGGGCCTGTTCACCACCTTCCAGATCGTCTTCGACCATTACCATGTGGGCTGGCTCTCGAACGTCATGGGACTGCTCGTGGCCTTCGGCGCGCTGGCGGGCGTGATGTCGTGGATTTCGGGTCCCAGCCGCGGCCTGCTGTGGACAGTCAAAGACGGGGCATTGCCCTGCTTCCTCCAGAAGACCAACAAAAACGGCGTGCAGCTCAACATCCTGATCATCCAGGGCTGCATCGTGACGCTCCTTTCGTCACTCTACATCGTGATGAGCGATGTTAGTGTGGCGTTCTTCCTGCTGAGCGCCCTGACCGTGGGATTGTACCTGATTATGTATATGATGATGTACGCCGCGGGAATCCGCCTGCGCTACACGCAGCCCAAACTCATCCGCAGCTACCGCGTTCCGGGCGGCAACACGGGCATGTGGCTGATCGGGGGCATCGGATTCCTCGCCGTGCTCTTCTCGTTCATCGTCACCTTCTTCCCGCCGTCGCAGCTACCCGTGGGCAGTCCGGCGATGTACACATGGCTGGTGGCGACCGGCACGGTGGTCTTCCTCGCAATCCCGTTCATCATCAGTTTCGCGATGGACAAACGGAACGCCCGAAAGGCGCCGAAGGCTTAGAACTCGACCGTCAGGCCCAGTGTCGGCAGGAGCGTGCCGCTCACCTGTTCGAGGTATTTCATGCGGTAACGCTGCTCCGATGCCGGGGCCGAGGGATTCTCGACCTCGCCCGTGGACATCAGCACGTCGGGCTGACGCAGTTTGCCGCCCGCAACGTTCTGCAGGTCGATGTAGATGCCCAGCATGCAGCGGCGGAAATAGAATACCTTGTCGACGCGCACGTCCAGCTGGGCAAAGGCGTCGAGCCGCCCGGCGTTGTACTTCGAATAGTCGTAATAGGGCCGTCCCTGCGCATCCCACGCCTCGACGAGCGACGATTTTTCCACGTCATAGGGCGTGTAGGGCGCACCGCCCACAGCGCTCAGCTTTGCGCCGAAGCTCCAGTGGCGGGGCAGGTCGTAGGTTCCGCTGACGTTGACCACGAAGCGGTTGTCCCACGCCGAAGCGATCCACGGAGCCGATTTGTCGTTGCGGTACTCCGAGCGGAACACGGTCACCGACCCCACGACGCTCACGCGCCCCGGAATCTGCCAGCGGGCCATCGCTTCGACGCCATAAGCGCGTCCCTGCGCCGAGGAGACCAGCTCCTCGTTACCCACCACGCCGTAATCGTTGCCTTTGCAGGAGAGCGGAATCGCATCCGCAATGGAGAGGGGCACATCGCCGTAGCGTTTGTAAAACCCTTCGAGCGAGACGATCAGCCGGTCGCGCAGCCGCCAGTCGACGCCTGCGCTGAAAACCCCGACGCGCATGTAGTCGAGCGATTTGTTGACCAACGCATCGTCCACCTTGAATCCCAGCGCCGTATAGGGCGGCAACTGGTAGTAAAGCCCTGCGCTGCCGCTCACCGACCAGCCGGGACTCAGCGCATAGGAGACCGAAGCCCGGGGCGACAACTGGCGCCACACCTTCGCCATGCGCGACGAGTAGTCGCTCCCGTCGGCCCTGAGACCTGCCGAAGCGGTGAACCGCTTGTCGGCCGAGGCGTATTCGGCCCCGGCGAACAGTCCCCAGCCGACGATTCCCAGCCGGGTATTGTAATCCGACAGTTGTGTTTTATCGGTATAGAGCCGCTGCAACGTGCGGTTCGTGTAGCTCGAATAATTCACCTCGACGCCTTCGCGGACCGTCCAGCGGCCCAGGTAGGTCCGGTTTTCGGCCCGAAGCGTGGTTTTCTGCTCCACGGAGCGCAGGCGCAGGGTCAGGTTGTCCTCCGAGGAGTCGTCGTTGCGCAGGTATTTCAGGTTGCGGTTGTTCAGGTAGGTGTGGCTCAGTGTCACGGTCTGCACGTGGCGGCCCGCATAATGGCGCCACGAGGCCCCCACCGTGAAGGTCTCCTGCCGGATGCGGGGCAGGTAGCTCAGCAGGTATTCGGCATCCTCGCCCTTCTCGTCGACGTTGAGGCGCATATTGTCGAACCCGGCCAACGCCAGCACCGTCAGTTCGTCGCGCTCCGACAAGCGCGTCTTGACCTTCGCCTGCCCGTCGATGTAGTTGGGCAGGAACGGCAACCCCAGCATCTTGAACAGCAGTTGCAGGTAGGACTGGCGGATCGAGAACAGGTAAGTCGTCTTGTCGCCGATGTGGCCGCTGCCGCTCAGGCCCACCTCCGAAGCGCCCAGCGTCGCCTTGAAGGTCTGCTTTTCGGCATTGCCGTCGCGGAGGCGGAAATCCAGCACGGAGCTCAGCGCCCCGGCCCGGTCGGCGGGAAACGCCCCCGTATAGAAACTGATTTCGCGCACGAGGTCGGCATTGACGATACTCACCGGACCGCCCGTCGCGCCCTGCGTGGCGAAGTGGTTGATGTTCGGAATCTCGATCCCGTCCATGTAAAACTTATTCTCCGAAGGACCTCCGCCGCGCACGATCAGGTCGTTGCGGTAACCCACGGGCGAAAAGGCCACGCCGGGATAGGAGCGCACGATGCGCGACACGTCGCGGTTCGAACCGGGGCTTTTCTCGATCTCCTGCAATCCGATCACCTTCAACCCCACGGGACTCTCCACCGTGGCGCGGAACGGCGACGGCGAAACCGTCACGGCCTCCAGCTGTGCGGCGTCCTCCTCCATCTCGATCTCGACGAAAGGCGTGGCGGCCGAAACCATGTATTCCGGCGTCGTAACGCTCTTGTACCCCACCGACGAAACCGCCAGACGCCAGATGCCCGGCTTCACGCGCTCAATGCGGAACCGCCCCAGCGAGTCGGTCGAGGCTCCCTTCTGCTCCTGCCCGGCCAGCACCACAGCGGCATAGGCCACCGGTTTACGGCTCAGGCGGTCGATCACCCGTCCGCTGACAGGATAACTCCCGCCCTGCGCCTGCACGGCGCACGCCGCAAACAGGCAAAAAACCAAAATCGCAACTTTCAGGAATTTCATACGGCAAAGATATTCGATTACGCACCATGCGATACCGTTTCATCGGCATGTTTCGGCAGTAATTTGAGGTATGTGAGCAGGATTACGTTCATCAAAAGGGCATAGACGATGGCCGGGATGGCCATTTCGCCGTTGTTGAAGATCAGCGGCGAGGTGGCGATAGCGATCGCCTGCGCGGCGTTCTGCATCCCGACCTCGATGACGATCGTCCGGCGCACCGCCCGCCGGAGCCGGAATAAGCGTGCCAGCAACGACCCGGCCCCCATTGCCAGCAGGATCAGCGTCCCCGCAGCCAGCCCCAGCACGCCGAAATTTTCCAGAATCGTCGAAGCATACTGCACAAAGAACACCGCGGCCAGCAGCATCAGGGCCGGAAAGGCTACCCGCCCCAGCAGGGCATGCACGCGCTGCGCCGCCTGAGGCCGCCAGTACCGGAACATCGCCCCGCACAGCATCGGCAGGAACAGCAGGACGATATTCTGCATCAACAGTTTACCCACCGGAAGTTCGATGACCGCATCGGCGTGCACCGCAACGAAGCGCGCGACAAACTCCATCACCAGCGGTATCGTGACCAATGTAATCAGGCTGCTGAGCGCAGTCAGCGTCACCGAAAGGGCCACGTCGCCCTTTGCCAGCATCGAAAAAACGTTCGACGAACTTCCGCCCGGGCAGCAGGCGATCAGCAGCAATCCCATAAACCAGACAGGCGGGAGGCGGAACACGAGGGCCACACCGAAAGCGATAAGCGGCAACAGCACCAGTTGTCCCAGCAACCCTGCGACAACGGCCACCGGACGGCGCGCGACCCCGGCAAACGCCTGCCGGTCGAGTTCGATACCGAGCTGAAACATCAGCACGATCAATATAGGCAATACGATCCAGATTGTATTCATAAGTAACGCAATACGCTGCTGCCGAAGGGTACACGCCCCCGGAAGCCGGTTCCATTTTATTGCAAAGGTCTGCCTTTTTTTGAAAATCCCGTCTGTTTATTGAAAAAAATTGTACTTTTAACCTTTCTTTTACGCGAGAAACTACTGTTTATGGCTCTGCATACCAAATACGACATCCTCGACAACCGACTGGTCATTCGTCGGCTCAACGCCGGGGATATGCAGTGCTTCGAAGCCTGTTACCGGTTCTACTACAAAGGATTGTGCAGCTTCGCCTCGCGTTGGGTCTCCCTCCCCGTAGCGGAAGACATCGTGCAGGACACCATGCTGTACATCTGGGAAAACCGGGACAAACTGATGGAGGAGCTCTCGCTAAAAGGACTGCTCTTCATGATCGTCCGTAACAAGGCGCTGGACCGCGTCACGCGCCAGAGCGTCCATTCGCGCGTCCACCAACAATTGGAAAAAACATTCGCCGACCAGTTCGACTCTCCCGATTTCTATCTCGGGACCGAACTCGCCCGGCTCTACCACGAAGCCCTCGCGCAGCTGCCCGAGCAGACCCGCCGTATCTTCGAAATGAGCCGTTTCCAGGGCATGACCCACCAGCAGATCGCCGCAGAAATGGATGTATCGCCCCAAACCGTCAATTACCACATCGGCCAGGCCCTCAAAGTTCTCGGTGTCGCCCTGAAGGACTACCTGCCGCTTATCGCACTGTTTTTCGAAATTCCCGGCAACAACTGAAACTCCCTCTCCTGAAATCAGATACACATTATAAAAACGAAAGTCTGTAAAAAATCCAGATTTTCGTTTAGTAACTATTTCCCCTAAATCGTATTACATATAGAAACCGCCTTTTATGAAAGAGATCGACGACAACCTACTGACCGCGTTCCTCGAAGGAAAACTCGACGAACAGACCAACCGCGAGATCGAAAACTGGTACGACGCTTCCGAAGAGAACCGCCGCCGGCTCGAAGCGCTTTATTTCGTGCTTTTCACCGGGGACCGACTCCGGGCGGCCGCGTCGGTCAACACCGACAAGTCGTTCAGGTCCCTGCAACGACGCATCGAACTACGTCGGCAGAAAGCAAGGCCCCAATGGCGCCAGATCGTGATGCGCTATGCCGCCATACTCGTCGCGGGCGTGATCGTCGCAGGCATGTATATCTACCAGAACAGGCCCGACGACCGCATCTGTACAGTCGATGCCGAAAACAGCGAATGCTCGGTAACGCTGCCCGACGGTTCCGTCGTACGCCTCACCCGCAGTTCGAAACTGGACTACCCTGCGGCATTCGACGATAAAAACCGCACGGTGCACCTGACCGGCGAAGCCTTCTTCGAAGTCAGCAAGCACAACGGCGCCCTGTTCACCGTCACCACGGTCCACGACGCCCAGGTCGTAGTCCGCGGAACCAAATTCAACCTGAAAGCCTATGACGACAGCTCCGACATCGAAACCGTTCTGGTTGAAGGAGCCGTCGATTTCCGTGCCGCCGAGCACGTTGTAGCCCTGCATCCGGGCCAGAAAGCCTCCTACAACCCTGCGGATAACGACCTGACGGTGCAAACGGTCAATCTCGAAGCGGAACTGGCTGCCCGACTGCGTACCTTCCGTTACGTCGACCTGTCGCAGATTACGGCTGTGATCGAGGATTTCTACGGGCTCGGCATCGTCTTCCGCAACGATTCTCTCAAAGAAATTCAGTTTACCGGAACCCTCGACTTCAATATGCCGATCGACCATATCCTGGAGGTGCTGACGCTCTCGACGAACACCCGGTTCACCCGCAACGGCGAAAAAATTACCATCTATAAATAATTCAATTTAATCCAATCTTAACCAAACCTCTATGAAACAAAAGTTACTCTGCACGCGGTGTGCCTGGTATCTACTGGTGGCATGCCTGACACTCCTTATTCCGTGGGGGGGGGTCCAAGCCGCTTCATCGCCCCAGGAGACCTCGGTACACGTTGAAAACGTGACCAGCCTGAAAGGGCTGATCCAGCAGATCGAGGCGCAGACCTCCTACCGGATTTCCTACCAGGGGAACCTCGTGGACAACGTTCCTGCAAAAATCGCAAAATCGACGAAATCGGTTTCCCAGTTGCTCGACGAAGCCCTGCGCGGAACCGGCATCACCTACATCATCCGCCAGAATAACATCATCCTGACCCGTGCGGCCGCCCAGAGCGCCGCTCCGGCCCCGGCCCCAACTCCTGCCGCTTCGCAGAAGCACCAGATTTCGGGACAGGTGATCGACGCCGGAACCCGGCAGCCCATTATCGGCGCCACCGTCTGGGTCAAGGACTCGGCCCTCGGCACGAGCACCGGCTCCGACGGTTCGTTCGACTATTCGTTCTCCGGTAATTTCGGCTTCGTAGCTTTCTCGTTCGTCGGTTACCAGACACTGGAGTTCCCGCTGAACAACATCCCCAAGGTAATTGCGCTCTCGCCGGACAACAACCTCGAAGAGGTCGTCGTCGTCGGCTACGGCGCCCAGAAAAAAGCCAGCGTCATCGGTTCGATCGCTACTGTTCCGGTCAACGACATCAAGATGCCCACGGGCAAGATTTCGAACAACCTCGCCGGACAGCTCGCAGGCGTCGTCTCCGTACAGCGTTCGGGCGAACCGGGCGCCTCGTCGACCTTCTGGATCCGCGGTATCAGCACCTTCGGCTCCAGCACGACACCGCTGGTGCTGGTCGACGGCATCGAGCGTGACCTCGACCTGGTGGACATCGAAGACATCAAGGAGTTCTCAATCCTCAAGGATGCCGCAGCAACGGCTGTCTATGGTGTTCGCGGCGCCAACGGCGTCGTGCTGATCACGACCCGCGAGGGTACCATCGGCAAACCGCAGATTTCCATCAAATTCGAAGCGGGCATGGTACAGCCGACCAAGATTCCCGACATGGCCGATGCCATCCAGTTCGCCGAAATGTACAATGCGGCAGCCGGCTACGAAGTCTACTCACAGAAGGACATCCAGATGTTCCGTGACGGTTCAGACCCCGACCTGCACCCCAACATCGACTGGGTAAAGAAACTCTATAAGGATTATTCGTTCAACCAGCGCGTCAACGTCAATGTTACCGGTGGCGGTACGACGGCTAAATACTATATCTCAGGCGGATTCTACAACGAAGACGGTCTTTTCAAGGCCGACAACATGAAGGAGTACAACACGTCGGTTTTCTACCGCCGGTTCAACTTCCGTTCAAACGTTGAAGTCCAGCTCCACAAATACACCAAACTGAACGTCAACCTGGCCACCACCTTCGAACGCAAGAACGAACCGGGCACAGCTGCGACGAACAGCAGCGGAACCGGCATCTGGGACTATGCGCTTAAAACCGCCCCCAATGCCTTCCCGGCAATTTACTCGAACGGTTATCTGGCCGGCCCGGCCTCAGGGCAGGGTGAAAACCCCTATGCGTTGCTGACACAGAGCGGTTACCGCGAGATTTTCTACAACACGGCGCAGTCGTTGTTCGTGCTGACACAGGACCTCGGTGACTGGGTGACCAAAGGTCTGACCGTCTCGGTCAAAGGCTCGTTCGACGCCAAGAACGAGAACAACCTGGCCCGCACGAAAACCTCCCCCCAATGGCTGGCCACCGGACGTAACGAAGCCGGCGAACTCGAATTCAACCAGACAAAAATTGGTGAGGAGAACCTCTCTTACGCCCAGACCAATAAGGGTTACCGCTCAGTTTACCTCGAAGCCGTAGCCAACTGGGCACGCACCTATGGCAAACACGACCTTTCGGCCATGTTCCTCTACCAACAGTCGCAGAAGAACTACGTCGGCTCAAATGCCGGCAACTCGGAAAAGGCGCTTCCCTACCGTCATCAAGGCATTGCCGGTCGCATTACCTACAGTTATGACAACCGCTATTTTATCGAGGCCAACTTCGGTTACAACGGCTCTGAGAACTTCTCACCTAAGCACCGGTTCGGATTCTTCCCGTCGGTAGCCGTCGGCTATGTCATCTCGAACGAAAAATTCTTCGAGCCGATCCGCAACGTCCTCGACATGGTCAAACTCAAAGTTTCCTATGGTCTTGTCGGCAACGACCAGATCGGCGGCAACCGCCGTTTCATCTACAACGAAACGATCAAGAGCGGCAGCGACAGTGGCTCTTACTATTTCGGAACGACTCCGTCCAACAACTCGTCGGTCCGGCTGGGAGACTGGCCCAATGCCAATGTAGGCTGGGAGAAGGCCAAAAAATTCAATGTCGGCGCTGACCTGTCATTCTTCAACAAGCTGCGCATATCAGTCGACTATTTCAACGAGCATCGTGAAGGCATCTTCCTCGATCGCAGTTCTATTCCCATGTATGTCGGACTGAGCACCACCCCGTGGGTGAACATCGGCAAGATGCGCAACAGCGGTCTCGACGCCTCACTCGAATACCACCAGCCCATCGGCAAGGACATTCACCTCACCATACGCGGTAACTTCACCTACGCACGCAATATGGTCGTAGATAAGGACGAACCCAGCTGGAAATACGCTTACCGAAATGCAACCGGACAGGCGCAATACCAGAAATTCGGTCTGGTGGCTGCCGGCCTGTTCAAGGATCAGGAAGACATCGACTCCTGGGTAAAACAGAGTTTCGGCGAAGTCAAGCCAGGCGATATCAAATACGTTGACATCAACGGTGATGGCGTAGTCGACAGCTACGACATGAAACCAATCGGTTACACCGATATCCCCGAGATCGTCTATGGATTCGGTTTCTCGCTACAATGGAAGGCACTCGACCTGTCCGCCTTCTTCCAGGGCGTAGGAAATGTCAATTTCTCAACCATGACCGATCAAACCCAGGGATTTATTGCACGCAACCCTAAGGAAGCCGGTATTTTCGCCGATGTCTACAACAATTTCTGGACGCCGGAAAACCTCAACGCTAAATATCCGCGACTGACGACAGGCACCAATCCAAACAATAACCAGTTATCGACCTTCTGGATGACCAACGGACGCTATATGCGCCTGAAAAACCTCGAAATCGGTTATACGCTTCCCAAACGTTTTGCCAGCAAAATTGCCATGCAGAACCTGCGCGTTTATCTCTCGGGCGTAAACCTCTTTACCTTCAGTCCTTTCAAGTTGTGGGACCCCGACCTGCAGACCGGAGCCACCAACTACCCGAACAACCGGATCATCAACATCGGCCTCACGATCGGCTTCTAAAACCTAACCGTCGACAACCATGAAAAACATCATAAAAACTCTTTCCCTGTTTCTGATCGCCGGTGCAACGTTCTGCGCATGCGATTCATACCTCGACCGTCAGCCTGACGAACCGCTGACCTCGAAAGATATTTTCAAGAAACAGAAGACAACGTACCAGTATCTGATCAATATCTACTCCTGGCAGCCGTTATACGATCAGCCGGCCTGCGTTTCGGCTTCAACCGGTAACCTCCCCTGGGAAGCCTGCTCCGACGAAGCATCATTCGCCTACCTGAACCGATACTATACTCAGATCAATTACGACTCCTGGACCCCTGCTCTTAACCTCTACCGCAATGCGACGTACAACAACCTGTACAAGGGCATCCGCGAAGCCAACTATTTTATGCAGCATGTCTACGAGTGTCCCACAGAGGAACTGGGCGACGTCGACAAAGGCTATTACTACAACGAGGCTCGTTTCCTGCGCGCGCATTTCTATGCCATGATGCTGCCCGTTTTCGGTCCCGTTTTCCTCATCGGCGACGATCCGGTAGACTTCACTCAGACCGGCCTCGATCAGCGAGAACGCAACACGTGGGACGAATGCGTCGATTACGTGGCAAACGAATTGTGGGAAGCTTCAAAAGGACTGCCCAACAGCTGGCCAAACAACTTCTACGGCCGTGCAACCAAAGGTGCCGCCCTGGCGTCCCGTGCCCGCCTGCTGCTTTATTCGGCCCGCAAGCTCTTCAACGGCAACGATCTCTACAACGGCGTAATCAACAAATACGGCGAGCCTCTTTTCCCGACCCAATACGACGAAAAGAAATGGGAAAAGGCAGCCCAGGCCGCCAAAGACGTAATGGAGCTGAACCTTTACTCCCTGGTTGGCGCCAGCGGCGAAGACCCCTACGGCAGTTTCAACAAACTCTTCACATCAATCGGTTCGGAAACCGGCGCAGTAGAGAAGATCTATACATTCATCGCCAGCGGCTACCAGTGGCGCGTGGTCTGTACGCCCCCGAAGGTCGGGGGAACAGCCTACGGAGGTTACGGTGTGACGCAGAAACAGGTCGACGCCTTCGCCATGTCCAACGGCCGCTACCCCATCACGGGCTACACCAACAACGACCAGACGCAGCCGATCATCGACCCTAATGCAGGTTATACTGAAACGGGCTTCTCGAAATTCAAGCATCCGATTTACGGCGACGAGCTGGATACCTACAAGATGTACCAGAACCGCGAACCGCGCTTCTATGTCAACGTATTCTGGAGCGGCCTGACCTGGCACGGTGCTAACAAGAATACCACCGACATCCAGTTCTTCACCAACGGCAACTCGGGTCCGGGTTCCTCGCACAACTATCCCCCGACGGGTTACCTGGCGCACAAGTTTATTAATCCTGCACTCGATACTTCCATCGGCGGAACCGGAACAGCCACCTGGAGCTTTATCGACTGGCCGGTCTTCCGCTATGCGGAGATCCTGCTCAACTACATCGAAGCGCTCAATGAGTACGATCCGTCAAATACCGACATCACGCTCTACCTCAACATGATTCGCAAGCGCGCCGGCGTTCCCGACATCGAGGAGGTCTATCCCGATGCCGTTGGCGACCAGATCAAAATGCGCGAACTGATCCGCCGCGAACGTCAGGTGGAACTCTGCTTCGAGAATCTACGCTATTTCGACACCCGCACCTGGATGACTGCCGAGGTCGACAACAACATGCCAGTCTACGGTATGAACACCTCGGCTACTGACCACAAGACGACCGGGGAATTCTGGAAACGTACGCTTTGCGACAAAGACGGCGGCCGCGACGGCAATCGGGTTTTCACCAAACGCGGCTATCTTTTCCCGATCTCCCAGGAGGAGCTGGACCGTGTGAAATGCACGCAGAACTATGGCTGGTAAAACACTCTAATCCGGATTATTATGAAACTGCAAAATATATTGATTCCCTTCGCCGGCGTATTGCTGTTGAGCGCCTGCGAAAAGGACCACCGCAACGACAACCAGGTGGACCCGCGCGTCTACATCGTCAACAACGGCGTGCAGAACGCAACCTATTACGACGTGGAAGAGACGCTCGACTACAACATCTACGCTTACAGCAGCGGATTTTTCAGCCAACCGTCGGAGGTCAAGGTCGTCCTCGACCCCGACGCGGTTGAGGCTTTCAACGCCGCAAACGGCTCCTCTTACACACTGCTCGACGAACAGTATTACCAGATCATCAAAAGTTCGGGTTCGATCACGGCCGAAGGCCGCCGCACCACCCTCACAGTCCGCCTCAACTGCAAGGGGATCATGACGCTGCCCTACATGAACGACTACGTTCTTCCGCTGCGACTCGTAGCTACGGGAACCGAGGTCAACGAAGAATTAAACACCATCCTGATCAACCCCCGGATGCAGGAGACCGAGGTGCTGGCCGAGAACGCCGGACTCGTGGAAAGCGACCTGAGTGCCGCCGATGCCAACACACTTGAATTCGTGGCCTTCACCGAGTTCGACAACAAGTGGGATTCCGAAACGGAATACGAATATGGCGAAGCAGCTCTGGCAGCCTACAATGCCGAACACGGGACACAATACATTCCGTTGCCGGACAACGCCTACACCTTTACCGCGGCCAACCTGAAAGCCGGGTCGAACAGAGCGGTCTCGGTCATCAAGATCGACAAATCGAAACTCTCGGTAACCGGCTACTACACGCTGCTTGTAAAACTCAAAAGCAATTCGAAATTCAAGATCGGCGAAAAGAACACGGTCCTTTTCCACATCTCGTTGCTCCCCATTTACGACAGCCGAAACAAGTGGAAACTCGTCTCGTGCAGTTCCTACTACACGGGCCGCGGTCCAGAACTGATGATCGACGACGATCTGGTCACCCGCTGGGAAAGCCGTTACAACAGCACCGGACAGGGCGACATCAACCCCGATGAGGCTGTGACTATCTGGGATATGGGCAAAACTTACTACTGGTGCGGCGTCACGATCGTCCGCCGCAGCGACTCCTACGTCACCGACCTCCGTGCCGGTTACATCGAACTGTCGGACGACGGTGAGAACTGGACGAAAGCCCAGGACTTCGATTTCGGCGACAAGACCAACACATCGACGACCGGAACATACGCCGCTGAACAATGGACCGTTTCGGGCCGCTACGTACGCCTGGCTATAAATGCAAGTAACCGCAACAAGCTTTACTCCGTATCGGAATTTATTCCGGTCTTGGCAGAAAAGCCGGAATAATTGCTAAACGAAGTTTTCATCCTGATGAAAAAACCGATTATCCGTTACCTGACGACCCTCGCCCTCGCCGCACTCTGCGGCGGGGCGGTGGCCGGGCAGGCCACAGCACAGACTGCGCCCGACATGTCGGCGTATATCCTGACCCCGAAGCCTGCCGACACGCCACGCATCAACGGCGCCCGCGTCTTCGGCGTCCGTCCCGGCTCGGAATTCCTCTACACGATCGCCGCGACTGGCGTCCGTCCGATGACCTTCTCGGCCGAGGGGCTTCCGAAGGGGCTGAAGCTCGACGCCAAAACCGGACGGATTACAGGCCGCGTAACCGCCCCGGGCGAATACACCGTGAAACTGAAAGCCGAAAACGCACTGGGGAGCTACGACCGCGACCTGAGGATCGTCGTAGGCCGCGAAATCGCACTCACCCCGCCGATGGGCTGGAACAGTTGGAACTGCTGGGCACGCGATGTCACGCAGGAGCAGGTGCTCTCATCGGCACGCGCCATGGTCGAAAGCGGCCTGGCCAACCACGGCTGGTCCTACATCAACATCGACGACGGCTGGCAGGGCAAACGCGGCGGCAGGGACAACGCGATCCAGCCGAACACGAAATTCCCCGACATGAAGGCCCTCACGCGCGAGATTCACGACATGGGCCTTCGCGTGGGCATCTACTCCACGCCGTGGGTCGGAACCTATGCCGCACATATCGGCAGCTATTCGGACAACCCCGACGGCGAAAACGAATGGATCAAGAAAGGCCGGCATAACGAGCATTACCGCTACCAGAAAGAGGGTGGAAACTACTGGACGGACCGCCGCGAAGTCTACCACCTCGGCGCTTACTCGTTCGTAAAACCGGACGTAAAACAATGGGGTGAATGGGGCATCGACTACCTCAAATACGACTGGAGCCCGCTCGACTACTACCACGTCAAAGAGATGCACGACGCCCTTCAGGCCCTCGACCGCGATGTCGTTTACAGCCTTTCGAACAGCGCGCCCTACGGCGATGCTCCGCAGTGGATGCAGTATTCCAACTGCTGGCGCACGACGGGCGACATCCGCGACACATGGGAGAGCGTCAGCAGCATCGGATTCAGCCAGGACCGCTGGCTGCCCTTCAACCGTCCGGGGCACTGGGCCGACCCCGACATGCTGGTCATCGGCATGGTCGGCTGGGGTCCGAAACTCCATTACACGAAGTTGACGGCCGACGAGCAGTATACGCACATCAGCCTCTGGTCGCTGCTGGCAGCGCCGCTGCTGATCGGCTGCGATATGGCGCAGATGGACGACTTCACGCGGAGCCTGCTGACCAACGATGAGGTGATCGACGTTAACCAGGACCCGCTGGGCCTGCAGGCCGTACCCGTCTGGCAGCAGGGCGACCAGGTGATCTATGTCAAGCACCTCGAAGACGGCTCGATGGCCGTCGGACTTTTCAACCGGGGCTGGCAGGCCGTGAAGATGAACTTCACGCTCCGTATGCTGGGACTGCGCGGCAAACAGACCGTGCGCGACCTGTGGCGGCAGAAGGACCTCACGCAATGCACCGACAAGTTTGAAGCGACCGTCGCGCCCCACGGCGTCGTACTGGTGAAGGTTTATCCCGGCAACAGCCGCGAAGAACTGCCCGGAAAACATTGACGCTTGCAATACCCCAAACAAAAACCGCCCTGCGATGAGCAGGGCGGTTTTTAGTTACCGGTCAGACCTGAACCACCTCCCGAATCGGGAGCGTCAGGTTTACCACCCCGATGCCCGACTCGTCCGAAATCGTATAGCTGCCGCCAAAACGGGCGATAAGCATGCGGTTTATTTCATTGCGGATAATGACATTCTGCGACGGCTGTCCCTGCGCCAATGCGCTTCCGGCAACCCGGATATGCAGAACCTTATCCGCTTCGCGGACTGTCACGACAATCACGCTCCGGGCTTTCGGCGGCGTAAAGAGCGTTTCGAAAACCTGCTGTAACCTTGCGGCGTCGAGGTTTGCCATGAACAGCGTGTTCTCCGGATATTCCGGGCGTATCTCGATCCGGTTCGCGGGTGTTCCCACGACACTCGCCGCACTGGCCAGCAGACTCGACACCTCTGCATCACGCATGTCGAACTTCATCATTCCCGCTTCGAGGCGGGAAAGGTCGAGAATATCGTTGATCATCTTCAGCAGATCAGCCGACATCCGGCGGATGTCCTGCGTGAGGCGTTGCTGCTCGGCGCGGCTCTCCACCTGGTGCGACGCCAGCCGCATGGACCCCTCGACGACCACGTTGAGCGGCCCGCGGATCGTCGTGCTGACATTTGAAAGGAAGCGGTTTTTGGCTTCGTTCGCCAACTCCATACGCCGCGTTACCACCCGCATCTCGGCCTCAGCCCTGCGGAGCACACGGTGGCTGCGGAACACATAGAAGATAAACCCGGCCACGACCAGCAGCGCGAGGCTCAGCAGAATCACCATGCAAAGTTGCAGTCGGAACCGGAACCGGGCCGCTTCAAGCTGCTGCTGGTCGGAATTGAAGTTCCGCTTGAGTTCCTCGTATTGCTTGCTGATGGTATTCGTCTGCAAACGGTCGTTGTAAACAATGAACTCCCGGTAAACCGCCGACGCCTCGGCATAACGTCCGAGTTTATACAGAATCGCGCCCTTCAACGGAAGCATCCCATAGTAATCCCGGGCCGACGACAATACCTTGAGGGTCCCAAGAACCTTATCGATCTTATCCAGGGCTTTTGCATACTGCTGAGTCCCGCTGTAATAATTGCTGGCATTACGATCGAACACAATCAGGTAAAGCGGCGATTTAACATCGGGGTAAAACCGCTCGCCTTTTTCCAGAGCCGCGCGCGCATTTTCCCACTCCTCGTTGCGCGTATAGTAATCCACATAACTCGCATAGAGGATCAGCAGCATCGGCTGCTCCGAACGGTAGCCTTCATTGGGGAGATTGTAAATATAGGCATCGAAACTTTTCAGGGCCTCGATCCATTTCGAATTTTCGTTGATTTCCGGGTACAGGAACAGCAATTGCTGCCACATATTCATGATCGTCCCCAACCTGCCCTGCTGGTAGGCCAGCGGCATAACCTCTTCCAGGATTTCAACAGCCTCTTTCCTCCGGTAAGTCGAGCGGTAGAGATTGGAAAGTGACAGCCTGGCTTCCAGGATACCGCTCGCATTGTTGAGTTCCTCGGCTTCCCGGAGCATGCGTTTCGCCTCTTTCTCATTCCGCTCGAAATCCTGCGAAAGGATCATGAAATCAATCGAACACCGCCAGGCCTTGAACATGATGTCGTACTGCTTCTCCCGGCGGGCCAGCTCGATCAGAATTTTAGCAAGCCGCTGCACCTCGTCGGCTTTGTACGAGTTATAGGCAACCACCACCAACGAAAGGTAAGCCTCGCACTTATATTTACCGTTGTCCTGCAATTCGGCTTCCGCCAGCAGGGCTTCGGCATATTTCTGGCACTCGTCCAGATTACCCCGCGTCGCCCTGGCAAGCTCAAGCATAACCGATAAACGCTCTTCATTGTGATCGGGCAGCGTTTTGAGTTGCGCAATCAGGCTGTCACGTACATTGTTCTCCTGCGCAAACAGGGACACGGGCAGCGTAAGCAGGCAAAAGAATATAAACAACCGCGTTATCATGCCTGCTCGGGTTTGAGGTTCAACGGATGGGTGAAAACGAAACGCGCTCCCTGCGTATAGGACGAGTCGATCCAGATACGGCCGCCGCCGTGCTGAACGATCAACTGGCAGATCGACAACCCCAGGCCGGCGCCCTGAACGCCTTCGTGGAGCTTTTCGTAACGTTCGAAAATATGGGGCTGTTTCTCCAACGGGATGCCGCAGCCCGTGTCCTCCACGGCAAACTCGGCTTCCCCGGCCTTTTCGTCGAGGTGCAGCGAGAGCGTGATGCAGCCTTCCTGCGTGAATTTCGTGGCATTGATCAGCAGGTTGATCAACACCTGCTGCAACCGGTTCTTGTCGGTCACGATCTCCAGTTTCCCGACATCGGAAACAAACCGGACCTCCGCCCGGGTCTTTTTCACATTCTCGATGGTCTTGAGCACGCTTTGACAGAGCGCCACCACGTCGCACGGAGCATATGTGAACCGGAGCGACTGGTCCTTGAGTTCCGACAGGTCCACAACGTCGTTGATCAGCTTAAGCAACAAATCGGCGTTCTCGCGGATGTATTCACAACACTGCTGGCGCGTCTCCTCGTCGACCTCTTCCTCGTCAGTCAGGATCGCAGAGAACCCCGTAATACCGTTCAGAGGCGTACGCAACTCGTGGCTCATATTGGAGAGGAAAAGGCTCTTCGTGCGCAGCGAATCGTCCGACGCGACGCGCGCAGCCTCCAACTCCCGGCGCGAACGGATAAGCTGCCGGTTTTTACGACGGACAAGCAACACCACCACGACCGTCACGGCAACCAGCGAGAGCAACCCTCCCGTAAGCCAGGCATAAAACTGGTTGCGGCGGTTGATGCCGGCCATTTGCAACTGGTCGGTCCAGTAAGTGGCATGCAGCGAGTCGATCTGGGTGGTATAGCGCGCCTGGTAGAGCGAGTCGGTGACCTGTATGATTGTCTGGTAAAGTTCGGTAGCCTCCCGGGCACGACCTGTTTTCTCCAGCAGCGAAGCCTTGGACATCAGCGTCTCGAACAGGATGTCGCCGTTGGTCCCGCGCTGTGCGATCGTCAGCGTGGAATCATTGTACTGCAAAGCCACCTCATAGTCCTCCGCCAGTTGATGATACTGCGATTCGAGGTAATACACCCACATGCGGAAACCCTCCTGCAACAGCCCGGGGTTGTGAATTTCGTCGAGCAACGCCCCGGCTTTGGCCCCATCCCGCATGCGAATCGCCAAAAGGGCGTCGTAACTGCGCAGCAAAAAATCATAAGCACTCGCGGCAGGCAGCGGGTCAACGCCCGTGGCAAGCAGTTTGCGCATGCGTTCGATTTCCGGAGCGGCAGTTTCAAAAGAGTCGTGGGAAAGGTGCACGTGAATTTCCTGCAACAGCAATTCCGCCTGCATAAAGCGGTCGCCGTATTGCATAATAGCAGGTGCAGCCTTAGTAAAAAGGCTGTCCGCCTGGACAAAACGCCCTGCAAACAGATAAGTAGTACCGATTGCCTGAATGGCCAGCCCCATGGCCAGCGGATTCTCCTGCCGCCCGGCCTTGTCGAGCAACTCCTGGGCCTTGCTCGCGGCCAATGCCAGGTTACCGGACAGGCCGTAGGCATTGACCTGAATCTGCCCGGCTTTGAATTCCCGGGAAACACTCCCCGCAGCCCGGGCCGCGGCCTCGACTTCCCGGCTGAGCCGCAGGAGCGAATCCGCGTCGAACGAAGCCCCGATATTGAGGTTCATTCCCGAAAGTTGCTGGAGCCTTACATACGCAGCATCGTCCGGGGCTGCATCGCGTGTGTCCGCTGACAACCGCCAGCTGCCCGCCAGAAGAAAAAAGACGATAATTATCGCATTGCGCATACCCCGTCTGAATAAAACAAACTTATTTTAGGCACAAATATAGCGCATTTTCAAAAAAAAGAATCTCCGGCACCCACAAAAATAAGCGAAGCCTCCGAAAAACAAAAAGAGCCCCTCAGCGAGCAGACATAATTTTTTGATTCATAAAGACTAAGGGATTATCTTTGGCGCCACCCACACGTTGTGCATATCACATTTTTCCGGACAAGGTACGGACAGCCCGGACACAAAAAATCCCCTCGGAACAACTCCGAGAGGATTTTCCTCGTGTGGGAACATGCGGATTTGAACCGCAGACCTCCTGCTTGTCGAGCAGGCGCTCTAAACCAACTGAGCTATGCTCCCTGCATAAAAAAGCCATCCTATGGGATGGTTATAATCTTTCGTGGGAGCTGAGGGATTCGAACCCCCGACCCTCTGCTTGTAAGGCAGACGCTCTGAACCAGCTGAGCTAAGCTCCC
>JAEZTA010000081.1 GCA_023443765.1 Bacteroidota bacterium | reverse complement strand
GACATGCCGATCGAGTGGAGCATGAAATCGAACTTGCCCCCAAAATGTTCCATAGTCTTGTCGATCAGGTTCTCCAGGTCTTCGACACTCGTAGCGTCAGCCGGAACGACGATTGTATTGCATTTTTCGGCCAGTTCGCCGATGGTTCCCATGCGGATAGATACGGCAGTATTCGTCAGGACGATTTCGGCTCCCTCTTCCACGGCGCGTTCCGCCACTTTCCAGGCGATCGACTGCTCGTTGAGTGCTCCGAAAATCAGGCCTTTCTTTCCTTTCAATAAATTGTATGCCATCGTATGTTAGTTTAAAAATTCGGACAAATATAACAATTATTTTTGAATTGGCTCCCCAATCGGCTTCAAACGCCCTCAAATGCGCCCGAATCCGGCATTGCCGGGGCAGGGAGGGGAATTACGTCGCTCCGCCCCGTGATTCCTCGTCGTCCTTAAGTTGCAAGCGAAAAGCAAACGGCGGTTACCGGCTCCGCAGGAGCCATGTATATCGGAATGGGAGATGCTCGAAAATCATTTTTCAGACACCTCCCATTCCGATATACAAACATCACCCTTTCGAGGTGATGCCGCTGTTTATTTTTCGCTTGATGCGGAAGGAGAGGGATTCGAACCCCCGGAACCTTGCGGTTCAACGGTTTTCAAGACCGCCGCGATCGACCACTCCGCCATCCTTCCGGGCACAAAAGTAGTACCGATTTTCCATTCCGCCAAATCTTTACCCCGATTTTATCGTCCATGCCGCCGCGCCGGAAATCAAAATCGGACAATAATTTTCGTCTTTATCCGAAATTTGCATATCTTTGTCAGTGAGTTAGGATCCTGAGGTTATTTTTCTTCACGCAACAACGCCATGAACAAAGCTCATTTGGTCGAGGCTGTCGCCCTCGACGCGAACATCTCGAAGATCGAGGCTCGCAAGGCCGTCGACTCTATCATCCGGGTTACGGTGCAGTCCCTCCGCGAGGGCGAACGGCTGACCCTGACCGGACTGGGCACGTTCAGCGTGCAGCAGAAGTCCGAACGCGTGGGGCGCAACCCCCGCACAGGCGCCGCCGTGAAGATTCCGCCCCGTAAAGTCATCAAATTCCGTCCCACGGTCGAGGTGGAATAACCGCCCTGCCCGTAAAAATCACGTAACATGCCTGAAATTTCACTCCGCGCCGAGCAGATGCCGGCCTCCCCGATACGCAAACTCGTTCCGCTGGCCGATGCTGCCCGCGCCCGGGGAACGAAGATTTACCACCTGAACATCGGCCAGCCTGACCTGCCTTCGCCGAAGGAGGGTCTCGAAGCCCTGAAACATATCGACCGAAAAGTCCTGGAATACAGTCCCAGCGACGGTTACCGTTCGCTGCGTGAGAAGTTGGTGACTTACTACGAGCAGTACCAGATCAAACTCTCGCCCGAGGAGATCATCGTCACCACGGGCGGCTCGGAAGCCGTACTGTTCGCCTTCATGTCGTGCCTCAACCCCGGCGACGAGATCATCGTCCCCGAACCGGCCTACGCCAACTACATGGCCTTCGCCATCTCGGCAGGCGCCGTGATCCGTCCGGTCGTTTCGTCGATCGAGAACGGCTTCGCGCTGCCTCCGATCGAGGAGTTCGAGAAACTGATCAACGACCGCACGCGCGGCATCCTGATCTGCAACCCCAACAACCCCACGGGTTACCTCTACACCCGCCGCGAGATGAACCGCATCCGCGACATGGTCAAGAAATACGACCTGTTCCTCTTTTCGGACGAGGTTTACCGTGAATTTATCTACACCGGCTCGCCCTACATTTCAGCCTGCCACCTCGAAGGCATCGAACAGAACGTCGTGCTGATCGACTCGGTGTCGAAACGCTACTCGGAATGCGGCATCCGGATCGGTGCGCTGATCACCAAGAATAAGAAGCTACGCAACGCCGTGATGAAGTTCTGCCAGGCGCGCCTCTCGCCGCCGCTCATCGGCCAGATCGTCGCCGAAGCGTCGATCGACGCCCCGCGGTCGTACAGCACCGAAGTCTACGAAGAGTATATCGAACGCCGTAAATGCCTGATCGACGGCCTCAACCGCATCCCGGGCGTCTACTCCCCCATCCCGATGGGCGCGTTCTACACCGTGGCGCGGCTCCCGGTCGACGACAGCGACAAATTCTGCGCCTGGTGTCTTTCGGATTTCGAATACGAAGGCGAAACCGTCATGATGGCCCCGGCGTCGGGTTTCTACTCCGATCCCGAATGCGGCCGCAATGAAGTCCGCATCGCCTACGTCCTCAAAAAGGAGGACCTGGAACGGGCTCTGCTCATCCTGGGCAAAGCGCTCGAAGCCTACAATGCCAGACCCAAAAAATAGACCGAAGACCCGCCTGCAAGCGGGTCTTTTTTATAAAGGTATTTCATTCCGCGTTTCGCGAAAGCCGCGATCCCGAACCCACCAATTCGGCCAAAACTATGCCATTTAGGATAGTTTTCAGGAAATTCAGGCCAAAAAGTTTGGGCTATGGGGATAGTTTTCCTACTTTTGCCCCGATTTTGCATGCCGCGCGGCATGCCGAGTATAAACCAAACCAATTCGTTATGAAAAAACTTTTCCTCGTTCTGGCCGCCGCAGCCATCGCCTCCGGCGCATATGCCGAGGGTTACCAGGTAAACAACCTTTCCTCAAAACAGAACGGTATGGGCCATGTCGGCACAGCCATGAAACTCAATTCAGAATCCATTTGGTTCAACCCCGCTGCCGCGTCGTTCCAAATCACTCAGTTCGACTTTTCAGTCGGTATCACAGGAATAGCAGCGAAAGCCACTTATACCTCCCTGCCCGATTACACAAGCAAAACCCAACCCCAGCACTTCACGTCGGACAATAAAATCTCAACACCTCTTTACGCATATTTCAATTACAAGCCGCTGGATTGGATGTCGGTCGGTTTAGCCTTCAACACTCCGTTTGGTTCTTCGATGAACTGGGGCGACGATTGGGCCGGTGCGCAACTCGTACAGTCCATCAATCTCAAAGCATACAATCTCCAGCCCACTGTGTCGTTCAAAATCTGCGAACACCTGTCCGCAGGAGCCGGCCTGATGATGACGTGGGGTAAATTCGATCTTTCACGTTCGATGCTGCCCGTCGGAGCCACAAATGCACAGAACGTCGCGCTGAACAATATCATACAATTGGTCGCTCCGGGTACCCCGAACATCTTCGAACTGGCCGGTGACCGCAACATCATGTCGCTGGGCCTCGAAGGCAAGGCCAAAATGGCCGTCGGCGTAAATCTCGGCATTCTGTGGGACATCAACGAGCAATGGTCGCTGGGTATGACCTATCGTTCGAAGCTAAAGATGAAAGTCGATTCCGGCTCAATTGATCTGTCGACCGTCAACGATCCGACAATTCAGACCGTCTTGGGACAACTTCTCCCGAAATTCGGCATCAACCCCTCGGAAATCTCTTCGGCAATCGTAAAAACAGAACTTCCGCTTCCTTCATCGCTGACTTGGGGTGTCAGCTTTCGCCCTGTGCAGAAATGGGAGTTTGCCGTCGATCTGCAATACGTGCTGTGGAGCGCATACGATCAACTCGATGTCCAGATTCTGAATCCGTCGACGAATCTTCCGGTTCTGACTATCCCTGCCAGCGACAAAAACTACTCCAACACACTGGCATTCCGATTCGGCGGTGAATATCACGCACTAGACTGGCTGACGGCCCGCATGGGTATGTACGTCGACGAAAGCCCCGTAAGCAGCGACTACCTCAATCCCGAAACACCATCGATGACCAAACTAGCCTACACCGCCGGTGTCACATTCCGGCCCTACAAATGGATGCACATCGACCTTGCTTACGGATATGTAAATTCGGCCGATCCCGAGCGCACGGGTTCGTATCCGTATGTCAACTCCGTGCTGACACTCGCGAACGAGCAGATCAAGAACGCCGTTCCCAACTATCCAACCACTAGCGCCATCACCGATTTTTCCGGCAACTACACAACCCGCGCCCACACATTTTCCCTCGGCGTAGGTTTCAGTTTCTAAAAAACAGAAAAATTTATTACCTTTGTGGCGTACCTCTCAGGGGTGCGCCGCATTGTTTTAAAGGCTCCATAGTTCAAGGGATAGAACGAGGGTTTCCTAAACCCTAAATTCGCGTTCGAGTCGCGGTGGGGCTACAGGAAAAGGAGGGGATTTCCCTCCTTTTTTGTGACCATGCGGGCAATCCCTCCAAATCTCCCATTGAAAAAGGAGACGCACCGCACTTTCCCCGAATTTTAAGTTATCTTTGTTCCATAAAACGAGAAGCTATGGAATCGCTCAAAGAGTTATACAAGATCGGCAACGGCCCGTCGAGCAGCCACACCATGGGCCCCAAGCGGGCTGCGGAACAGTTTGTGGAGCGCTGCCACGATGTCGACGCCTACCGCGTTACCCTCTACGGATCGCTCGCAGCAACGGGCAAAGGCCACCTCACCGACGTGGCGATTCTCTCGGTGCTCGAACCGATAGCTCCGGCCGAAATCGTCTGGAAACCCGAGATCGTCCTCCCCTTCCACCCCAACGGCATGCTGTTCGAAGGGCTGAAGGCCGGTAAGGTCGTCGACTCCTGGACCATCTACAGCATCGGCGGCGGTGCGCTGGCCAACGAGGCCACACGCCTCGAAAAGCCCCAAAGCCTCTACCCGCTGTCGACCATCAGCGAGATCAAGGAGTGGTGCTCCCACGAAGGCAAAACCTTCTGGGAATACGTCAGCGACTGCGAGGGTCCCGAAATCTGGGACTACCTCGAAACGATCTGGGAGACGATGTGCGAAACCATCCAGCGGGGTCTGAACAACGACGGCGTGCTGCCCGGCAGCCTGAAGGTCGCCCGCAAGGCCTCGACCTACTGGGTCAAGTCGAAAAGCTACACCGATTCGCTCTCCTCGCGCGCCAAAATTTACGCCTACGCGCTGGCCACCTCCGAGGAAAACGCCTCGGGCGGCATCGTCGTGACAGCCCCCACGTGCGGATCGAGCGGCGTCATGCCCGCGGTGCTCTACCACCTGGCCACCTCGCGCAACTTCCTGCGCATCCGCATCCTGCGGGCGCTGGCCACAGCCGGACTGTTCGGCAACATCGCCAAAACCAACTCTTCCATCTCGGGAGCCGAGGTCGGCTGCCAGGGTGAGGTCGGCGTGGCATGCGCCATGGCCGCTGCGGCAGCGTGCCAACTCTTCGGCGGAACCCCGTCGCAGATCGAGTATGCCGCCGAGATGGGCCTCGAACACCACCTGGGCCTCACGTGCGACCCCGTGTGCGGATTGGTGCAGGTCCCCTGCATCGAGCGCAACGCCATCGCCGCCGCCCGCGCCTTCGACGCCAACGCCTACGCCACACTCTCCGACGGCTCCCACATGGTGAGCTTCGACAAGGTCGTGGAGGTGATGAACGAAACGGGCCATGCACTCCCCAGCCTCTACCGCGAGACCTCCGAGGGCGGCCTTGCCAAACGTTTCAAACGCTAAGGTTTCAGGCGCGCCGGAAGCATCTTTCCGGCGTGTGACGATTTTTCCCTGTAAACGGATAAAATTTCCCCGTCGGACTGCCTCCGGCGGGTTAATTTTGTTATCAGCTAACGTCAACCTAAAACCAAAATACGCATGAAACGATTTTTACTTCTCCTATTGGTCGTCCCGCTGCTGACCGGAGCCTGCAGCGACGACACGACCAAAGCCCCCACACCTGAACCTCCCGCCACGACCCTTCCCGCAGGAACCAGGGACGATCCTTTCGGTGTGGACGACATCGCCGGAATCAGCGGACAGTCCGCAGTCTGGATCCGGGGTTACGTAGCAGGCGCCGAGGCCGAAGCGACGACGATGTCCGTCGGCTCCGACAGCCCCTCGCGCAGCAACATCCTGCTGGCTTCGAAGGCCAACGAGTACCGGCCCGACAAGTGTATCCGTGTCGACCTGGCCGACAATTCCGACATACAGGCCCGCCTGAACATCGTCGACCACCCTGATCTGGTCGGCAAAAAGATCCTGCTCCATGCCGACATCGTCTCGGTGAACGGGTCCGTCCATATCGCTAACATCACCGAACAGGAAGGCGGCAAGGAGCCCGTCGAGAATCCCGATCCGGAAGACCCCGACCAGCCCGACGAACCGACGCCTCCCGTAACGGGCAACGTCGAACTGGACAAGCTCTACGGCTATGCAGAGAGTACGACGGGCGGTGCCGGAGCCACCGAAGCCCACATCCACCACTTCAACGACGGCAAAAAATTCGGCGAATGGCTCTACCTGCGCGAAAAGAACAAGGACATGACGCCCGCGATCGTATGGTTGAGCGGCACGTTCCACAAAGACGACGGCTATCGCTCAGGGAAACCCTGGTTCGACATCAAGCGCACGGGCAACCTCTCGATCTACGGCACGGACGGATTCCTAATGGAGAACGTCGGGTTCTTCATCAATGAATCCTCGAACATCATCATCCGCAACCTCTATATCAAAATGCCCAAGGCCGACGACGGCGCCGACGGTATCTCGATGCAGGAGAGCAACAACGTCTGGGTCGACCACTGCACCTTCGAATCCATCAACCAGACCAAGGACTACGAGGACGGTTCGTGCGACGTGACCCATGCCAGCTACAATGTCACCATCTCGTGGTGTCACTTCATCAAGACCCAGAAATCGTGTCTGGTAGGTCATTCAAGTTCGGCGACGGGCGACACGCAAATCACCGTCACGTTCCACCACAACTTCTTCGACCTTTCGAGTTCGCGCCATCCCCGCGTTCGCTATGGACGCGCCCATGTCTACAACAACTTCTACAACCAGGTGACGACCTACGGGGCCGGCAGCGCCTGCGGCGCCATGGTACTCGTCGAGGACAACTGTTTCGACGGCGTGGTCCTGCCCACCGACATCAGCACCTTCCCCGCCAAACAGAGCGGCAGCAGCTGGGTCTCGAACCTCACGGACAAAGTCGCGGGATATCTCTACGAGCGCGGCAACGTCTTCACGAACAAGCCGTCGAACGCCCGTGAGCCGTATCCTTTCACCAACGTCGAATACAAGACCTACAACGGCGAGAAACTCGCAACACCGTATACCTACGACGACTTCAAACCCGCGTATAACTACATCGTGGACCCCGCTGACCGGATCGCCGAGATCGTTCCTTCGGCCGCAGGTACGGGTAAACTCACGGGTTACGCCACAGCGCCGAAAGACGTTGACAACGGCGGCATTTCGGGCGGCGGCACTGACCCCGGAACCGATCCCGACCCCGGAACCGATCCCGACCAGCCCGGCGGCAGCGACCTCGGTAACGGCTGGACACTGCTCTCCAACGGCACGACAGACGCCATTGCGGCCTGCAAGGGAGGTCAACTGACCCTGACGGCCTGCGGCAAATTCGAAAGCGGCACACAGACCTTCGGATTCGTCTACAAGGAGGTCACGGGCAACTTCGTAGCCACGGCGCAGGTCGACTCCTTCACGGCCCTCAAGGAGACCAACCAGGCATTGGCCGGCCTGCTCGTCACCCCCAACGTGGCAACAGCCTCCAGCGGCGATTTCATCCACGCCATGGCGGCCCAGGGACTTGCAAAACTCTACTACTCCAACCGGGCCGAGGCTGCCGGAAAAGCGGGCAAGGGCGAACTGAGCGCTCCGGAAGCAACGACAGGAGTCAGCCCCATCGTGCGGCTCGAACGTGCAGGCGACGCATTCATAGCGTCCTACTCGCTCGACGGAGGCGCAACATTCGGCAAGGAAAAGTCCGTCACCATCAGCGGACTGCCCGACAAATTGCTGCTCGGCCTTGCAGTCAGCAGCGGCGACAGCAAGAAGACCTCGGATGCTGTTTTCAGCAATGTGAAACTCAACGACCAAACCCTCTCGTTCGAATAGCAGACAGTCAGACAGAAAGCAGAAGCCCGGGACCGCAATGGCCCCGGGCTTCCTGTATCCGGATATTTTACTCGTAGTACGTGATCTTCCGGGATTCGAACTGATAGGCGTCCGGTTCGCAGACAATCCCGGACCGCACACCCTCTCCATAGCAGAACACCGTATCCGCCCGATAGGTAGATTCACCGCTTCCGACCCGTGAAAAAAGTGCGGCCAGCATCGAAAGAAAAGGCCAGGACAATTCCTTCGGAATAAAAAAGAGGCCGTTCCTCCTTTGGAACGGCCTCTTTCGGATGTATGTGTAACCTTTAGCTTACTGTGCCTGCTGAAGGCTCTCCAGATCGGCTTTCGAACCGACTACGAGGTCGTCGTAATCGCGCAGACCCGTACCGCCGGGGATCAGGTGACCGCAGATTACGTTCTCCTTGAGGTTCTCCAGCGGATCGACCTTGGCCTGGATGGCCGCCTCGTTGAGCACCTTGGTCGTCTCCTGGAACGAAGCCGCCGAGATGAAGCTCGAAGTCTGGAGTGCAGCGCGGGTAATACCTTGCAACACTTGGGTCGAAGTTGCCGGCACGATGTCGCGCACCTGAACCGGCTGCTGGTCACGACGCTTGAGACTCGAATTCTCGTCGCGCAGCTTACGCAGCGAAACGATCTGTCCGGGCTGCAGC
>JAEZTA010000047.1 GCA_023443765.1 Bacteroidota bacterium | reverse complement strand
CTCGCGCTGTTCGTCGGGCAGCAGCTCGACCAATGCGCGCACGTCGCGTTCGATCTGGTCGCAGACCATCGAATCCTCGATCGTACGTTCGGCCAGCTTCAGCGTCCCGAGCACGTCGTAACCGGCCTCGGATTCGCTCACGGACTTGTTCTGCCGCTGTGCGCGGAAGTGGTCTATCACCTGGTTGTGGGCAATGCGCAGAATCCACGAAAGGAACTTACCGTTATCGGTATAGCGGCCTTCGTCGATCACACGGACGGCTTTGATAAATGTCTCCTGGAAAATATCATCGGCCACGTCACGGTCCTTGACCATCATGTTGATGTAGTCACGTACGCGACGACTATGGCGCTCAATGAGTTTGGATATGGCACTGTGGTCACCTGAAAGGTAGTGATTAAGCAATACCTGGTCACTTAATACTTGCACGTTCATACTCTTGTCTCCTAATTTAGTTACTAAGAGTAGATTTCTGTCCCGATAGGCAATCCTTTTTTTAGTGTTTAGATGTCGTTACTGTTGTGTTCGGGCCTCGTCAAACGTCGGAGTTTCCGGAGGCTTCACGTGGACAAGATAAGCACTTTTTCCGAAAATACCAAATTTTTTCTACTCCGCCGGAAAATATTCCGGCCTGTTCTTCCTGCCCGAAAAGAACAAAATCCGTGCCAGAAAACGCTCAAACCCCGACAAAATGAAAAAATACGCTCCCGATAAAATAAACGACCCGACAGATCAGATTCCGGCCTGTTGCGGCGGATATTGCACACCGGCCTACTTTATCGGTTCAACATGGATGACGATCATCGTCCCCTCGCCGAAACGTTCGCGCAGCCGGCGTTCGATGTCGACCGTCAGGGCATGGGATTGCGCCACGGTCATCGCCCCGTCCATGCGGACATGGACCTCGACGGCGATCGAAGCCCCGATACGGCGGGTTCGCAGGTTGTGCGGCTCCCGCACCCCGGGATCGGCCGTCACGATCTGCAAAATCTCCTGCTCCATATCCGCCGGAAGCGAACATTCCAGCAATTCGTCGATCCCCGTGCGGATCAGGTCGAAGGCCACCTTGAAAATGAACACCGCCACGAGGAGCGCCGCGATCGGGTCGGCGATACGCCACTTCTGGCCGAGGAAATAGGCGCAGGCGATGCCGACCAGCGTTCCCAGCGACGACAGGGCGTCGCTGCGGTGATGCCACGCATTGGCCACGACGCTCGGGCTGCCGACCGCACGGCCTTCGCGAACGGTATAACGGTAAAGGATCTCCTTGACGACGATCGACGCCACTGCCGCCACAAGGGCGACCAACCCCGGTCGGGGCAGCAGCCCGCCGTCGAGCACCACCCGAATGTCCCGGATGCTGTTGACCAGAATCCCGGCCCCTACGATACCCAGTGCGAGGCTTATGATGATCGTAGCGAGGGTCTCGTACTTCCCGTGGCCGTAATCGTGATCGTCGTCCCGGGGCTTGGCCGAAATCCGCGCAAAGGCGATCACCACGACATCGGTCGCCAGGTCTGAAAACGAATGGACGGCATCGGCGATCATCGCCCCGCTTCGCCCGACGACTCCCGCCGCGAGTTTCAGGAACGACAAGACAAGGTTGACCACGAGCCCCACAAAGGTTACGCGGTAGATTCTACGTTTCCGGATTTCTGCACTGTCTGACATACGTACACAGGGTTAAAAATCAAAAATACAAAAAAAATATTCGCAGTCCCGAAAAGCCTGCCTGTTTTTAATTTTAAGCAAACGAGTTTCGTGCATCGCGAAGAACGGGGCGGATGGACAGTACGCTGGTACATTCCATTCGCCCCATTCAAGGGATATGCGGAAATAGCCGCTTACGATCAAAAACTAATAGCTGCGCGCAAACAACACCCTGCGGTGCGACGGTTTGCCCGAGAAGACGCAAACGCCTTCCTCGTCGGGAGCATCGACCGGAATGCAGCGGATCGTGGCCTTCGTGGCATCCTTGATCGCCACCTCGGTCTCGACCGTACCGTCCCAATGCGCGAGTAGGAAGCCGCCCTTCTCGTCGAGGACCTGCTTGAACTCCTCCCACGTGTCGACCTTCGTGATCATCGACTCGCGGTAGTCGAGCGCTTTCTTAAAGATATTCTCCTGGATTTCGGTCATCAGGCCTTCGATACGCTCCACAAGCCCCTCCTGCGGAACGGTCTGCTTCTCCAGCGTATCGCGGCGCACCAATTCGATGGTCCCGTTCTCCATGTCGCGGGGACCCATCGCCAGACGCACCGGCACACCCTTGAGTTCGTATTCGGCGAACTTGAAGCCCGAACGCACGTTATCGCGGTCGTCGATCTTGACCGAAATGCCTTTGGCCTTGAGCTGCCCGGCAATCGCCTCGAAACGCGCGCGAATCTCCACCAACTGGTCTTCGCCCTTGTAGATCGGAATCATCACCACCTGGATCGGGGCGAGTTTCGGCGGCAGCACCAGACCGTTGTTGTCCGAGTGGGCCATGATCAGCGCACCCATCAGACGGGTCGAAACGCCCCACGAGGTCGCCCACACATATTCGAGTTTACCCTCCTTGTTGACATACTGCACGTCGAACGCCTTGGCGAAGTTCTGACCCAGGAAGTGCGACGTACCGCTTTGCAGCGCCTTGCCGTCCTGCATCAGGGCTTCGATAGTGAGCGTATCCTCGGCCCCCGCAAAACGCTCGTTGGGCGACTTGTGGCCCACGACCACCGGAACGGACATCCACTCCTCGGCGAATTTCTGGTAAACGTGGATCATCTTTTCAGCCTCCTCGATAGCCTCCTCGCGCGTAGCATGCGCCGTGTGGCCCTCCTGCCAGAGGAACTCGGCCGTACGCAGGAACAGGCGCGTACGCATCTCCCAGCGCACGACGTTCGCCCATTGGTTGCACAGGATCGGCAGGTCGCGGTACGACTGAATCCAGTTTTTATAGGTGTTCCAGATAATCGTCTCCGACGTAGGACGTACGATCAACTCCTCCTCCAACTTGGCATCGGGATCGACCACGACACCCTTGCCGTCGGGATCGTTCTTCAGGCGGTAGTGCGTCACCACGGCGCACTCCTTGGCAAAGCCCTCGACGTGGTGGGCCTCCTTCGAGAAGAAGGATTTGGGGATAAACAGCGGGAAATAGGCGTTCTGGTGTCCCGTTTCCTTGAACATCTTGTCCAGCGCGGCCTGCATCTTCTCCCAGATGGCATAGCCGTAAGGTTTGATGACCATACATCCGCGGACGGCGGAATTTTCCGCGAGTCCCGCCTTCACGACCAACTCGTTATACCACTGCGAGTAGTTCTCGTCGGACTTCGTGAGGTCTTTAAGTTCCTTTGCCATATCGTATTGGTTTTTACTTTTATTTCGGACTGCAAATATACAAAAAAATAAAGGTCCGTTGCAAAGACGAACCTTTATATTATATGTACCCTCCTTTAGAAGCGGAATCCGAGCGTCAGCGCCACATTGTGGCGGTTGATATCGGTCGAATAAACAGCGCTCTCGGTGTAACCGGCCTTATCCTCGGCATAGAACAGGTAGTAGTCCGTGGTCTTCGACGAGACATACTGATAAGCCAGGTCGAGCAATACGCCCCGGGCCAGCACGAATCCGATACCGGCGCCGTAATAGGTCGTCTGCTTGATGGCAGGCGATGCCAGCACCGTCTTGTCGTCCTTAAGCATCGAACCGCTGTAACCGAAGCCCGCACGCAGCGCCAGCGCCGGCAGCGGCTTGAACTCAGCGCCTACGCGCAGGATGTTCGAGCCTTTGAACACGTCGCGGAACGTATCGTTATACCACGTCTGCGAATCCAGCCCCGAAGGGTTGTCCTTGATGCGGATGCCGTTATACCAGTCACGCTCGTAATCCACCGAGATAACGCCCATCTGACCGAAGGTGTACGATGCACCGAACAACAACCGCGTCGGCGATACGAACGACCAGCTGTTGGGGCCATCGTCGACCAGCAGCGGCGAGGTCATATTGGGATCGCCGGCCGTCGAAACAAAATTCTCGTTGTCGGGTTTCACGTTCGGGTCCGTGTCCTTGTTGGCATAAGCCAGTCCGGCCGCCGCGCTCTGGAATTTCCGGTCGAGTGAATAGTAGGTCGGCGTGTGAATCGCCATACCGAGGCGCAGATTCGCCGTCGGGCGATAGACGACGCCCGCCTTGAAATTGACGCCCGTACCGTCCACGATCACGCTCTGGTTGAGCTTCCAGCGCAGCAACTGGTAATCCAGCCCGGAGTTTCCGAAATCGTGATTCGGATTCTCCCCGGGATAAAAGTATTCCTCGACATAGTCGATATACTTACGCTGGTAAACGCTCTGGATACCCAGCGACGCACCGATGTAAATCTTGTTGTTGATATTGGCACCCACCGACAGCACATACTCGCCGATCGAGCCCTTGCTCCGCAGCATCGTATAGTGGTCGATATCGGCATTCGGAGTAACCCATGTGGGCTTCCACGTCCCGGGATCCTTCGGATCGACCTGATCCACGAGGAATCCGCGGTAAGCCAATGCGGCGTTCCAGTACTCGGGAGCGATATTGTCCCAGTTCCAGTTGCCCGAACCATTTCCGTTGTAGAAGTCGTTCTTCGAGATACCGCCCCAGTTCAACTGGCGCGAATAAGCATCGCCGATGGTCGCCGCCTGGTTCTGCCGCATGAAAGCGTAATCGTAATTGAAGTCGGCGATCCGGTTATAGCCGAAGCCGATATTGAGGCTGACCAGCGAACGCGATCCTTCGAAGGCATTGATCACGACGCCGATATTGGCCATCGAAAACCGGTCGCGCGAATTGGTTCCATACTCCGGAGCATTGGTTTTGCTCCGCGCAAAGGACATCATCGGCGTAAGCGAAATATCGTTGTGGCGATACATACCCAGACCTGCCGGGTTGATCGACATCGACGAGAGGTCTGCACCCAGCGAAGTGAAAGCCCCCGCCATGGCCATGGCCCGCGCCGTACCGAAGTTGAACTGCGTTTGCGACAGCTCGAACATATCGGCCGGCATCAGCAGGTCCTTGTCCATCAGCAGTCCGCCCGATTGCTGGGCCGAAGCCGCAGCCGTCACACCAACGGCCGCAAGCGTGATTATCAGTCGTTTCATAACATTCTTACATTTAAAGATCAACCGTTAACGGCCGCCGGAGTTGCGGTAGCTGCCTCCCGAAGAGGTCGTTCCCGATCCGCCGCGCGAACCTCCGCCCGAGCTACCCGAAGAAGAACTGCCGCGGTTGTAGGACGACGAACTGCTGCTTCCGCTGTTGTAGCTTCCGCCGCGATCGTAGGTATTGCCGCCGGAATTGCGGTAATTGCTGTCGTTGTAACGGCTGCTGCTGCCACTGCTGCGCGACGAGCTTCCGGTGCTATAACGTCCGCCGGACGAATTGCTGCCACTGCTGCTGCGCACACCGAAGTTACCCCGGCCGCTGCTGCGGTTTCCGCGCATCGACGATCCCGACGACGTGGTTCCGTAACGCGAACCCATTCCGTAGCGCGAACCCGAAGGCGACGTGTAGGGATTGGGACGGCGCACGATATTGGACTGGTAAGGCCTTCCGCCACCCCAGCCGTAATTCGGGCCCCAATGGTGATGGCCCCCGTGCCAGCCGGGCCCCCAGCCCCAACCGGGACCGTACCAGGGATTATTCCACGAGCTATACCACGGGCCCCAGGGTCCGTACCAGGGATTGTTCCACGAATTCCAACCGAAGCTCCAGCCCCAGCTGCCAATCGAAAAACTGGGTCCCCACGGCCTGTTCCAGCCGTAGTACCACGGATCGGAATAGACCACCGTACCCCACGAACCGAACATCGAGGTGACGAACTTGGGCTCTACCCACACCTGATCGCCCATGACGATGATGTTGTAGAACGCCGGATCGTAAGCCGAAGCGTAGTTGAACGCCGAACTGTAACGGGCGTTGATGTAGCTCGACGGCATTTTGTAACTCGGCGACTCGAACCCGCGCAGACGGCGTGCGTAGGCGCTTTCATAATCGTCCGCCAGAACATCCTCGTAGGGATTTGCATCCGAAGAGCGGTATTCGTAATAGCTATTTTCTGCGGCGGCGGCCTTCGCTTCGGCGATCCGCGCCTCCCATTCGGCCTTGCGGGCTTCGGCGGCAGCACGCTGCGCCTCGGCCTCGGCCTGCTTCCTGCGGGCGATCTCCGTCCGGTCGTGCACGGCGTAGAGATCGTCGGAAGCATACCCCGCCGAGGCATGGTAAGCCGACGAGCAGCTTGCGAGACCTGCGGACAGAATAACGGTTCCGAATAAAATTTTCAACTTTTTCATAGCGCACATAGTATTTGCGTTAATCCTTTGTTTACAAACGAAAACCATACCGGTTTTAGTATCATTCAATCTATAAACGGTCGCGCGCGGGAAATACTGCGCGCATAAAGAGAGTTCGTCTACTTACAAAGATACAAATTATTTGGGAAAAGTGTTAAAAACAAGGCCCCCGGAGGCGTTTTTTCAACCAAACGTAATTTTTTCCGCATGAAAATGTGCGGAAATAAAAAATATGTCTATATTTGCAGTCCCAAAACAACGGTTTTGGACCGGGAGTCCGGGCGCAAGCCTTCCTCCCGCGACCGAAAAGGAGAGGTGCCGGAGTGGTCGATCGGGCCGCACTCGAAATGCGGTGTACGGGCAACTGTACCGGGGGTTCGAATCCCTCCCTCTCCGCTGAAAAGCGGACACCCGAGTGGCCGAATCAACACGAAATCCTGCAAGTTCAACGACTTGCAGGATTTTTTTATTCTTGTCAGGCTCCGAAAAGCGAAAAAACACGCTACACGGCCGGCCAGCTCCTCACCGTTCACTTAACTCCAGCCAGCGCATCGTCTTTTCGTCGATCAGGTCGATCAACTGTGCGATTCGCTCCGACTGGGCCGTCAGCTCCGCTACCGGAAGCGTCCCCGAGGACATCGACGTTTCCAAAGCCGCTTTCTCAGCCTCCAAGGCCGGAATTTCGGCGTCCAATGCCTCCAACTCGCGTTTTTCGTTGAACGAAAGTTTGCGTGCGGTCGCTTCGGACGCACCCGAGCGCGCTTGTTGCGGTTTAGGCCGGGCCTGCGCCTCCTCGCTGCGGCGTGCAGCCTCGTATTCGCGCTTCCAGGCCACATAATCCGAATAAGTCCCCGCAAAATCCTTAATCTCGCCCCCGCCGCAGAATACCAGCAGGTGGTCAGCCACCTTGTCAACGAAATAGCGGTCGTGCGACACGACGATCACACACCCCTTGAAAGCGCTCAGGTACTCTTCCAGAATGCCGAGCGTGACGATGTCCAGGTCGTTCGTCGGCTCGTCCAGCACCAGGAAATTCGGGTTGCGCATCAGCACCGTGCAGAGGTACAGCCGCCGCCGTTCACCGCCGCTCAACCGGGCTACATAATTATATTGGGTCTCGGGCGTGAAGAGGAAATATTGCAGGAACTGCGACGCACTCATCTTCCGGCCGTCGCCCAGGTCGATCTGCTCGGCGATCTCCGCCACTACGTCAATCACGCGTTTCTGCTCGTCGAATTCCAACCCCTGCTGGCTGTAATAGCCGAAGCGGACCGTTTCGCCGACCTCGATCACGCCGCTGTCGGGCTGCTCGATCCCGGTAAGCAGTTTCAGGAACGTCGATTTCCCGCAGCCGTTGTCGCCGACAATCCCCAGTTTTTCGTAACGGGCGAAGTTGTAATTGAATTTGTCGAGGATTTTCAATTCGCCGAAGCTCTTGCTGACATCCTTGGCTTCGAATATCTTGGTCCCGATACGCGAGGCTTTGACATCGAGTCGCACCTCGCCCCGGTTACGCGTCGATTGCAGGCGCGATTCGAGATCGCGAAAGGCATCGATCCGCGCCTGCGCCTTCGTGGCCCTCGCCTGCGGCTGGCGGCGCATCCACTCCAGCTCCCGGCGGTAGAGGTTCAACTCGCTGGACCGCAGCGCCGCCTGCGCCGTCTCGCGCTCCTGCTTCTTTTCCAGGTAATAGGAATAATTCCCCGCATAGTGGTAAATCTGCCGGTCTTCGATCTCAAGGATATCGCTGCACACCTTGTCCAGGAAGTAGCGGTCGTGCGTCACCATCAGCAGCCCCGCACTGCTGGCGGCAAGATACTCTTCCAACCATTCGGTCATGTCGGTGTCGAGGTGGTTGGTCGGCTCGTCGAGGATCAACAGGTCCGATTCGCTGATAAGGACGTTTGCCAGCGCAACCCGCTTGAGCTGCCCGCCTGAGAGGGTCCCGATGCGCTGCCCGAAGTCCCGAATTTTGAGCCGCGAGAGAATCCGCTTGGCCCGCTGTTCGTAATCCCACGCTTCAAGAGCATCCATACGGGCCATTGCCTCCTGCAAACCCTCGCCCGACGAATCGGCGATTGCCCGTTCGTATTCGGCGATCGCCTTCAGCGCCGGATTGTCGGAGTAAAAACAGGCTTCGAGAACGGTCATGTCCGCCGGGTAGGCCGGGCTCTGCTCCAGATAGGCGATGCGCAGATCACGGCGCGGCACGATCGAGCCGCCGTCGTGGCTTTCGCGCCCCGCGATGATATTCAGCAACGTCGTTTTCCCCGTGCCGTTCTTGGCCACAAGGGCGATGCGGCGACCGTCTTCGACGGCGAACGATATATTTTCAAAGAGCACCAGGTCACCGAACGATTTGGTGAGGTTCTCCACTTGCAGACAACAGGCCATAGCATGAATTTAGAATATGCAAAGCTACGCAAAAATCCCGAACCGCCACTGTCATCCGGGCACAAACAATGCAGAACGAACTCAAAAGTCCGGAGCGTTGCCGACACCCGGCTTTCCGGATTTAACCATTTACAGCCCCGAACTGCATATGTCTCCCGGAAACAACCAAGCGGGGCTTTCTGTACCTGGAAAGTCGCAAAGGAGAACAAAAAGCATTTGAGATTGCCAACACAAACCGCCTCGTCCTGAACGGCAGCAACGACCTGGCGCTCTGCGACAAGATCGCCCTGAGCGAGCCGGCCGACAGCACTACTCGGCCAGACCGGACCAATCCGGGAACAGGGAAAGTGACGGGAAATGCCTCGAATAGGTCTGTTTGTTTGGAAGATTCGGTTGTCCGACAAACGTTTTTTTTGTAATTTGCGGCGATTTTACCGGGTTCCCGCAAAACAAACCTGCACCAACGCACCAATGGTTTGACCTTTGCGAGGTTACGGAACACGTAATTTCTGCAAATGCTGAAAAAGATTCTTAAATATACGCTCCGGACGCTGCTCGTCATCCTGCTGCTGGTGTTGCTGGTTCCCGCGCTGCTCTACATCCCGGCCGTTCAGGACTTCATCCGGGGCAAGGCCGCCGACTATGCCTCGCGGGCCCTCGGGATGGATTTGTCGGTCGAACGCATCCGCCTCGTCTTCCCGCTGCGGCTGACGGTCGACAATACACTGCTGGTCGATCAGTCCGACACGCTCCTCCGCTGCGGCAAACTCTCGCTGGACGCAGCCCTGTGGCCGCTGGTCCGCAAAGAGGTCGTCATCCGGAATTTCGCGCTGGAACGTGTCGCCGCCCACTACAAAGATTCGCTGGCGGGTATGGACCTGCGCATCGCCGCCGGAGAGCTCTCCCTCGAAACCGCCAAAGCCGACCTTTCGGCCAGCAAAGCCGACATCGCCCGGATCGCCCTCTCCGATGGGGACATCCGGCTCGACCTGACCGAAGCCGCCCCCAAAGAGAAAAAGGACAGCACCGCCGCCCTGCCGTGGACGATCGGCGTCGGACGGCTCTCGGTGACCAACCTGGCTTTCGGGATGCGGACCTCGCCCGCCGTCTCCGAACTCTCCGTCCGACTGGCCGACGGCACGGTCGACACCTGCCGGGTAGAACTCGAAAGCCAGCAGGTCTTCGCGCAAAGCGTCCTGCTCAACCGCGGCGGCTACTCCTACCTGACCGCCCCCGCCCGGCCCGAAGAAACGCCCCGTACGACAACGCCCCCGGAGGCCGAAACGCCGTCCCTGCCGTGGACCGTCCGCGTCGGCAGCGTCGCCCTGACCGACAACAGCGCCGAATACGGCCAACTCCACCACCAGCCCGCCGCCGGCTTCGACCCGGCATTCATCTCGGTCGCACCGCTCAACCTCACCGTCGATTCGGTCTACAACCGGGGAGCCGACATCGCCCTGCGAATCCGCCGCATAGCCTTCACCGAACGCTGCGGGCTCTCGGTCCGCGACATGACCGGAAGCGTCGGCATGGACGCTGCGGGCATCTCCCTCTCCGGCATCGACCTGCAAACCGACTTTTCCCGCATTCAGACCGACCTCTCCGCCGGGCCCGGCATCCTGAAACTGGACCCGGATGCGCCGTTGCGCGCCAACCTCTCGGCCGACCTCGACACAAAGGACCTGAAATACCTCTACCCCTCGGCCATCCCGCCTGTGCTCGACGACCGGATCGTGCGGATGACCTTTTCCGCCTCGGGAACGCTGGGCGACATCGCCAAAACACAACTCGACGTTTCTTCACCCGGGCACATCGCCCTGCAGGCCGACGGAGCGGCGAAAAACGTGCTCGATCCCGACCGGATGGAAGCTTCGGCCCGCTTCAGGGGCGATTTTCAGAACCTCTCGTTCCTGAAGGCGCTGCTGCCCGATTCGGCCCTGCGGCGCCGCGTGGAAATCCCCGCGCAAATCCAACTCCGCGGATCGGCCGACGCCAACAGGGGCGCATTCTCAGCAGCTTCGACACTTTCGGCCGACGGCGGCGAACTCAACTTAAAAGGGCGTCTCGATCCCCGCAGGCAGACCTACGATGTCGAACTGCGGTGCGACAGCCTCCCACTCAACCGCTTCCTCCCGACCGATTCGCTGGGCATCATCGACCTGGCCCTGCAAGCCCGCGGCGCGGGATTCAATCCGCTGCTGCCCCGGACCCGGGCCAACATCCGGGCACAGGTCGACCGCGCGGAGTACCGCGGACACGATTTCGGCGGTATCGGGCTCGATGCCGCCCTCGACAGCCAGCGCCTCACCGGGCGGCTCTCCGACCTCGACTCAGCCCTCCGGTTCCGGCTGTTCGTCTCCGGAACGCTGACCGAACGGGAACAGCACGCCGACCTTTGGGGCAATGTCTTCGGGTTCGACCTCGCGGCATTGGGCGTCTCGCCCGAACCGATCGGCGGCTCGTTCGCACTGAAGGCCGCCGCATCCGCCGCCGGGACGGGCAATTACGCCGCCAGCATCGCCTTCGACAGCCTCGAAATCCGGAACAAATACCGGACGGACCGCATTCGCCCGACGAGCCTTTCGCTGCGTACCGACACGACCGCCACCCGGGCCGAAGCGGCCTCGGGCGACCTTTCGCTGACGTTCATATCCCCCGACCCCCTCGATTCGCTGATCGCGGCCCTCAGCCGGAGCGCCAACGTGCTGGCACAGCAGGTCAGCGCCCAGAGCGTCGACATGGAGCAGCTGAAACCCGCCCTGCCCGATTTCCGGCTGCGCATCTCCGCCGGACGCGACAACATCCTGAACAGCTTCCTGCGCACCCGGAACGTCTCCTTCGGCTCGCTGAACGTCACGGGGGACAACTGCGACACGCTGCCCCTATCGGTACGCATGCGCACCGAACGTCTGGCCTACGGAAACGTCGTCCTCGACACCGTGACGGCCGGCATCTCCCAGCAGGGCAACCGGCTCGAATACGCCCTCCGGCTGGCCAACACCCCCGGAAACCTCGACAACATAGCCGTCGGGGGACTTTCCGGCCACATCGTCCGGAATACCGCCCAGGTCAACCTCTACCAGCAGAACCGGGCCGGGCGGGAAGGCTTCCGCTTCGGATTCGACGTGGCGTGGAACGACAGCCTTGTCCGGGCCGGCATGACGCCCCTCAACCCGCTCTTCGGATTCGAACCGTGGACCGTCAACCCCGGCAATTACCTCGTCTACCGCTTCGACAAACGCCTCGAAGCCGACCTCGACCTGACCCACGGCGACCAGCGGGTCGCGCTCCACACGACCCCGGGCAACGGGTTGGCCGACGATATCCGGCTCGACATCGCCGGGCTGAACATCGGCTCGGCCCTCGGACTGTTCCCCTCGGCTCCGCCCGTGGACGGCGTGCTGGGGGCGAACATCGCACTGGACCTCGCGCCCGACAGCCTTTCGCTCCGGGGCGACCTCTCGGTCGGGGAACTGACCTATGACAAACAACGCTTCGGCAACGTCGACCTCGGGCTGTTCTACAAACAGGACCAGGGGCACCTTGCCGACGCCCGCCTGACGCTCGACGGCGCCGAGGTCCTCTCCGTACGGGGCGACTACCGCGCCGAACGCGAAAGCCCGCTCGACCTCACGGCGACCATCCCGGGCTTCCCGCTCCAGCAGGCCAACGTCTTCCTGCCCGCCGACCTGCTCCGCCTTTCGGGCAGCCTGCAGGCCAAAATCCACGCGGGCGGCACCCCGGCCCGGCCGAAACTCGACGGCGGCATCCGGTTCGCAGGGACCGACATCCGCGTCCCGATGATCGGCACCTCGTTCCGCCTCCCGACCGACACCATCCGCATCGCCGGCAGCCGCATCCTCTTCAGCAACTACGCCCTCTATGCCCCCAACAAACAGGCGCTGACCATCGGCGGCGAAGTGAACCTCTCCGACTTCAGCCGCATGACCGCCGACCTCGCACTGCAGGCTTCGGATTTTCAGGTCGTCAACGTGGCGCGCAAAGCCGGCACAGCCGTCTACGGCAAAGCCTACCTCGACCTCGACGCCACGGCCAAAGGCCCGCTGGACGAACTCGTCGTTCGCGGCAACGTGGCCCTGCTGGGCGGCACGGACATCAACTACGTCATGCAGGACTCCCCGATGGACGTGAAGGAGCGTCCGCAGAACATCGTGACGTTCGTTTCGTTCAACGATCTGGACACCCGGATGCCGGACGAAACGCCCCAAACCGTCCGGATCGGAGGCATGGACGTACAGGTCAACGTCGACATCAACAACGACGTGCAGGCCGCCGTGGACCTCTCCGCCGACGGCAACAACCGGATCGACCTCCGGGGCGGCGGCAACCTGACCTACACGATGAACCCGCTGGGCGACGTGCGCCTTTCGGGAAAATACGTACTCTCGGGCGGAACCGTACGCTACAATCCGCCCGTCATCTCGCAGAAAATCTTCAAAATAACGCCGGACAGCTATGTCGAGTGGATCGGCAACATCGCCGACCCGGCCTTCAACATCACGGCCGTCGAGACCGTCCGGGCCAATGTCTCGGGCGACGGGCAGGACAACCGCCCGGTGAACTTCGACATCTCGATCAACATCCGCAATTCGCTCAACGATCTGGAGGTCAGCTTCGGGCTGGCCGCCCCCGAGGACCTCACCATGCAGAACCAGCTCAACTCGCTCACCGCCGAACAGCGGGCCAACCAGGCAATGAACCTGCTGATCTACAACTCCTACACCGGTCCGGGAACGACCGCGAAGGTCAGCTCCGAAAATCCGCTCAACTCGTTCATCCAGAAGGAGCTGAACCAGTGGGCGCAGAACAACCTCAAGGGCGTCGACCTGAGCTTCGGTATCGACTCCTACGGGCAGGACGACCCCAACGGCCAGCGCACCGACTACTCCTACCGGCTCTCCAAGAACCTCTTCAGCAACCGCGTGCGCGCGGTCATCGGCGGCAAGTTCAGCACAGACGCCGACCCGTCGCAGAACCTCAAGGAGAACCTGATCGACGACATTTCGCTGGAATACATGCTCACCAAACGCGACAACATGTACCTCAAGGTGTTCCGCCACACGGGCTACGAGAGCATCCTCGAAGGCGAGATCACCGAGACGGGCGTGGGCTTCGTCATCCGCAAGAAGCTGTCGCGGCTGGGCGACCTGTTCAAACCGATGCGGCCGAAAACGAAAAAACCGAAAACGGAATCCGATGCGCATTAGAAACTTCATCCTATGCCTCTGCGCCGTGCTGTTCACGGCGGCCTGCTCCACGACCCGGCGTCTGGGAGCGGACGAAGTGCTGTATACGGGCGTGAAGAAAATCCGCATCGAGCCGGACTCGGGCGTCGTACTCACCTCCGCAGCCGAATCCGCCGTGAAACAGCCGCTCTCGGTCGCCCCGAACAACCCGCTTTACAGCCCCTACATCCGCACCCCGCTGCCCATCGGGCTGTGGGCCTACAACTACTTCTACACGCCGAAGGAGAAAGGCTTTAAATACTGGTTCTACAAGCGGCTGGCCAAGCAGCCGGTGCTGATCTCCAAGGTCCAGCCGCAACTGAGGACCAAGGTCGCCGAGCAGGTTCTCGAAAACTACGGCTACTTCGGCTCCCGGGCCGCAGATTCGCTGCTCTACCGCAAGCAGGGCCGCAAAGCCAAGGTCTGCTATACGCTCGAAATCGCCCCTGCGTGGCACTATTCGTCCATCGCCTACCCGCAGGTCGGGGATGGGATGCGTCACCTGATCGACAGCCTCCGCGCCACCTCCCTGCTGCGCACGGGAGCGCAGTACAACCTCGACAGCCTCACGCTCGAACGCAAACGCATCTCCCAGTTGCTCCGCAACCGGGGCTACTACTATTTCCGGCCCGAATATATGGAGTACCTGGCCGACACGACCGGCGGCGGGCGACAGGTGGCCCTGCGCCTGAACCTCAAGCCCAACCTCCCGCCCGTGGCGCTCAAGCCCTACCGCGTGGGCGACGTGACGGTCCGCCTGACCAACATCAAACCCGGCCCGACGGATACGCTGCGCCTGAGAAACGCCACAGTCATCGCCCAAAAGCCGCTGAAGATCCGCCCAAAAATCCTCTCCCGGGCTCTCACGCTCGAACCCGGGCAGCTCTTCACCGTCGACGCCCAGAACCAGACGCAGACCGACCTCAACAAACTGGGTATCTTCCGCTCGGTCAACCTGAGCGTCACGCCGCTCGACTCGCTGCGCGGGGCCGACACGCTCGACGTGGTGATCGACGCCCAGTTCGACTACCCGCTGGAAGCCGCCCTGGAGACCGACGTGACCTCCAAGTCGAACAGCTTCATCGGCCCGGGCGTCACCTTCCGCGTCAGCAACAACAACCTGTTCCGCGGAGGTGAAATCCTCGCCGTGAAACTCAACGGCTCCTACGAATGGCAGACAGGCAACAAGAATTCCGGCGGCCAGTCCTCGCGGCTCAACTCCTACGAACTGGGCCTGAACGCCAACCTCAGCATCCCGAGGCTGCTGCTCCCGTGGTCCATGACGCGCAAACTGAAATACGCGGGGAGCACGACGTTCCAGCTGGGCGTCGACCTGATGAACCGCCCCAGCTTCTTCCGGCTGATCGCGTTCAGCGGTTCGGCGGGCTACAACTTCCAGACCTCGCCTTACAGCCACCACTCGCTGACCGTCTTCAAACTCACCTATAATAAACTGCTGCATACGACCGAAACTTTCGACAAGACGATGGACGACAATCCGGCCATCGCCATGAGTTTCCGCAACCAGTTCGTGCCCTCGATCAACTACACCTATACCTTCGACAAAACCTACGGCGCGACGGGCAACCGCCGTTTCTACTGGCAGAACAGCGTCACCTCGGCGGGCAACCTCCTCTCGGGCATCCTGCGGGCTTTCGGCGAGCGCCAGCCCCAGAACCTCTTCGGCAACCGCTTCTCGCAATTCGTCAAGGAGGTCAGCGAAGTGAAATTCTACCACCGCGTAGGCCGTCGCAACAACTGGCTGGCGACGCGTTTCCTGGTCGGCGTAGGCTATGCCTACGGCAACTCCGAGGTGATGCCTTACAGCGAACAGTTCTACATCGGCGGCGCCAACAGCATCCGGGCCTTTACCATCCGCTCGCTCGGGCCGGGCAGCTACCGCCCGCCCGTCGACGACCACAACGGCTACCTCGACCAGACAGGCGACTTCAAGCTCGAAGCCAACGTCGAATACCGCTTCGGCATCATGGGACGGCTCAACGGCGCCGTGTTCCTCGACGCGGGCAACATCTGGCTGCTGAAAAGCGACCCCAAACGCCCCGGCGCCGAACTGAAGTGGAAAGGGCTGCTCAACGAGATCGCTCTGGGAACGGGCTTCGGACTGCGCTACGACATCAGCTACCTGGTCATCCGCGCCGACCTCGGCATCGGACTGCACACGCCCTACCCCAATCCGGACAAGAAAGGTTATTACAATATTTCCAGTTTCAAGGACGGACTCGGGTTCCACCTGGCCATCGGCTATCCATTCTAAGTATCCGACACATTTTCAGCGAAAAACGACCTTTCACCGAAAGGTCGGAAGGCCGTTTCCGGACACCACAGACCGGGCCGGAAGGGCTTTCCCGAAAATGTTTTGCCCGGCATGATCGAAATCCGGGAAATTCATCTACATTTGTAACCTTATACTGCGTCTCTGTACACTTAACGCCTAAATCCCGGTTCCACACATGCAAAACGATTTCCGCACGCTGATCCCCGAGTACATCCCTCTGGGGATTGTGTTCTACGACAAAGACGGCTACCTGAAATACGCCAACAACACGGCGTTCCAGATGTTCGGCACGACACTCGAAGAGGTCCTCGACATCAACATTTACAACGACCCCAACATCGGGGACGAAGACAAGGCGTTGCTGAAAAAGGGGCTCGATGTCTCGTTCGAAACCGACTACGATTTCGACCTTTGCGGAGAGCAGTTCTTCAATACGGGAATCCGGGGCAGCCGCAAATATTTCCTCACGAAAGTGAAGATCATGCGGGACGCCGCCGGCAATTGCCAGGGTTACATCCTGACCTGCGAAGACGTTACCGAAAAAAAGGCGCAGGAGCGGAAGATCAAATCGACGCAGCGCGAACTGGCCCTGGCCCTGAACGCCGGAAAACTTACGTCGTGGAACTATCAGATCGCCGAAGGGATGTTCTACAAGTTCGACAACGAGGTCGAGAACCAGGAAAAACGCTCCCTCGAATCCATCCTGGCGACGATCCATCCCGACGACAAAGCCCGTTTCGAGACTCTGATCGCCGCCGTCAGCAGCAAACAGCCCCATTCGGACAACACGATCGTGCTGCGAATCAAGGAGCCGGGATTCGACGACTACCGCTATTACAATTTCACGTACAGCGCACGGGAAGACGAGCAGGGGAACGTCGCCGGCATCACGTTCGTCCAACGCGACGCCACCGAGGACATCATCTATCAGCAGAACCTGATCTCGGCAAAGAACCGCGCCGAAGAGGCCGACAAACTGAAATCCTCATTTCTGGCCAACATGAGCCACGAGATCCGGACCCCGCTCAACGCCATCGTGGGCTTCTCCGAGTTACTCTCCGAGGCTTCGGGACAGGACGAAAAGGCCGAGTACAAACAACTCATCGAAACCAACACCGACATCCTCCTGCGGCTGATCGGCGACATCCTCGACCTGTCGAAGATCGAGGCCGGCTCGGTCGACATCAACCGCCAGAAACTCGATGTCTGTACGCTTTGCGACGACCTCTACCGTTCGTTCAAGCAACGCATCCACAATCCCGAAATCACGCTACGGCTGGTCAACCCCTACTCGAAATGTATTGCCGAGTTCGACAAACGCCGCTTTATCCAGATCATCACGAACTACGTGTCCAACGCCATCAAATACACCCCCAAAGGCGAGATCGTGATGGGCTACGAATGCACCCCGAACCAGATGCGGTTCTATGTCAAAGACTCCGGCATAGGCATCCCCGAAGCGAAGAAACACCGCATCTTCAACAGGTTCGAGAAACTCGATAACTTCGCGCAGGGAACCGGACTGGGACTCTCCATCTGCAAAGCCATCGCCGACGCAACCGGAGGCGAGGTCGGATTCGAGTCGACAGAAAACGTCGGCTCGGAATTCTGGTATATCGGATACACCAACGTCGAGTACGTCGAGAAAACAGAGGGAATCGACCTGTCCGAAGATTCGGTGGAAGAACTGATCGCCGACACCTGTGCCGGAGAGATCAGCGACCTGAATATTCTTGTCGCCGAAGACAACGACGGCAATTACCGGTTGATCAGCAACCTGCTCCGGGAGAACCGCCTGACCCGCGCCATTACCGGCGCCGAAGCGGTCGAACAAGCCCGTACCCAAACTTTCGACCTGATCCTCATGGACATCCGAATGCCGGTTATGGACGGCCTGCAGGCCACCGCGCTGATTCGCGAATTCGATCCGGACATTCCGATTATCGCCCTCACAGCCAACGCATTCGACTCCGACAAGGATAATGCACTGACGGCGGGATGCAGTTATTTCATGACCAAGCCCGTCAAAAAACGGGAACTCATTCAACTGCTCTCCATCCTCTTGCCACGGGCCTAAAAACAACCCACACAGACCAAACGCCCGGTTTTACGAAATGTAAAACCGGGCGTTTCTTGTTTCCGCAGGAATCGGGAGAACCGCCCCGCCACCGAATATCCATCTCTGCTCATCCGGCCTTAAACGGCAATTTCCGCCACCGGGAAACAGAATACCCACGCTTCATTTACAGAAGCGTTTTTCACGGTTTTCAACGATATAAATTTTTGATTTAATTATTCAATAACTTATTAGTAAATTTAACCTTAAGGATTAGTGTTGTAGTTGCCCGTGCAAATTCTAATCTACAATTTTGCTCAAATCCCCTCATCACGAAGGGAGCGACAAACCAACAAAACTACAACTCTTTCCGAAACCCCGAATGCCTCTGCAAATAGTATTTATTAAAAGTTCCAAACCGCCGTCATCACCGTTTCAGCGAACCTGTGGTAGTTTTTGTTGGCTGTATATCAACCAATTCAAATTATCAAATTATGTACGTACCCGAACATCTGAAATGGCGCATCCTGATTGCGCGAGCCCTCAAATCGTTCCACTATGAGGAGGGAAATTCAAACCGCAACCTCACGCGGGTTTTCGAAAATTACGGTAAGTATCTGTTAGGCATAACCTACGACACTTTCCTCGGTTATCTCAACAAGGACAAATACGATATTTCCAGCCTCAAGCTGCCGTCGTATATCGAAACGGCCCTGAAACTTCTCGATGCTATAAAGCTTACTTGCGAACACCTTCACGCCCGCAAACCGGGCGCCTCGTGGACACTGACAGAGATCGTCGAGGAACTGCTCACCGTCGTGCGGAAAAAGGCGGAAAAGAATCCCAACGAGAAAATCCACATCGACTGATCCCGGCAATCCCATCGCCACTCCTGCAATCCTCCCCATCCGGGTACAACACGAGCCTCCGCAAACAATCCCACGACAGAAAAAAGAGCCGCTATTTGCAGAATCGGGAAATATTGCGTACTTTTGGGGCACCTTTCGGAAAGATGCAGGAGTGGTTGAACTGGCCCGCCTGGAAAGCGAGTAAACCCCTAAAGGGTTTCAGGGGTTCGAATCCCCTTCTTTCCGCAACACGGAAATCCAAAAGAAAAGGTTGCAACGATCGTTGCAACCTTTTTGTTTTTCCGGGCGGGATGAATTTATTCAGGATCGCGCGAAGACACAAAAGGATCAGCCGCCAAAAAGCGGCTGTCTTTTGCGATTTCCACGTTGCACGGACGCCTCCGGCAGGAGCGGGGATCAACAAGCGGCGTGAAACAACGTGGAACGGAGCGAAGTTAATTCCTTCGCAGTATTCCAACTCCTACCTGATAAAACTCGTCACGATCCGCGCTTCGGGTTCGGGACGCCCTTCCGACGCCAGCAGTCCGGCCTTGAGCACCCGCGCCATGTTGCGGGCCAGCACACGCATCGTCTGCAACCCTTCGCCATCCTGCGCCGCCTCACCCGGCAACCGCCCGTGAACGCTGTTCCAGTATTGCGACGATACGACAAGCATATTCGAGATCGTGAAATATTTGTTCAGCCTGTCGAACGTCGCACTCGCCCCACCCCGACGACACACGGCCACCGCAGCCGCGGGCTTGTAGGCCAGCAGCGACCCGCAGGAGTAAAACACACGGTCGAGCAGCGCGCACAGCGACCCGTTCGGCCCGGCATAGTAGACCGGCGAGCCGATCACCACGCCGTCCGCCCCGGCAAGACCTTCGCGGACCTGGTTGTAAAGCGCGTCGTTGAAGACGCAATGGCCCAGTTCGGCACACTTTCCGCAGCCGATGCACCCCTGCACGGCCTTGGTCCCGATCGAGACGATCTCCGCGGCGATGCCCTCGGCTTCGAGCGTGCGGGCCACTTCGGACAGTGCGATAAAGGTATTCCCCTCCCGGTGGGGACTTCCGTTGATAAGCAGTACTTTCATAATTACAGATTTTACAACAAAAATAACTATTTTTTTCGGTTCCGTGCACATTCCGCACCGAACGAAAAAAACCGCGCGGACAAACCACACGGCAACAAAAAAGGGGGATTCCTCAGAATCTCCCTCACTCTCAATCCTAACCTGATTACTTCGTAGCCTCAGCCTTCTCGCAGCAAGCAGCTTTCTCAGCGCAGGCAGCGGTCGAATCAGCCTTCTCAGCGCAGCAAGCAGCCGTCGAATCGCACTTCTCAGCGCAGCCGGCGCAGGCAGCAGCCTCGGTAGCGGTTGCCTCAGCAGCAGCGCCTTCGGCAGCCTTCTTGTTCGAATTACCACAGCAGCTTACCATAGCAACGGCAGCCAGGACAATGACAAAAGAGAAAATCTTTTTCATAGCGTTAAATCTTTAATTATTAGTTATTCTATAACGCCGCAAAGTTAGATATTCGCCCGAGAAAAGCAAAGAAAAATGAAATATTTTTCAAAAACGGGCTTTTATTAGTCTAAAAGGTTGGAAATCGGGGACTTTTCCTTCTTCAACTGCTTCAAAAAAGCCTTCGGAAAGGTCGCCGACACACGCCCTTTGAGCATGATGGCCTCCTCCTTGGTCAGGCAGTTGCCCGCCGACACGATGAAGTAGGGAATTTCGTAATCCACGTAAACCTTCACATCGGGATAAGTCTCCTCGAAAAGCGCCTTGGCGGCGAAAGCTCCGTCGCGCGCCGCAGGCCCGTTGTCCGAAAAAACGCACACCCGGTGGTAACCCTCGAAATAGAGACGCTGTCCGGCGTGCGCAGCATCGGCCACGGCACGTGCGGCATCGCCGTGCTCGGTGACATGCACCTGCGCCCGGCCGAAAAGGGTCGCTCCGGATACGGGTTCCGCCAGACGCTGTTTGAAGGCGTCGAGCGATTGGGCGTGCGCACATACGGCCGCGCACAGGAGGGTCAGCGTAAGGAACAGCAATCTGCGCATCATTTCAAATAGTTTTTAACGTCCTGAATCGTAAGCCCAAAGGTATTCAAAAATTCCGACAACGGCATCCTTTCGCGTGCGATTTTTACGGGGGCCGGGCCTCCGCGCCCCTCTACGGCATACGACACCGCGATCTGCGACAGGTCGCCCGACTGCACTTTTTTCGCCAGCACATAGACCGCCAGCGGGTCGGAAATCTTCAGCCGCCACAGCGTCCGGAAACTGTCCGTCGTCCGGCGCGGCACTTCGACCGCCTCGCGCAGCACGACCGAGCCCACGCGACCGTCGGCATAGTAAATCCCGATCTCCGCCGCATCGAGCACCAGTTTGTAACCCGTGTTGTTCATCACCCTCACGACCACCTCGGCGCCGCTCAGCCCCTGGCGTTCGACCTTCTCGATCCCCTCGAAGCGAATGTTGCGCTGGGCTTTCTCGACAGCGCGGCGGCACGAGGACATCAACACCGCCACCGTCAATAGTAATATGTATATTAAATATCGTTTCATTTCTCACCTATGTATATTTGCGCAATGCCGAAACTCTGGCTCCGGGCGCGGCATTTGCTGAATCCCGCCTCACCCATCATCTTCAGGAACACCTCCGGCGCGGGAAACTCCCCCACCGAAGCCGGAAGATACTCGTAAGCCCGCTTATCGCGCGACACCAGCCCGCCGATGCGGGGCAGGATTTTGTAGGAATAAAACTCGTACAACGCCCGGAACGCGCGGTTGCGGGGACGCGAGAACTCCAGGATAACGACTTTACCCCCGGGTTTTATTGTGCGGGCCAACTCGCGCAGCCCGGCTGCGAGGTCCCCGAAGTTACGCACTCCGAAGGCCACCGTCGCCACATCGACCGACGCGTCAGCCACAGCCAGATGCTCCGCGTCGCCGCGGTCGAGCACAATGCGGTTGTCCAGCCCCCGGGCTTCGACCTTACGGCGCGCCACCACGAGCATCTGCTCCGAGAGGTCCACCCCGAGCACCTGCACATCGCGGATGCGGCGTGCCATGGCGATCGCCAAGTCGCCCGTTCCGGTCGCCACGTCGAGGATACGGCGGGGCCTCGCGCGGCGCACTTCGTTCACCACGCGGCGGCGCCAGATACGGTCGATGTTTACCGACAGCGTATGGTTCAGCAGGTCGTATTTCGGCGCGATGTTGTCAAACATCTCGCGCACCTCCTCTTTCTTGGTCTGATCAGTATTGTATGGTTTCATTCGTTTTTTATGCAGGTTCGGCAAAAGAACCCGGCGCTCTGTCTGTTTTCCAAACTAATATCCGGACATCGGGTTCCGCTGTCGAACCCGCATCAAGGCGGCTACACCGCCCTGTCATTTTCAAAATCCGCTCTGAATCTCTCCCTTGTTAAGGAACGGCTTTGTCCTTTTCTACTCGTATCTTATTGTTTCTTCGGGTTTCACAGTCGACACCACGGCCGTCGGGATCACCAGCAGGGCCACGATCGCCGCGACGAACCCCGCGTTGAGCGCCAGCCACCAACCCCAGTTCAATGCCACAGGCACCTCCGAGAGCAGGTAACCCTCCGCACTGAGCTTCACCAGATGCGTCCATTTCTGCACGAGGCAAAGTCCCAGCCCGACGGCATTGCCCCACGCAAGTCCCCGCAGGGTCACCAACGCCGCGCGCCAGAGAAAAATGCGTCGCAGTTCCCCGTTGCGCATCCCCAGGGCCTTCAGCAGGCCGATCATCCGCGTCCGTTCCAGCACGAGGATCAGCAGCGCCGAGGTCATGTTGAAAAAGGCCACGATGAGCATGATCACGATGATCACCGCCGCATTCACGTCGTGCGCCTTCAGCCAGTCGAAAATATTGGCATACCGTTCCCGGACACTTGTCACGGCAAGGTTTTCGGAATCTTCTGCATCGTCGTACAACAACGTCCGGCCCAGCGTCCGGGCGAACGTGTCGGCATCGGCCAGGTCGCTCGTCAGTATCTCGTAACCCGAAATCTCATCCGGCCCCCACTCCGAGAGCCGCTGCACGTTGCGGATATCCGTCACGACCACCACGCCGTCCATCTCCTCCATCCCCGAAGCGTAAATACCCGCCACTTTGAAACGGTCGCGTCGGGGCATCTCGCCCTGCTCGACGAACAGCATTTCGACCTTGTCGCCCACACCGAGCAACAGCTTGTCGGCCAGCGAACGCGACAGCAGGATGTCCTTCGTGCGGACCGAATCGCCCACGCGGGGCAGTTCCCCGTCGACGAGCCATTCACGGAAATACGACCAGTCGTAATCCCCTTCGACCCCCTTGAGTATCACCTCGCCCACGGCATCCGCCGTACGGACAATACCACCTTTGACGGCATAGGGCGCCATCGCCACGAACCCGCCGGTCGCACGGATCAACTCCTCTACATGGGCGCTGCGGTGCACCGGCTGCGCATCGAGGGCATTCACGCCCCGTACGTCGGTCACCGAAACATGGGCCGCAAAACCCGTCATCTTGCGCGCCACTTCGCGCTTGAACCCCATGATGACGGCCATCGCGAGGATCATCACCGCCATCCCCAGCGCCACCGATACCACGGCGATACGCTCCATTACCCCGGGCTTGTTCCCGGGGGTGGGCTTCGCCATGCGGCGTGCGATGAAAAAGGCGAGATTCACGGCTGCTCTATTTTGTCGAAAATTTGTACAAAGTAACATATAAATTTCGTATTTTTGGTGTCGTAACGACACTTTTTATCAGTCGGAAGGTTTTACGGAGCCACACGCGTTTCTGTATTGCAAGCCATTCGACTTTTTCATATCTTTGTACCAAATAAAAGGCTTTTATGCAAAAACAGGCATTGATAACAGGAGCCACTTCGGGCATCGGACGCGCCACAGCGCTCCGGCTGGCCCGCGAGGGTTACGACATCACCGCCACGGGCCGACGCGCCGACCGGCTCGCGACGCTCCGTGCGGAGATCGAGGCGGCAGGCGGCCGCTGTACGACGCTCACCTTCGACGTACGCTCCGAAGAGGAGGTGCTCCGCAACCTCTCTCCGCTCGAACACATCGACCTGCTGGTCAACAACGCGGGCCTCGCCGCCGGGCTGGAACACATCGACCAGGGCGACACACGCGACTGGGACGCCATGATCGACACCAACGTCAAGGGCCTCCTGTACGTCACGCGCGTCATCGCACCCAAGATGGCCGCCGCAGGCCGGGGACATATCTTCAACATCGGCTCCATCGCCGGCACGGAACCTTACGAGAACGGCGCGGTCTACTGCGCCTCGAAGCACGCCGTGCACGCCATTTCGCAGTCGATGCGCGCCGACCTGCTTTCGGCCGGCATCAAGGTGACGGAAATCCGTCCGGGCATGGTCGAAACCGAGTTCTCCGAAGTGCGGTTCCACGGCGACCGGGAGCGTGCCGATGCGGTTTACGACGGCGTTGCGCCCCTCACCGGCGAGGATATTGCGGAAGCAATTGCATGGGTGGCACAATTACCTGCCCACATGAACGTTAATGATATGGTACTGATGCCCTCGCAGCAGGCGGGAGCGTATTACACGTATCGGAAAAAACAGGCGACCGGCCCCAGGGGTTAGAGCGAACCAAACCTGCGAACACGACCATACGCCGTGAACAATCGCGGTCCGACGCCACAAGGAAAATAAAAACAAAAAAAGACACATACAACTATGGTACAACCACTCATCACCGTGCTCCAATCGAGCCATTATGCCGACTCCGCCGCCGCCCAGTATTCGGCCGCGACGATGGGCATGTTCGTCCTGATTATCGCCATCGGCATCATCGGATTCATCGTGCAGGCACGCCTGCAATCGGTCTTCAAGAAGTATTCGAAGGTACAGTTTCCCGGCGGGCTGACCGGCGCCGAAGTCGCCGAGAAGATGCTGCGCGACAACAACATCCACAACGTAAAGGTTACGCATGTCGGCGGACACCTCACCGACCACTTCAACCCGCAGACGATGACCGTCAACCTCAGCGACTCGGTCTACTCGTCGTCGAGCGTCGCCGCGGCGGCCGTCGCAGCCCACGAGTGCGGCCACGCCGTGCAGCACGCCCGCGGCTATGCCCCGCTGACGCTCCGCTCGCAGCTGGTTCCCGTCGTGCAGTTCGCATCGTCGTCCGCCACGTGGATCATCATCCTGGGCCTCATCATCCTCGCCACGACGCAGAACGAGTTGCTATGCTGGATCGGCGTAGCCATGATCGGCATGTCGGCCGTCTTCTCGCTCGTCACGCTGCCCGTCGAATACAACGCCTCGGCCCGCGCCGTGGAGTGGCTTCAGACCAGCCATACGATGCAGGGCGCACAGCTCGCACAAGCCAAAGAGGCCCTTTCGTGGGCGGCCCGCACCTACCTCGTGGCAGCGCTCAGCGCCATCGCTTCGGTGCTCTACTACGTCTTCCTGATCCTCGGACGGCGCGACTAATCCGATGAACAACCCCGAAAAAGACTGCACCCACCACAGTTGGCTGGCGGCCATCGTACTCGTCGCAGTGCTCGTGGCCGTAAGTTTCATACCCCCGCAAAGCGTCGGGAGTGTGAAACTCCGCCGTGCCAACATCCTCTCGGACATCCTCGCCTTCGACGATGCCGCAGCCTCCGAACCCGCTTCGGAGCCGGCGCTTTTCGACGAAGAGGAGTTCCGCATCGACATGGCGGCCGTCGCCGAACGCATCGAGGCCGACACCACTCCGCGCGAAGTGCAGACCACCTACGAGTGGCTCCTCGCGCAGGACACCGCCCGCCGCGAACGCATCACGCCCGACTCGGCACGCTTCGTCGCCACATCGGTCCCGATCGAGGACTTCAGCGACAGCGGACGCATCCGGGCCTTCTGCGATACACTGCTCAACGCCCTGCGCCCGGTGCGCATCGCCTTCCTGGGCGACTCGTTTGTCGAGGGCGACATCCTCACCGCCGACCTGCGCGAACGGCTCCAGACGGCCTACTCCGGCGGCGGCACGGGATTCGCCCCGATGGCCTCGCCGCTGACGGCCTTCCGCCGTACGGTCAAAACCCAGTCGAAAGGCTGGACCGCCTACAACATCATGCAGCGCAAGGCTGCCCCCGAACGCCTGCGCGAAAACTTCTACGTCTCAGGCTGGGTCTGCCAGCCGACTGCCGGAGCCTCGACCCGCTGGGAAAGCACCGACTACCGCAAACGACTCGACTCGTGCACCACGGCGCGCATCCTGTTCCTCTCGCCCAACGACAGCCGCGTCGAGGTGACGCTCAATGATGCTGATAGCCGCGAATTCGAGATCACGGGCAACGCCGCCGTGCGCCAGATCGAGGTCTCGGCCCCGCACATCCGCTCGCTCGCCTTCAAAGTGCTCTCCGGCACGGACGGCTTCATCGGCTACGGAGCGATTTTCGAGGACGACGGCGTGGTCGTCGACAACTATTCCGTGCGCAGCAACAACGGCCAGGCGATGTTCTGGACCAATCCTTCGGTCAACGCTCAGGTCAACGCCATGTTGGGCTACGATCTGGTGATTCTCCAGTACGGACTCAACATCATGCAGTCGGGCGTGACAAACTACACCAGCTACGCCGGGCAGATCGAGAAGATGATCGCCTACGTCCGGCAGTGTTTCCCGGGCGCCGCGGTGCTCGTAATGGGCGTCAGCGACCGCTCGGTGAAGACCGACGCCGGGTTCGAACCCATGGACGCCATCCCCTACATGCTCGACTACCAGCGCGATGCGGCCCGGAACACGGGTGCAGCCTTCTGGCCTACGTGCGACGCCATGCGCGCGCTGGGCGGCATGGAACAGTTCGTCAAGAACGGTTGGGCGGGCAAGGACTACACCCACATCAACTACGCCGGCGGCCGCCGCGTAGCTTGGGCGCTCTTCGACGCCATCAATGCCGGGGTCTGCGAAGTCTACACCGAGCAGCAGATCGCCGAACAGCGCCGCCGTGCCGAACAGGCCATCCTCGACTCGGCGCGCAAAGCCGCCGTCGACCGCCGTATCCTGCCGGACAGCGCCCCTGAACTCCTTAATTCGTCCCTGCAATGACCTTTCCCGCAACGGACGGCATAACGGACAAGATCCAGGCGCTGCTCACCTACGACGCCTCGTCGCCGTTGATTTTCAGCAGCGGGCTGTTCCTGTTCCTCTTTGCCGGGTTTCTGCTCGTGTACAGCGCATTCCGCCGTGCGCCGATGGCCCGCATCGTCTATGTCATCCTCTTCTCGCTCTACTTCTACTACAAGTCGAGCGGGGTCTACTTCCTGCTGCTCGTCTTCGCCGCCGTAAGCGATTTCCTGATCGCCCAGGGCATCTACCGGGCGCGCTTCAAATGGACCAAACGCTGGCTGGTGGTACTGAGCGTCGCCGTCAACCTCGGCATGCTGGGGTATTTCAAATACACGAACTTCCTGATCGACATCTCCAACCAGCTGTTCGGACAGGGGTTCCTCCAGTTCCAGAACATCTTCCTCCCGGTCGGCATCTCGTTCTTCGTCTTCCAGTCGATGAGCTATACCATCGACATTTACCGCGGCCAGTTGAAACCTTTGTCCAACTGGCTCGACTATCTCTTTTACCTGTCGTTCTTTCCGCAGCTCGTCGCCGGCCCGATCGTCCGCGCGCGGGACTTCATCCCGCAAATCCGGCAAAACCCGATCGTCGTTACGAAGGAGATGTTCGGCACGGGCGTCTTCCTGATCCTCACGGGTCTGTTCAAGAAGGCGATCATTTCCGACTACATTTCGCTCAACTTCGTCGACCGCATCTTCGACGAACCGTTGCTCTACTCCGGCTTCGAGTGCCTGATGGGCATCTACGGCTATGCGCTGCAAATCTACTGCGACTTCTCGGGTTACTCCGACATGGCTATCGGCATCGCCCTCTTGCTGGGTTTCCGCTTCCCGAAGAACTTCGATGCGCCCTATAAGTCGGCGACGATCACCGAGTTCTGGCGGCGGTGGCACATCTCGCTCTCGACCTGGCTGCGCGACTATCTCTACATTTCGCTGGGCGGCAACCGCAAGGGACGCATCCGCACCTACGGCAACCTGCTCCTGACGATGTTGCTGGGCGGACTGTGGCACGGCGCAGCGGTGCGCTTCATCCTCTGGGGCGGCCTCCACGGCGTAGCCCTCGCACTGCACAAACTCTGGATGGCAGTCGTTCCGGGCGCCAAAGCCACCGGGGAACAGATGCACTGGTGGAGCCGCGTGGCAGGCATCGTCGTGACGTTCAACATCGTCTGCCTGGGCTGGCTGATGTTCCGCGCCGAGTCGATGCAGACCGTTTCGCTGATGCTGCACCAGATATTCTACAACTTCAACGCCGCGATGATTCCGCAGGTCGTGACGGGTTATGCCGCGGCCTTCGTCCTGATCACCGTGGGTTACATCCTCCACCTGCTGCCGGCAGCGGTCGACGCCGTCGCCCAACGCATCGTGGTCCATGCCCCGCTGGTGCTGCAGATCGTGATGGCCGCAGCCATGATCTGGTGCGTCATGCAGATCAAATCCAGCGACATACAGCCCTTCATCTACTTCCAATTTTAGCTGACCGATGTACGACTTTGACCATCAACTCTTTCTCGCGCTGAATTTCGACGGAGGCCCCGTCATGGACCGCCTGATGCTGATTATCTCCGGCACGACGATGTGGCTGCCGTTGTATGCGCTGATCCTCTGGCTCGTATGGCGCCGGGGCGGGCTGCGCAACGTCCTTATTTTCCTGTTGTTGATGATCGCTGCACTGGCCCTTTCGGACATGATCTCGGGCATCTTCAAACACAACGGCCTGCTGGGCGGGCTGATGCCCGATTTCGAGCCGCGCTGGCGCCCGATGTTCACCCCCTCGCTCGAAGGGTTGGACATTGCGCCCGACTCGCTGCGTAAACTGCGCTGGCTGACGCCCGACTCGCTGGCCGCAGTCGGCATCGCGCACGACTGGACCGTGCATGTCCCCATCGAGGCCGTCAGCGGCCGCTACGGGACCGTCTCGGCCCACGCCGCGGTCATCGTCACACTGGCCGTACTGTCGGCCTCGGTCATCCGTCGCAGGTGGTTCACCGGGCTGATGGTCCTCGCCACGATCCTGATCTGCTATTCGCGCATCTACCTCGGCAAACACTTCCCGATGGACCTCGTGTGGGGCACGCTTGTCGGCATCGGGCTCGGACTGGCCGCCTTTTGGGCCTACAAGCGGCTGGCGCGTCGCGCAGGAACGAAATAGTTGCTATTCTGCCCTTTTTTCACTAATTTTGCACGGATAACAAGCATACATCAAAAACACACGATATGGCAATCGAACTCAGCGAACAGGAACAGCTTCGCAGGCAGTCGCTCACGGCTCTGCGCGACCTGGGCATCGAGCCCTACCCCGCCGCCCGTTACGAGGTGACGGCTACGGCGCGCGAAATCGCCGATAACTACAACGACGAAGAGAAGAATTTCCAGGATGTCCGCATCGCGGGCCGCATCATGTCGCGCCGCATCATGGGCAGCGCCTCGTTCTTCGAATTGCAGGACCACACGGGCCGCATCCAGGTCTACATCCGCCGCGACGACATCTGCCCCGAAGGCGATCCGACGCTCTACAACACGGTCTTCAAGAAACTGCTGGACATCGGCGACTTCGTTGGCGTGGAGGGCTTTGCGTTCCACACCAACACCGGCGAACTGTCGGTGCATTGCCGCCGGTTCACCGTGCTGTCGAAGTCGATCCGCCCGCTGCCCGTCGTCAAGGAGAAGGACGGCAAGACGTTCGACGCCTTCACCGACCCCGAAGTGCGCTACCGCCAGCGGTATCTGGACCTGATCGTCAACCCGCAGGTGAAGGACACCTTCGTACGCCGCGCCAAAATCATGGCCACGATGCGCGAGTTCTTCAACTCGAAGGGCTACATCGAGGTCGAGACCCCGATCCTGCAACCGATTCCCGGCGGCGCTTCGGCCCGGCCGTTCATCACCCACCACAACTCGCTCGACATCGACCTGTACCTGCGTATCGCTACGGAGCTTTACCTCAAGAAGCTGATCGTCGGTGGATTCGACGGCGTCTATGAGTTCGGCAAGAACTTCCGCAACGAGGGCATGGACCGCACGCACAACCCGGAGTTCACCTGCATGGAGATTTACGTCGCCTATAAGGATTACCTCTGGATGATGGAGTTCACCGAGCAGATGCTCGAAAAGGTGGCTATGGCCGTAAACGGCACGACGGAACTCACGATCGACGGCAAGCCGATTTCGTTCAAAGCGCCGTTCCGCCGCCTGACGATGACCGACGCCATCCGCGAAAAGACCGGTTACGACATCACGGGCCAGTCGGAGGATGACCTGCGCGAGGCCTGCAAGCGGCTCAATGTCGAGGTTGACGAGACCTACGGCAAGGGCAAGCTGATCGACGCCATCTTCGGGCAGTACTGCGAGGAGGAGCTGATCCAGCCCACCTTCATCACGGACTACCCGCGCGAGATGTCGCCCCTGTGCAAGCGTCACCGCTCGAACCCCGAACTGACGGAGCGTTTCGAACTGTTCGTCAACGGCAAGGAGCTTTGCAACGCCTATTCCGAGTTGAACGACCCGATCGACCAGCTGGAGCGTTTCCAGGAGCAGTTGCACCTCTCGGAGAAAGGCGACGACGAGGCCATGTTCATCGACATGGACTTCGTGCGCGCATTGGAATACGGCATGCCGACCTGCTCGGGAATGGGCATCGGCATCGACCGCCTGACGATGTTCATGACCGACCAGACTTCGATCCAGGACGTGCTGTTCTTCCCGCAGATGCGTCCCGAGAAGAAGGTCGTGAACGACCCCGTAGAGGCCTACACCGCCATCGGCATCCCCGAAGAGTGGGTTCCCGTGATCCAGAAGATGGGTTATGTCACCGTCGAGTCACTCCGGAAACTCGCCCCGGGCAAGTTCTTCAACGACCTGTGCGGATACAACAAAAAGAACAAACTCGGCCTGAAAGCCCCTTCGATCGACGAGGTCAAGACCTGGTGCGAACCGGCTTAAAGGGCAGGGTGGAAATGGAAGTCGAGACCAATCGTTGATCCGGCTCCACAACCTCGCAATAAAGTCCCCTCCGAAGAGGATATCGCCCGCCATCCGGTCGAAAATCCGGTCGCGTTGCGACAAGCCCCTCCCTCGGGAGAGGTTTGGGGTGGGGTCAGACTTGCAAACGCAGCCAACGGCTGCGAATACATCGGTCGAAAGAACAAGAACGATAAATTACCGTTTAACGAAACTTATAACAACTATGAGAAAGAAAATTGTTGCCGGCAACTGGAAGATGAACACGCTTCCCGCCGAAGGTGTCGAACTGGCCAAAGGCATCGTAGCAGGCCGCGGAGAGGTTTGCTCGTGTGTAAACTTCATCGTTTGCCCGCCGTTCACCCACCTGTCGATGGTTGCCGAGGCCCTGAAGGGTTCGGACATCGCACTCGGTGCGCAGGACTGCGCAACGGAGGCCAAAGGCGCCTACACGGGCGAGATCGCAGCTTCGATGATCGCTGCCCTGGGTTGCAAATACGTGATCCTCGGCCACTCGGAGCGTCGCCAGTACTACGGCGAGACCTCCGCTACGCTCAACAAGAAGATGGCCCAGGCTTATGCCAATGGCCTCGTTCCGATCTACTGCGTAGGCGAGAACCTCGACGAGCGTGAAGCAGGCAAGCACTTCGACGTGGTGAAAACTCAGATCGAAGAGGTGGTTTACAACCTCACCGAAGAGCAGTACAAAGAGCTTGTAATCGCTTACGAGCCCGTTTGGGCCATCGGTACGGGCAAGACCGCAACGGCCGAGCAGGCACAGGAGATTCACGCCTACATCCGCAAGGTGCTCGCCGCGAAGTTCGGCGCTGCGGCCCAGGAGACGGTGATTCTTTACGGCGGTTCGTGCAAGCCTTCGAACGCTGCCGAGATCTTCTCCAAGGAGGACGTGGACGGCGGCCTGATCGGCGGCGCAGCCCTCAAGGCCGAGGACTTCCTCGGAATCGGCAAAGGGTTCTCGAAGTAACACCCCGACAGCTAACAATTTACAGAGAGACCCCCTTCAACGAGGGTCTCTCTCATTTTATGCCAACCAAAACTACCAACCTGATGAAAAAATTACTACTCTTTTGCCTCGCCCTCACGGCGGCATGCGCCGTAAGTGCACAGAACTACTACACCGACGCCTACAATCCCGACATCACGCGCCACTCGGGACGCATCCCCGCGCAGCGTGCGGAATTCATGCTGCCCGAAGTAAACGGCTACACCGTCTACAAAGCCGACCTGCACACCCACTCGATCTACTCGGACGGCGACTGTACACCCGAATTCCGCGTACGCGAAGCGTGGTACGACGGTCTGGATGTGCTGGCGATCACCGAACACGTGGAATACCGCCGCCACGAAGGCAAGATGCTGAACTTCCTGAAAGGTTACGTCCCCGAAGGCACGAAGGCTTTCAACAACAACATCATCCGGAAAGCAGCCGACGAACGAGGCATCCAGTCCGACCTGAACCTCCCGGTGAAACTGGCGCAGGAAACAGCCGTAAAATTCGGCATCACGATCATCCCGGGGGCCGAGATCACCCGCGAACCGATCGCCTACGGCCACTACAACGCCCTCTTCACGACGGACAACAACACCCTCTACGCCACCGACGCCCTGCAATCGCTCCGCAACGCCAAAGCGCAGGGAGCGCTGGTGATGCACAACCACCCGGGCTGGCGGCGCAAGAGCCTCGAACACCCCGAATTCGAGGTCAAAGCCTATGCCGAGGGGCTGATCGACGGTATCGAGATCATGAACGGCGCAGAATTCTACCCCAAGGCCATCACCCGCGCCCATGCCCGGAAACTGTTCGTATCGGCGAACACCGACATCCACGATGCAACGGCTGAAACCTACCGGCTTCAGGGACATCGCCGCAACATGACGCTGATCTTCGCCCGCGACAACTCGCCCGCATCGTTGCGCGAAGCACTCGAAGCACGCCGCACGCTGGCCTATTCCTTCGGCACGATCGCGGGCGACGAACAACTGCTGAAGGACCTCTTCACAGCATCCGTCCGGACCAAGGTGCTCCACACCGACCCGAACAACGGCCGCCGCACGGTGAGCCTCACCAACAACAGTTCGGTGGAGTACGTCCTCCGCTTCCCGGAGCAGAACCCCGTCGTACTCAAACCGTTCTCGACTATGACGACTAGCGTCTCCTCAGACAAACCGCTCCGCCTCACCGTCGAAAATATGTGGTACTCCGAGAAAGAGCATCCCCACATCGAGATCAGGCTGTAATTCCTTCGACCGTCAGATTCCCGGCTTAACGAGCCGGGAATTTTTCATACCTTCCATAAGAGTGTTCGAAAAGGAACTCCATGTGTTCGGACCATAGCCGGAATGAACATTTTTTCGTATATTTGCAGTATATAACAAAAACGACATGAGCCAGTTAACCATCAACAATTTCGACGAATTCGCCCAGTACATCGGACAGGAACTGGGAGTCTCCGATTACCTGACGATCACGCAGGAGCAGATCAACCTTTTCGCCGACGCCACCCTCGACCACCAGTGGATCCACGTGGATACGGAGCGCGCCAAAGCAGAAAGTCCGTATAAATCGACCATCGCGCACGGTTACCTGAACCTTTCGGTACTGCCCTACCTCTGGGAGCAGGTGCTGAAGGTCAATAACGTGAAGATGCTGGTCAACTACGGCATCGAAAAGCTGCGCTTCAACCAGCCCGTGCTGGCCGGCAACGCTGTCCGGCTGCGTGCCTCGCTGGTATCGCTGACCAATCTCCGCGGCATCGCCAAAGCCGAGATCAAGGTGTCGCTCGAAATCAGGGACTGTCCCAAAACAGCCCTCGACGCAACGGTCGTATTCCTCTACCACTTCGCATAACGACCCAAAGGCCCAATATAAAACCTCCGGAACCGCTTCCCGCAGTTCCGGAGGTTTTATATTGGATAACCCGTCCAGGAGGCAGTTTTTTGATTTTATAGGAGCAGATTTGCGCTTAAACAAAGTGCGGCACGGATGGGTAGTATAAAAATACGTCCCATTCGTGCCGCACGAGAGCAAGTGCAAAGATGCCCTATAAAATCGAAAACTTACATCTTCTTACCTACGTTGGTCTTCTTCGCAACCTTCGGAGCGGCAACCTTGGCGCCACCCTTCGGTGCTGCGGGCTTCTTCGGAGCAGCAGCCTTCTTGGGAGCAGCCTTCTTAGCCTCGCCGTCGACTACGGTAGCCTCCTCGACAGCGTCGGTTGCCTTGGCAGCAGCCGGCTTGCGCGAGCGGCGCGTCTTCGGTTTTGCCTCCGCAGCAGCTGCGGGAGCGATACCCAGCGTGTAAGGCTCGTTGAAGTCAACGAACTCGATGATGCACATGTCGGCAGCATCGCCCAGACGGAAACCGGTCTTCAGGATGCGGGTGTAGCCGCCCGGACGCTCCGAAATCTTCGGGGCGATCGTACGGAACAACTCCGTAACAGCCTCTTTCTGTTTCAGGTACGAGAATACGATACGGCGCGAGTGCGTCGTGTCCTCCTTCGACTTGGTTACCAGAGGCTCCACGAAACGCTGAACGGCTTTGGCCTTGGCAACCGTCGTTTCGATGCGCTTGTGCAGGATCAGCGACGTAGCCATGTTCGAAAGCATGGCCTTGCGATGGCCCGCCTGACGGCCCAGGTGGTTGAAATTCTTATTGTGTCTCATAATTAATCTTTGTCAAGTTTGTAGATTGATACGTCCATACCGAACTTCAGGTTGAGCGAGGTCAGCAACTCGTCGAGCTCCGTCAGCGACTTCTTACCGAAGTTACGGAACTTCAGCAGGTCGTTGCGGTTCAGCTTCACGAGATCCCCCACGGTATCGACATCGGCGGCCTTCAGACAGTTCAGGGCGCGGACCGAAAGGTCCTGATCCGAGAGCTTCGTCTTCAGCAGCTGACGCATGTGGAGTACATCCTCATCAAACTCCTCGGCACCGTTCGTGTCTTCCATGTTGACGGTGATCTTCTCGTCGGAGAAGAGCATGAAGTGCTGGATGAGAATCTTTGCGGCCTCTTTCAGAGCCTCTTTGGGGTGAATCGACCCGTCGGTAGTAATTTCCAAATTCAGCTTCTCGTAGTCGGTCTTCTGCTCGACACGGTAGTTCTCGATCGAGTACTTCACGTTCTTGAT
>JAEZTA010000158.1 GCA_023443765.1 Bacteroidota bacterium | reverse complement strand
TTCCAGCACCCCGGGCAACGATGTCATCACCGTGGATACCGACCAGGTGGAGATCGACCACGAAAACAGCCGTATCACCGTCCCGGTCGGAAGGGTCGACGGGGCCGCTATCGACCCGAAAGAGAAGATCACCCTGAAGCTCAACTTCACGCTGGAACTCCCCGAAGGAGCAACCAGCACCTCGAAATCGTCGAGCCACACCTATGTTACAAATACGGCATCGATCTCGGTCAAGACCTCGAACAACCAACAAAGCCGGACGTGGACGCTCTACCTCAAGGATAAGAATGCCGCGGCATCCCCGGACACCAGCATATCCAACTTCTCGTTCGCGTACACGTCGAAAGACAACCGGATGAAGCTGTACTCCACGTCGATCGTCGCGGACAATACCAACCACCGTATTACGCTGAAAATTACGGGCGGTCCCAAGGCTTTCCCGCTTACGCTGACCAACAAGATCCTGAAACTGGGCAGCTCCGCGGCGACCGTCGTCGAGCAGGAAATAGCCGCTTACGACACGCCGCTCACATTCGAATCGCTGGCATCGACCAAGACGTTTACGGTACGCGCCGAGGACGGAACCGAACAGCAGTGGACCATCGACCTCGAATCGCAGGCAACGGGCCATACGGCCGAAGTCACCAGCTTCCTGGTCAACAAGATCACGGGCGGCACGCTCTCCGCGGTAAAACTCGAACCGGCAACCAACCGTATCCGGATGGAGATCGAGGGAGTTCCGCCGTTCTACGCCACCGTCGCCATCGAGACCTCGGACAACGCCTCCGTAACCGGACTTGAAAACGGCGTACTGGCGCTCAACAGCTACAACCACGAAATTCCGCTGACCGTCACGTCGCAGAACGAGGAGGTGACGAAGACCTGGACGGTCTACGTCGATAAACCCGTGGAGGTACAGATCGCCAACAGCGAATTCGAACTCTGGGGCAAGTTCAAGAACATCAACGGCGGCACCTACACCATCGACCCGACGCCCGGCGCCGGTTACGGATGGGGCACGGCCAACCTGGAAATCTTCGGCATCGGCGTACTGGGCACCATGCCTGTCGACCGCGCCGACGGCACGAAGGGCGTCGAAATGACGACTTCGAACCAGAACACGATCCTCTACGGCTACGTCGTAGCCTCCGGAACGCTCTACACCGGCTTGTTCAACCTCAACCTCAACTACATCACCCAGCCGCGCAAGATGACCAAGTTCGGCATCCCCTACACGGCGCGTCCCACCTCGTTCTCGATGGAGGTGAAGTACGCCCCGGGCCCGCAGATGAAGGAGGCGACGGCCGATGATAAAGGCAAATATTCGATCCACGACATCGCCGGCGTGGACAAGGCCCACATCTGGATGGAACTGCTGCGCTGGGAAGGCGACGGAGCCATCGACTACGACGGAAATCCCGAAACGGCGAAGGACATCACCGTCCTGGGCCGTGCCGAACTCGTGATCGACGGTGCAAACAATCCCTACAAGGAGTGGTCGAAAGTGACGATCCCGATGGTATACAACGACCAGTATGCCGACATCAAGCCGACGCACATCGCGGTGGTGATGTCGTCGAGCAAGGACGGCGACAAGTTCATCGGTGCATTCGACAGCAAACTCTCGGTAGACCACTTCATGATCAATTACTAAAAACAGCCCAAAAATTATGAAAATCAAACATATCACACTCCTGTTCTGCACTGTTGCGCTGCTCTCGAGCTTTGCCGCAAAAGCGGAAAGCTCCCCGGCGAAAACGGAGAAAACAAGCCGTCAGACCGAGGAACTCAAACCGGCCCGCCAGAAACTGATCTCGTCGGACCAGAACGTCTTCCGCGCCGGCGTACTGATCGGAACCGACATCGGCGGCGCCGTGCCCGTTCCGTTCCGCTACATCCCCAGCACGTTCAACCCCTATCCGCAGCTGAACCTCGACATGGGTATCTTCGCCGAATTCCGCCTTCAGGACCGGTGGAGCCTCGGGGCCAACTTCATCTACAAGACCGTAGGGATGAAGGCCGACGCCCGCGTCTCGAACCAGAAATACGAAGACCAGGAGGCCGGACTGCTCCAGTACTATACGGGTACGGCCAAAATGGATATGTCGTTCACGATGTTCGAAGTGCCGTTCTACGCCAAATACACCTTCGGCAACCACGTGTCGCGCCTGCTTTTCGGCGGTTACTTCACCTATAACCTGAAAGCGGAGTTCGAAACGCTGGCCACGAAAGGTTATTCGGGCGGCCAGCCGGACAAGGTAGAGGTAATCATCGAGAAAGGCGGCAAACCGCTCAACATGTCGTTCACCTCCTCGCTGCGCGATTTCGACGCCGGTGTGTTGGTCGGGTACGAACATTCGGTCTACAACCGCCTGAATATCGGCATCCGCCTCAGCATGGGATTCCTGGACATTTTCCAGCGGGACACCAAATATTTCGACTATAAGATGCTGCACATGCGCGGCACGATCATCGTCGGCTACCGGCTTTTCCACTGATGCCGAACCGCCTGAAACCGTAACCGTAATTTTGGTACGACCATCCGTAACCGGGGTAGCGATCAGCCGCCCCGGTTACGCTATTTTTGTCGTGTCACTAAAATCCAAGATTATGAAATACAGAAAACTGGGACAGCGCGGCCCGGAGGTCTCGGCCATCGGACTGGGATGTATGGGCATGAGCTACGGCTACGGGCCCGCGGCCGACAAACAGGAGATGATCTCGCTGATCCGCAGCGCACACGAACAGGGCGTCACATTCTTCGACACAGCCGAAGCATACGGCCCTTATGCCAACGAAGAGCTGGTCGGCGAAGCCCTGGCCCCGATCCGCGACCGGGTCGTCGTCGCCACGAAATTCGGAATTCAGATGCACAACGGCGAGCAGACGCTCGACAGCCGCCCGGAACAGATCCGCCGCTCGGTCGAAGGATCGCTGCGCCGCCTGCGAACCGACGTGATCGACCTCTACTACCAGCACCGCGTCGACCCTGCCGTACCGATTGAAGAGGTTGCCGGCACCATTGCCGACCTGATGCGCGAAGGCAAGATCCGCTATTGGGGGCTCTCCGAGGCGGGCATCCAGACCATCCGCCGGGCGCATGCCGCATTGCCCCTTACGGCTGTCCAAAGCGAATATTCGATGTTCTGGCGACAGCCCGAGCAGGAGTTGCTGCCTACGCTCGAAGAGCTGGGAATCGGGTTGGTTCCCTTCAGCCCGCTGGGCAAAGGATTCCTCACGGGACGCTTCAACGGCGAATCGCGTTTTGCGGCGGACGATTTCCGCTCCATCGTGCCACGGTTCTCACCCGAAAACCTCGACGCCAACCAGCCGCTGGCGGATTACATCCGGGGCGTCGCCGAAGCGAAAAACGCCACCCCGGCACAGATCGCCCTCGCATGGCTGATGGCCCGCAAACCGTGGATCGCCTCGATTCCCGGCACGCGCAGCCCGCGCCACCTCGCCGACAACCTCGGGGCCGCGGAGATCGCACTCACGACGGAAGAAGCCGACGCGATCAGCGCCGAACTCGACCGCATCACCCTCTCGGGCGAACGCTATCCGGCCGCAATGGCAGCCCGCACAGGACGGTAGGCTACCAGCACCCGGCCTTGTCTTTCAATTCGGGAATCCGGTCTTTCGTGAAGACCGGATTTTTGATGCCCTGCCGTTTCTGGGCCGTATAGTCGGCCAGCAGCAGGAAAGCCTGACGCCCCAGCAGCACGATCGCCACGAGGTTGCATAACGTCATCAGCGCCATCG
>JAEZTA010000146.1 GCA_023443765.1 Bacteroidota bacterium | reverse complement strand
GTGTAGAGCCACACGCTGCGCAGCGAATCGGGATATTCGGGCGCTGCCGAAGGACCCTTCCCGGCGACGAATGCCGTGGAGAAGAGCAGGAGGCAGAAAACCGTTGTCGCTGTGAGGCGTTTCATGGGCAAATGCAGGTTTAGAGCGCTTCGTCGAACTGGTGGAGGAACCGCACGTCGTTTTCGAAGTAAAGACGCAGGTCCTTCACGCCGTATTTGAGCATGGCGATGCGCTCAATACCCATGCCGAAGGCGAATCCGGAATATTTTTCGGGGTCGATATTATTGGCTTTCAATACGTTCGGATCGACCATACCGCAGCCCATGATCTCCAGCCATCCCGTGCCTTTGCAGACCGGACAGCCCTTGCCGCCGCAGAGGTTGCACGATACGTCGACCTCGGCCGAAGGCTCGGTGAAAGGGAAATAGGAGGGGCGCATGCGGATCACGGCCTGTTCGCCGAAGACCTCCTTGGCGAAGTAGAGCAGCGACTGCTTCATGTCGGCGAACGAAACGCCTTCGTCGATGTAGAGGCCCTCGATCTGGTGGAAAATGCAGTGGGCGCGATAGGAGATGGCCTCGTTGCGGAACACGCGGCCCGGGCAGATGACGCGGATGGGCGGCTTCTGGCGCTCCATCGTGCGGACCTGGATCGACGAAGTGTGCGTGCGCAGCAGGATGTCGGGGTCCTTCTCGATGAAGAACGTGTCCTGCATGTCGCGCGCCGGGTGTTCGGGCGGAAAGTTCAGGGCCGAGAAAACATGCCAGTCGTCCTCAATTTCGGGACCGTCGGCTACCGTGTAGCCCAGCCGCGAGAAGACCTCGACGATCTGGTTCTTCACCAGGGAAATCGGGTGGCGCGAACCGAGTTGCTCAGCCGAACCCGGGCGCGTCAGGTCGCCCGACGACGAGGCGTTGTCCGAAGCGGCGTTCTGCAACTGCTCGCGCAGCGCATTGATGCGCTCCGTGGCCTCATTTTTGAGGCGGTTGAGTTGCTGCCCCATCTCGCGTTTGAGTTCGGGGGCTACCGTTTTGAACTCCTCCATCAGGGCGGTCAGCTCGCCTTTCTTGCCGAGGATTTTGATACGGAATTCCTCGATTTCGGCGGCTGCTTTCGGTCGAAACTCCTCGACACGTCGCAGGAGTTCATTGATTTTGTCGGTCATATTTTGATAGTATTTCTTTTTTGTCTACTTTTGAAGGACATCGTAGTAACGTGCAAAGTTATAAAAAAATTGAGATATGTTGCGTAAAATCGGCTCATTTGTCGGGATGCTGCTGTTGGTCGTGCTCCCCGCCGCAGCCCAGAAGGTAGGGGTTGTGATGAGCGGCGGCGGCGCAAAGGGGCTTTACCATATCGGCGTCCTGGAGGCGCTCGAAGAGAACGGCGTGCCCATCGACTATGTGGCCGGAACCTCGATGGGCTCGATCATCGCCGCAATGTACGCCGCAGGCTACTCTCCGGCAGAAATGCGCGATATTGTCAACTCGGGTGTGGTCAAGGAGTGGGTTTCGGGACGTATCGACCCCAACAAGTACATGGCCTATTACCGGCAGGTGGGGAGCAATCCGGCGTTCCTGAGCCTGCGAATCGATGTCGAAAATCCCTCCGGCAAGCGCCTGCGCGTGCCCCGGAACCTGATCTCTTCGACGCAGATCGACATGGCCCTCACGGAGTTGTTCGCCCCGGCGACGGCGGCTTCGGACGGTGATTTCGACCGCCTGATGGTCCCGTTCCTCTGTGTGGCCAGCGACCTGAACCACCGCAAGCCGGTGGTAATGCGCGAGGGCGACCTGAGCGAGGCGGTCCGTTCGTCGATGTCCATTCCGCTGGTGTTCAAGCCGATGGTCAAGGATTCGATGCTGCTCTACGACGGGGGTATCTACGACAACTTTCCGTGGAAGCCCCTCGACACTGATTTCCAGCCCGACCTGATTGTCGGTTCGATCTGTACCGAGGGCAACACTCCGCCCAGCGAGAAAAGCAACATCATGGATCAGGCTTTCATGCTGGCCATGCACGATACCGACTACACGCTGCCGGCGGACCGCAGCGTCACCATCCGCCGTGCCGTGGGGGTCAACATGCTCGATTTCGACCAGGCCGAGACGATTATGAATGCGGGTTATGAGGACGCCATGGCGGCGATGCCGCAGTTGCTGGAAAAGGTCTCCGAACGCCGTGATTCGTCTTATTATGCCGACCGTCGCGAGGCGTTCCGCGCCAAATGTCCGCCGCTGGTCTTCGACGACTACAAACTCGAAGGGCTGAAGCGCGCCCAGCGGGAGTATATCCGCGATTTCGTGCAGGTGGATCGCCGTACGCCGGGTATCCAGCGACCGATGGATTTCCCCGAACTGCGGGACAATATCTACGAGGTGCTTGCGGGCGGCGATTTCACGATGGACTTCCCCACCGTGCGTTATGACTCGGTCCGAAAGCGTTATTCGTTCGAAGCCAAATTCGGCACGCGGCCCAACTTCAAGATCACCATCGGCGGAAACATCTCCTCGACGGCCTTTAACCAGGCCTATATCGGCGTTAACTACAAGACCATCGGCCGCGTGGCGCAGCAGTTGGGCGCCGATCTCTACCTGGGGCCGATCTACACGTGGGGAACGATCGGGGGGCGGACGGATTTTTACGCCTGGAAACCAATATTCCTCGACTATTCCTACAATTTTGCGGTCCGGAATTACCGTCACGGCTACTTCGGCAACGTCACGAAGGTCCGCAACGCCGAACAGGTCAAGAACAGCGAGAGCTTCTTTTCGGCGGGCGTCGGCATTCCGCTGACCCACCGCAGCGTCTTCACGCTGCGCCTCAACGGCGGACACATCAACTACCGCTATGATTCGGACGTGCTGTTCGCCGACGACACCGACCATTCGCGCTTCTCGTTCGTCGGCCTCAGGGCCGGACTGGCGCGCAATACGCTCGACAAGTTCCTTTATCCCCGGAGGGGCTCCGAACTGCACCTTTCGGCCATTTACGTGGCAGGACGCGATAAATATGCGCCGTACGACGCGGATAAGTTCCTCGTGCGCCAGACCCGCCAGTGGGTCGGGGCGCGCTTCACCTGGGATAAATTCTTCGACCTGCCGGGGTGCAGCTGGTTTTCGTTCGGTCTGAATGTCGATGCGGTTTTCACCAACCATCCGGAGTTCCGCACCGAGCCCTCGACGTTGATGTCGATGCCCGATTATGCCCCTATCCCCCATGCGCGGATGATCTACATGCCCGATTACCGGGCCAAACGCTTCGTGGCGGGCGGTCTGATGCCGACTTTCGACCTGATGCCCAACTTCTTCTTCCGGACGGGTTTCTACGCCATGTACCGCGAAAAACGCGATTTCAATCCGCTGGGCGAACCCGACCGGCGCCTGCACTACATCGCCGAGGCATCGTTGGTTTATCACACCCCGTTCGGTCCGGTGAGCCTTGCGCTGACCAAATACGAGTTGAAAAACTGGCGGAACATGTATCTGACCTTCAATTTCGGGTATGCGATTTTCGCCCCGAAGGGGACATTCTATTAATCGGGCGGTCAATCCTACCCTCCTGTTAAACGACGCCTGGATGCAAATGCTGCATCCGGGCGTTGCTTATTCGGCGATCAAAGCCGGCGAGTATCCGGGGCCGATCTCCATCCGGCAGCCGCCCTCGGCAGAATGGGAAAATAGTTCCATAATGTGTAACTCTTTGATCAATTCCAGCCGACCGGGCGACGGGTATGGCTGAAAATCGGATAAAACGAATAATTTTGTCGGGTGTATGCTGAACGGTGTTCCACAATGGATTCAAACTATTCAAAATAACCTGTATGAAAAAACTACTCCTCTTCTTCCTGCCGGCGATCCTGCTCGGATGCGACCCGCCTGCTTATCGCAATCCGCTCGACGTAGCGTTCGGCGACCCGTTCGTCCTCCACGCCGCCGACGGCAAATTCTATATGTACGGAACGAGCGGCGACATCAAAGGTTTCCGTGTCTGCGTCTCGGAGGACCTCGTGACATGGCGGAAGGGCGGTGTCGTCTACGACGGCAATGCCTCGGCCTGGGGAACCGACTGTTTCTGGGCCCCCGAAGTGTACGAACGCGACGGCCGGTATTACCTGTTTTTCAGTGCCAACTGGCGGCATAACCCGAACGGCGACCTCGAAACGTTCCGTATCGGGGTGGCGGTGGCCGATTCGCCGTCGGGCCCCTTTTCCGACCTGTACGACCATCCGGTATTCGATCCCGGCTATCCGGTGATCGACGCCAACGTATTGTGGGACGACGACGGCCGGGTATATCTCTATTATTCGCGTTGTTGCTACAAACATCCCGTTGAAAGCGAACTTTCGGCGTGGGCCCGCGACAAGGGGCTTTTCGACGAGATTGAGGAGAGCTGGGTATACGGCGTGGAGATGAAGCCCGATTTCAGCGGTGTTGTCGGCGAGCCGGTCGCACTGCTGACGCCCCCGCAGTCTGCTTCCGATCCGCAAACCGGGTGGGAGAGCCGCTCGGTGACCGCCGGAGAGGTCAACCGGCGCTGGACCGAAGGGTCGTATGCCTTCAAGGAGAATGGAACGTATTACATGATGTATTCCGCCAATTTCTACGGCGGGCAGTATTATGCGGTGGGCTATGCTACGGCCGATTCGCCGCTGGGTCCCTTCGTGAAATCGTCGGACAATCCGGTCCTCGAAAAGAATGTGGACAAGGGCGGCGAGGTCACGGGAACGGGGCACAATATGGTGCTGAGGCTCCCCGGCGGCGGGATGTATTGCGTCTATCACGGTCGGACGACCCCGACGGGCGATGCGCGCATGGTCTTCATCGACCCGATGGAGGTAACCAGTGACGGTCATCTGAAGGTCTTCGGCCCGACTACGTCGCCCCAGCCCGTGCCTGCGTGGACAAAGGGCCTGTAAGGGGCCTTCCTGCAAATCGGCGGATGAGGCCCGTTTCCCGGGTGGCTGCCGTCCGATACGGACAGAGCTGTAACTTTTCGGGTTACAGCTCTGTTTTTTAATGGAAACGGGGGGGGGGTTAGTCCACCAGCGTCAGCTTCACTTTTTTGTCCTTGACGAGGATGAAGTAGTCGCCGGCTTCAAGGAAGCGTTTGCCGTCGCCGTCCGTGAAACTCAGGTCCTTTTCGGGGTCGATCTCGAACCGGAACGTATGGGTTTCGCCCTTTCGGATCGGCTGTTTCTCGAAGTGTTTCAGCTCCCGGACCGGGCGTGAAATCCGGCACACGGGGTCGGCGATGAACCAGTGGACGGTCTCGGCGCCGTCCATCTGCCCGGCGTTGGTCACCGGAACCGTGACCGTCACCTTCTCCCCGCGTCGGAAAGTCGTTACGGAGGGTTGCAGGTCGCCGTATTCGAACGTCGTGTAGCTGAGGCCGTACCCGAAGTCGTAGAGCGGCGTGCTGGGGATGTCCTGGTATTTGCCCTGGTGCGTACGGCCGCTCTGGCGGTGGTTGTAGTAGATGGGGATCTGGCCGGTCGAGTAGGGGAATGTCATGGCCAGTCTGCCCGAAGGGTTGATGCGTCCCGACAGGATTCCTGCGAGCGGATTGCCGCCCCGCAGGCCGGGCTGCCACATCTGGACGATGGCCCCGCACAGCGGTTCGAGCCGGCGCAGTTCCAGCGGGCGTCCGCTCGACAGCACCAGGACCACCGGTTTGCCGCTTTTCGCGAGTTCGGCGGCCAGCTGCTCCTGGATGGCGGGCAGGGCGATCGTGGACCGCGAGGCGTTCTCGCCGCTCCAGGTCTTCTTCTCCCCGAGGCAGAGCACCACGACATCGGCTTTCCCGGCCGCGGCGACAGCCTCGCTGAACCCGGAACGGTCCTCGCCGTCGAATTCACAGCCCTGTGCGTAAAGCAACTCGGCTTTGCCCCGGTATTCGTTTTCCAGTCCGGCGAAGATGCTCACCACATCCTCCGCATCGCCCTGTGCGGACCACGAACCCAGCAGGTTGAACCGGCTTTTGGCCATGGGGCCGATGACGGCGATGCGGCGGACGGCCTTCAGCGGGAGCGCTTGTTGTTCGTTTTTGAGCAGCACCATCGACTCTTCGGCGAGTTTCTCGGCGATTTCGAGGCTGGCGGGCAGCAGGAAACGCTCGGCTTCGGTCGATGCCGGGGTGTATGGGTTTTCGAACAACCCCAGCCGGAATTTCAGCCGGAGGACGCGCCGGACGGCATCGTCGAGCCGCTCCTGCGGGACCTTGCCTTCGCGTACCAGTTCGGCCAGGTGGGCATCGTAGCAGCGGTTCATCATGTCCATGTCGAGCCCTGCGTTGAATGCTTTTTCGGCGGCCTCCTTCTTATTGGCGGCGATACCCTGCGACCGCAACTGCTCGATGGCGCCCCAGTCCGAGACAACGAATCCGTCGTGTCCCCAGCGCTCCTTGAGTACCTCGGTCAGGATGTAGGGATTGGCCGATCCGGGCGTGCCGCTGATGTCGTTGAAGCAACTCATCACGGTGGCGGCCCCGGCCTTGATGCCGGCTTCGTAAGGCGGCATGTAGGTGTCCCAGAGCGTCTGGCGCGAGATTTCGGTGTAGACGTAGTCGCGACCGGCCTCGGAGGCTCCGTAGCCGACGAAATGCTTGAGGCAGGCGGCTACGCGGCGGTTGTCCGCAAGGTCGTCGCCCTGGTAACCTTCGATCGTTGCCACGCCGAATACGGCGTTGGTGTAGGGGTCTTCGCCGTAACCTTCGGCGACGCGGCCCCAGCGGGGATCGCGCGCAACGTCGATCATGGGCGAGAAGGTCCAGTCGACGCCCGCCATCCGGGCCTCGGTGGCAGCTACTTCAGCGGCTTTTTTCACCAGTTCGGGATTCCACGAGCAGGCCTGGGCCAGCGATATGGGGTAGGTGGTGCGGAAACCGTGTATGACATCGTAGCCGAACAGTACGGGAATTCCGAGCCGCGACTGCTCCACGGCTTTTTTCTGCACCCGGTTGCGCAGTTCGGGCGACGTGCCGAAATAGATCAGCGAGCCGATTTCGGCGGGAATGTCGTTTACCGGGTCGGCCATGTTGTTGGCGTTGTCGTTGCGCCCGAGCGTGTATTGTGTGAGCTGCATGACCTTCTCTTCGGGGGTCATCCGCGACAGCAGGTCGTCGATGCGCTCCTCGACGGGGCGTGCGGCGTCCCGGTAAACGGGTGTCCGGGACTTTTCCCGGGCCTGCGCCCCGCATACGGAGGCCAGCAGCAGGCTGAAGATAATGATTTTTTTCATCGCTTGTAGTTGTTATTTGAACACGGGTTTGTCCGAGAGGCACATCGTCGAACGGGGATCGTTGTTTTTGATGTCGAAAACGACGATGCGGTTTCCCTTGTCCGTGAGTATTTCATCGGGAATCAGGATCGACTGCTGTTTTTCCTCGTCCCAGAACGACCCGAGGTAACGGCCGTTGATCCACACCTCGCCCATGCCCCATCCCGACACGTCGAGGTAGGCACGGCCCTGCGTCGTAAGGTCGAAATATCCGCGGCGGAAGTTGGGTCCGTCGCACGTTCCGATAGGGCTGAATTCCAGCGTTTCCGGATCGGTGTCGCGCACCTCCAGCGGGATGATCTTCCAGTCGGCGATCTCTTCGCCGCCGATGCGGGCGCTGCCGAACAGCCCCTTCGAGTTGTCGAGGATTTCGGGGCCGTAGGTGATGCGGCCGATGTTTTCGACATAAAGCCGCAGGATCCGGGGACCGGGCGTCGCTTTCAGTTCGAGCGTCTTCCGGCCGTCGGTCACGGTACCCTGGAAGGCGTCGTCGAGGTAAACTGCGGCGTAATCCCGCACGTTTTCCAGTTCGAGCAGGGCGTCCTCCCCGGGAACAGAGACCGTGGCTTCGTAGAGGACGTACCCGAATTCCACCCCCACGTCGTTCATCGGGAGCAGCTCTTCGGATTCGCTGATCTCCCCGTAAACCTGCGTCAGAGGGGCGCATTCGGTCATTTTCAGCTCCTGCGCCCCTCCCCGGAAAATACCGGCGGCGAGGGCGCAGAGCAGGAGGACTATCTTATTCATAACTGTGCATTGTTAGCGCATGAAAGAGGCGATGAACGACTCGTCGAGCGCGACCCCGGGGGCGAAACGCTCGCTGCGGACGTAGTTGTCGATGCTTTTGAGCAGCTGGCGGGTTGCGGGACGCTGGTCCATCTTCTTCTGGGTGTCGACCGCCAGGACGAGCAGTTTTCCGCCGCCGACCTGCGCTTCGAAGCCGATACCGAGTTTTTCGTTGTTGTCGAAGCTGTCGATGACCTGGATGAACGGCCTGAGTTCGCGCGGGGTCTGCTGCATCTCGATCACCTTGGCGTTCTCCAGGATGTCCCACCACTGCCAGTCGGTGTGGTAGGAGGTCGGGAAGTCGGCGAATACAGGCTCCTCGCTGTGGATCAGGCAGCCGATGGTCATGGGCGCCCAGGCGAACATGATCGGGTTCCAGAAATGGTTGTGGAAGGTCGATTTACGCCCTTTGACCTTGTTCAGCGCGGGGGTCAGGACGACCTTTTTTCCCTGCCTGAGGTATTGTTTCGCCTGCTCGCCGAACTCCGTCGTGTAAAGCACTTCGGCGTCCGACTGCATGAGCGACGCATTGCGCGGGTAGACCCAGATGTCCCAGCTGTTGTTTACCTTCTCGCCGACGCTCAGGTGGACGGTGAGTTTCTGCGGGCCCGTGACCTTGTTGAGCGGAATCGAGAACTCCCCGGCGGGGAAAACGTCGTCGATGCCGATCGTCTGCGGTTTGAGGCTGCCCTTGGCGAGCGTTTTCCCGCTGTCGTCGGTCAGCGACCAGCGGATTTTCGCATTTTTGAGTGCGGCTGCACCGAAGTTGTAGACTTCGGCTTTCGCGGTGAACGTCTCGTCGTCGAACCAGGCGCTTTTCGGGTAGCGGAGCAGCGCCACGGTCGGAGCGCAGAAGGCCCGCCACTGTTCGGGCGTAACCAGCCCTTTGGAGTCCCAGAAGGGGTCGAGCACGCCCACCGGGGCATAGCCCTGTCCCGGGAAGTCGTTGAGCGAAAGCAGCTGGAACCCGGCCGATTTGGAGGAGCGGAGCAGCGCCTCGATCACGGCTTTGTATTCCACGACGGTCAGTGCGCCCGAAGCCCGGAAGAAGTCGTGGGCCTGGTCGAGCATGCCGTTGGCGTCGAGCATTTCGCGCCAGAGTTCGAAATTGCGTGCCTGGACGGGCCCCGTGAATTTTTCGATCTCGCGGAAGTCGGGGTAGATGCACCGCTGTCCCGATTCGTGGGAGATTACGGGTACGTCCACGTCTGATTCGCTGCTGCGGTCCCAGTCGGTCGAGGGCAGTCCTTCGTAGACCTTCACGGGGCCTTTGTTGGTCTGCTGCGAAACGTAGTACTGGTCGGAGGGAACGCGCGTGCGGGCCGTCGAACCGCTGTAAAGGTGGCGGTTGTCGAGTTCGCGCCCGTCGGCGGTCAGCTCCTCGATGAAGTCGAAGTTGCCCGTGATCTCGTTGCCGTTGCAGTAGAGGACGAACGAGGGGTGGTTGCCGTACTCTTTGAGGATGGCCCGCATTTCGCGCCGGAAGAAGTCGTAGCGCGCCTCGTCCGGCTCGGCGTCCTTGCCCCACATCGGCATTTCGACTTCGAAGTAGATGCCGTGTTTATCGGCCATGCGGAAAGCAGCGGCCGGGGGACACCACGAGTGGAAACGCATGTGGTTCAGCCCGTAGTCCTTCAGGATGAGCATGATCCGCTCCCATTCGGCGTCGCCGAGCGGGGCGTGGCCTGTTTTCGGGAACACGGCGTTCTCGACGGTCCCGCGCAGGTGGAGCGGACGCCCGTTGAGTTCGATGTGGTTGCGGCCCTGCGTCACTTCGCGCATGCCGAACGTCGCCGACTTCCGGTGCTCGTAGGAGTCCTTTCCGGCGCTGGTGAGCAGCCGGCACTCCACGGTGTAGAGGTTTGGGTTGAATTCGTCCCAGCGTTTCACCTCTTTTCCCAGGGGGATGGTTTCCGAGAGGCGGAGTTCCGCAGCGTCGCTGCTGACGGGGACTTCTTTCGTCACGCTGAGGCCGTTGCCCGAGACGGTGAGCAGCGCCTTGCCTTCGAAGGGCTTCTTCGTGCGGTTGTCGATGGCCATGCGGACCTCGACGCTGTTGGCCGCGAGGTCGGGATAGAGCTGCATGTCGTCGACGTAGACGGGGTCTACGGCCACGAGTTTCATCTCGCCGAGGATGCCGTTCCAGTTGATCTGCGTGAATTCAGTGTGGGCGTGGTTCCATTTGTGGGTGTTGTACTGGAACCGGTTGTCGATGCAGACCGTGATGCGGTGCGTCTTGCCCGGGGTGACGAATCCGGTGAGGTCGTGGTTGTGCGGGACGCTGATGTAGTCGAGGCGGCTCACCTCCTTGGTGTCGACCCACACCGAACTGAGCCAGTGAGTGCGCTCGAAATAGAGGAAGATGCACTTGCCTTTCCACTCGGCCGGGAACTCGATGTCACGCTGGTACCACGCGGGGCCCATGTACTCGTAGACGCGCGTGAGGCGGTCGACGTGGCGGTAGGGCGATTGGTAGCCGATCTTGTAGTCGTCGGTGATGCCGGGAAGCGTGATCGTCTCCTGCAGTTGGTGGTTATACCTCGGTGAGAGCGATCCCCGGCGGAAATCCATCACATCCGTCTGGAACCTCCATTCTCCCGCGAGGTCGATCTCGCGGGTCTGGGCTGCCGCCGGGGCAAGCGACCCCAGGAATACGGCTGCAAGGAGCAGTTTTATAAACCGGTTTTTCATGTATAGGTGTTGTTTTAGATTATCGGAATAGGGTTATTTCAGGTGTTTGTCTGCAAATTTCACGAACTGCTGCCAGTCGTAGGGCGTGATGTCGTGGTCGCCCGACCGGACGTGGTAGCCGATGTATCCCGACAGTTCGGGAGCATCGTTTTCGGGCAGGTCGGTTCCGGTGAGCCCTTCCAGCCCGAAAAGCTCGTAAACCGGGGTAGCATGGACTCCTGCGAGGTATTCGCCCCGGATGTCGGCCCACTTGTCTTCGGCGGCGCTGGCGATGTAGACCGGGCGCGGGGCCACGAGCGCGATCAGTTCGTGCTGGTCGACGGGCAGCGCGTCTTCATTACCGGCGTACTGCTTGTAGTTTTCGCAGAACCAGTGCGGGAACAGGCGGTTAATCCGGGCGACGGTTTCCGCGTAGCGTCTCCTGGCCAGTGCGGCGCCCCCGCATCCCGATTCGTTGGAGACGACCATCGCGAAACGCGGATCGGAGGCTCCGGCCCACAGGGCGGCCTTGCCGAGGCGCGAATGCCCGATGACCGCGACGCGTTCGCAGTCCACGTCTTCGTCGGTTTCGAGGTAATCCATCGCGCGGCTCAGCCCCCAGGCCCAGGCCGCGAGCGTGCCCCATTCGTCCGGGGCCGGTTTGGTCTGCCCGTCGCGGTAGAACAGCGGGTGGACGCCGTTCCGGAATCCGTCGTCGTAATCGGGGTCGATGTCCCCGCGGTAGACCGTGGCCAACCCGTAGCCGTTGGCGATCAGCATTTCGACCGGCCAGCGCGACGCTTCGGCAGCGCGCGGGAACCCGCCGGACGGGCCTTTTCCGGGTTCCATCCGGGGAATGGACGGCGTGACGAGCGGATCGTCGCAGATCGTGTGGTTGCCCTTGAAATTCAGCCCCAGGAAGACCGGAACGGCGTCCGTACGCTTGTTGGGGATGTAGAGCAGGATCGTCATGAAATGCGCGTCGTCTTCGGTGAAATAAACGGCGATCTCTTTGCGCGTGGCCATGTTGCCCAGCGTGTAGCGGTCTTCGCTCAGCACCTTGAAATGCAGGCCTTCGGGGCGTCCGGGAGCTTTGCCGTAAACCTGCGTCTCGAAGAGCGCCAGCAGTTCGGGGCGGCGCTTCGAGGTCCACGTTCCGGCGTCGGTCACCTTTTCGCCGTCGGAGCACGTCAGCGGGTCGGGCAGGACGTAGGCCGGGACCAGCGATTCGTCGTAATTCATCGCAGATTCCTGCGCCCGGGCGCAGAACAGGCAGAGGCAGCACGGCACAAGCAACGCGTATCTCTTCACGGCGGTCATGATTGCAGTTTCTGTTTGATCCGGGTGAGCGCTTCGAGGTAATAGTAATCGGCATAGGAGAGCGGCACGTCCACCTCCGAAGAGAACGGATAAGCCCCGGTGCTGTGCAGGAGGATGAAATCCCCATTTTCGCCCGGTTGCGCGGTGTATTCCGGCGAGGCCAGCGTGCGGACCTGCTTTTCGGCGAAAGCCATGTATGTTTCGCCTTCGGCGGGCTCCACGAAGCCGCTCAGTTCGACCAGCGCCGAAGCCATGATCGCAGCGGCCGAGGCGTCGCGCGGGGTAGAGGGGATGTCCGGCGAATCGAAGTCCCAGTAAGGGATGCCGTCGGCGGGCATATTCTTGTGGTTGAGGAGGAATCCGGCGATATTGCGGGCATGTTGCAGGTAGCGGGCGTCGCCCGTGAGGCGGTACATGCAGGTATAGCCGTAGAGTCCCCACGCCTGTCCGCGGCTCCAGGCCGAGTCGTCGGAGAATCCCTGGTGGGTCTGTTTCAGGTGGGGCTGTCCCGAGATCGTGTCGTAGGAGACCACGTGATACGAACTGAAGTCGGGGCGGAAGTGGTGTTCCAGCGTCTTGTCAGCATGCGAAACGGCCATGTCGCGCAGCGACTTGTCGCCCGAACGATCGGCGGCCCACATCAGCAGTTCGAGGTTCATCATGTTGTCGATGATGACCGGGTACTGCCACTTGTCCCGGTTGTGGTCCCACGAGCGGATCAGCCCCACTTCGGGTTTGAAGCGCGTGGCCAGCGACCGGGCCCCGGTGAGCAGCACCTCTTCGTAGGCTTTGTCCCCCGTCAGGCGCAGCCCGTTGCCGAAACTACAATAGAGCATGAATCCCACGTCGTGGTTGTCGGTGGTGTATTTCTCCCGCTCGACGCGTGAAGTGTACATCCGGGCATATTCCAGCACTTTGGGATTGCGGGTGTTCTCGTAGACGTACCACAGCGTTCCCGGGAAAAAGCCGCTGCACCACCAGCGCGAATCCGACGAAACATCCTCGCCGTTCTCCCACGTGCGCGGCAGGCGGCCTTCGCGGGTGCTGTATTTTTCGGCCATCAGCAGCGTCTGCTGTTCGGCCCGGGCCAATGCTTCGTCCACGACGTTTTTCAGCGGCTTCTGCCCGCCTCCGGCGCAGCCCGCCAGCAGGAGGGCCAGGGCGATGTATATCGATTGTTTTTTCATGTTCATTTTAGTGTTTGTCGTAGTATGCTTTCATCAGGTACCATGCTTTCTTGCGGTATCCCTGGTCGGAAACCAGTCCTTTGCGGTTCCAGCCGTCCTGGTTGGTGGGGTGGAAGCGGAACGGCGAGCGGAAGTCGAACAGAATCCATGGCGACACGCCCCGTAGGTTGGGGATGTTTTCGAACATGCGGAGGTTGTCGCGGTAGAGGGCTTCCTGGTATTCCTCGCTCCAGGAGCTGGCCACGTCGGCCGGGCCGTGCTGGCCGTAGAGCGCCTCGCCGCCGAACTCGGAGATGATCAGCGGTTTACCCCGGGCCACATCCCATACTGCCTTGTCGGGCGTGAGGGGCCACGGGTGGTACCACCCCATGTATTTGTTGATGGCGACGACATCCAGTTCTTCGATGAACGGGTCGTTCATGACGAACAACTGCCGTTCGCGGTCGAAACGCACCAGGTCGAAGGCCGCCACGATCAGGCGGGTGTCGTCGATCCCCCGGCAGCACCCGATCAGGTGGCGCAGGAAGGCGTTGCGCGCCTCGGAGGGCTGCGTTTCGTTGGCCACGCCCCAGAACGTCAGGGCGCAGCGGTTCTTGTCGCGCGTGACCATCTCCCGGATCATGCGTCCGGCTTTTTCGCGGGTCCGGGCATTTTCGAAGTCGATACCCTGCCAGATGGGAATCTCCTCCCAGAGCAGGAAGCCCATCTTCTCGGCTAGGCGGACGATGTATTCGTTTTGGGGGTAGTGCGCCAGGCGGATCATGTTGCAGCCGAGCGCCCGGGCCTCGGAGAGCAGCATCACGGCGTCGGACTCGGAGAAGGCCCGGCCCATGCGCTGCGGGATCTCCTCGTGGAAGCTGATGGACTTGAGGAACACGGGCGATCCGTTGAGGTAAATATCCTCGCCTTCGACCCGGACGTTGCGGAACCCGATCAACTCCTCCACGCGGTCGCTGCCGGAGGAGACGACTACCCGGTAGAGCTTGGGAGTTGCGGGCGACCAGCGTTCGAGTTTTTTGACCCGGAACGATACGGAGGCCGTTCCCTTGTCGTCGGTGAGGGCGGTTTCGCGGACCTTTAGTTCCGGGATTTCGATCCCGACGGTTGTGCCCGGGGCGGCGCCCGACAGCCTCACGTCGGCCGTTATCCGGTCGGCGGAATCCTTGTCGAGGCGGATGAAATAGTCTTCGATGAAGGCATCGGGAACGCTGACGAGCGTAACGTCGCGCGTGATGCCCCCGTAGTTCCACCAGTCGAACGCCATTGCCGGCATAGCGTCGGGCGTACGGGTATTGTTGACCTCGACGGCCAGGAAGTTGCCGGCGGGCTTCACCTTGCCGGTCACTTCGATCTGGAACGGCGTGAAGCCGCCTTCGTGGGCGCCGATCTCCTCGCCGTTGAGGTAGACGCGGCAGCGGTAGCTGACGGCTCCGAAATGGAGGAACAGCCGCTTTGCATCCTGCTTCGGGGCGTCGAACCGCCGGGCATACCAGACCGTGCCTTCGTAGTATTTCAGTTCAGGCATCTGGCTGTTCCAGTCCGAGGGAACGTCCAGCCGCAGCCCGTTGTCGAACGAATATTCGTAGAAATCCGTTTTGCCTTCCGGTTTGCGGTTGAGGTAAATCCTGTTTTTGCGCCCTTGGTCGTAGAGGTCGACGATAGCGTCCCATTTCCCGTTGAGCGACTGTGTTTCGCGTCCGTAAACGTTGGTGATCAGCTCCTGCGCCCCGATGTCGGCCGCCCCGAGGAGCGCAAGTGTGAGGGGCAGGATGTATTTTGTCAATGTTTTCATTTTATTGGGTTTCGGTTAGTGTCGGTTTTCGGGTTTGCGGATCAGTTCGTAGCGGTACAGCGCATAGTCGTTGGGCGAAGGCAGTTCCACCTCCAGCGTCCCGCGGCGTCCGGTCGTCTTCACGGCAGCCTTCCCGCTGCCCAGCACCGGCGTGAGCCTCACTTTCGCGTTTTCGGGCAGCCACGTTTCGACCGCGGCTTTCCGGTCGGGGGTTTGTTCGCGGAAGAAGATCAGGTAACCCCGGTCGCCGTCGACCGACTGGAACCCGGTCCACGAGCGGCCCGAAGGCTCGTCGCCGATGGGCAGGATCACTCCGCTGTGGAAATCGTGCTGCACCTGCTTGTAACGTTCGATCTGCGCACCGATGCCCAGCGCCTCTTCGGGCAGTCCGCTCGCCTCCATCCAGGCCAGCGGTTGTCCGGCCATCGTCGTCGCGAAGAGGTATTCGAAGCTGTAATTGGCCGGGGCGAACGGGTCACCGGCATATTTTTCCGTATTGCGCCACTTGTTGAGGAACTCGATCTGGAGTTTCTCCGCCGGAACGTATTTGGAGAGCATCCACAGGTTGCGCAGCGTCCAGTAGGGATAGTAGTTCTGCCAGTCGGTGTAGCGGTTTTCGAGGAAGATGTTGCCGTACTCGTTGAACAGGTGGTAGCCCCCGCGCCGGCCCGCCGTTGCGTCGAGGTTGAAGACCACCTTGTCGCCTGTCTTTTCGAGTACGCGGTCGAACAGTCGCCGCAGGTTGGCCTCGGCCCGTTTGTTGGGAATGGCGAGGCCGTCGATCTTGAACGTGCGGATGCCGTATTCGTCGTAGAGGTCGACGAGGGCCTGCGCGTCCTTCTCCCAGTCGGCATAGTCGTGCTGTACGCTGGGATTGAACCAGAGGCAGATCTCCACGCCCAGTTCCCGGCCCAGCTTCACGATGGGATGCAGCCCGTGAGGGTATTTCTCCGGATCGGGCTTCCAGTAGTCGGGGTTGTCCCAGATGTTTTTGAATGAGCCCTTCGCCACGGCCGAGTTGGGGCTTTTGCCCACCTGCCAGCCGTCGTCGATCTGGAAGTGCGTGACGCCCAGCTGCGCGGCTTTACGGACCTCGGCCAGGCAGAACTGTTCGTTGACCTTCGTGTCCTGGCTGCGGTCACCCCAGGTGTTCATCATCACCATTTCGTCGCGTCCGGGCAGCAGTTTCCGGATGTTCTTCTGGTAGCTTCGCAGGGCCTTCAGCTGGTCGAGCTCATTGCCCGGGCAGACACCGAGGACGCATCCGTAGGCTTTCAGCCATTCGTCTTTTTGGAGGTCTTTTTCCGTCATACCCAGTCCCGTCACCGTGAAATGGCCGAACTCGGTCGTGAAGTCGTATCCTCCGTAGGCGGGCTGCACGGCCGATGCGGGCGCCTCTTTCAGGAAGAAGAAGCCGTTGCCGTTCTCGCTGTTACGCGCGAAAAGCAGGTTGCCCCGGTAGTTGTTTTTCCGGTAGGGAATGATGTCGGTTTCGAAAACCAGGTTGTTGTTCCAGTCGGTGACATCCTGGAACTCGACGATCCGCGTCTGCCAGTGGAACCCGCCGGGGTTGAACTGGTCGAGGACAGTTGCGGCCAGCTGTGCGTGCATGTCTTCGGTCGATTCGATGTTCTTCCGGTCGGCGGCGTTTACCGCCTTGCCGCCGGGAAGCTGTTCGACGCTGCCTTTGAGGTAGGTGTCGCAGGCAATCGCCGGGGTGTCTGCATAGATGCGGTAGACCCGCCTGACGGAGAGGTCTCCCAGCGAAAATTCCACGGTGGTTTTCAGGTAGGCGGGGTGTATTCCGGTTTCGGCGACCTGTACCGACGAATAGCTTCCCGAGGTTCCCCGGGCATCGCCTGTGACCCGGAAATCGGGCGTCAGGGAGCGGCTGGTCCACACCTGTCCCGACGAAAAGTCGGTCAGGCTCTGCGTCATCAGGTTGCCGCCGTTCCAGACGAAACGGCGTTCGATCCGGGTGTTGCCGATCGTCAGGGTGTCGTTCTGCAAACGGCTGTAACACCCTTCCTGCGAAAAGGCGGATGCGCTGCACAGCAGCAGGGCAGAGAGTATCGGGAGGATTCGGGTCATCGTTAAAATCTATTTTACCGGCAGGATTTTCTGCATCGTGTCCGTAAAAATCGCAGCCATTCGCTGCTGGATGTATTTGTCTTCGCCGCGCTGGGGATGCCATCCGTAGGTCACGCCTTCGATGGTCTGCGTGTCCTGCGCGTGCAGGAGGCTCTGCTGGGTTCCGGTGGCCGGATTCGGGGTATCTTTCGAAAAGCCGATGTTTACGTCGAACTCCACGAGCGGCAGGCCCCATCGGGCGGCGAGCCGCCGTACGGCGGCGTTGTAGGTCGTCCGGGCGTCGTGCCAGTCGGTACAGAGAACGACGATTGCCGGTTTGCCCGATTTCGTACCGTAGTATTTCGACTTCGGGTTGTCCTTCAGCGCATAGCATTCGCTGAAATAGCGTTTCAGGACGTAGTCATACGCTGCGGCGTAGTTGCTCCGGTCGAACGGCGTCGTGTAGTCGGTGTATTTCTCTTTCAGTCCGCCCGTGCCGGAGACATCGCGGTTGTGGACCTGCATGATGACGAAGGCGTCCAGCGCGTCCAGCTCTTCGGGGCTCCAGAGCGTACCTTCGGCCATCCGGTTGGCGGTGTTGGCGATCGACTCGCCGCCAACGGCCCGGTTGATCGCGCGGGCGCCCAACTGCCGGCAGCCGATCTCGAACCAGCCGTTCTGCGGCGATGCGAAAGAGGCTCCGGTGAGGAGGATGTTATATTTCAGGCTGTCCTGCGCTGCGGCGTGTCCGCACAGCAGGAACAGCGAAAGGAGCAGAGTCAGTAATTTTTTCATATCCGTTTAATCGTTGCGCAGTGCGCGGGGAGCCTTCAGCGAGGCTCCTTCGTTGAATTTCTGGTTGTCGGGAAGCCCTTCCTTTTTGCCGACGCCTTGCTGCATCAGCGTCCGGAGTTCTTCGAGGTGTTTCTGGTAGATCCGGCGGGGCGTTGCGTCGTATTTGCGGCACAGGGAGGCCGCCATGCCGACCACTTCGCCCATCATGCCCGTAGTTCGCATGACGCGCACCGTGCCCAGCGCCACGTGCGTCACGCTGATGTTCCGCCCGGCCATGAACAGGTTGTCCACGTTACGGGAGTAAAGGCACCGGTAAGGCACTGCGTGGGGGTAGATGTGGATGTGTTTGGTCGCGGCCTTGAACTCCCGGCCCGGGAAGTGCACGGAGTTGACCGAATCGGGGAAGTGCAGGTCGATGTCCCACGTTGCGGTGAACGAAGCGTCTTCGTGGAATACGTTCTTGTCGATGTCGTCCTGTTTGAGGACGTAGTCGCCCAGGAGCCGCCGCGATTCGCGTTTGCCGGCCACGTAAGCCACCCAGCCGAGTTCGCGGTTGCGGAATTTTTCATTGTTGCGGAGCCCGTTTTTCAGGAAGCTCCAGTTCGAATAGATCACCAGCAGGCCGTAGTCGCGGATGCGTTCGAAATCGTAGACCTGGTCGAGGTTCATGCCCGTCTCCCATTTCCATTCGCCCATCGTCACCCGTTCGCAGTTCGATTCGTTGAACTCCACGCCGTAGCTGAAGCGCGGGAATTCCGTTTTCCGCCCGGCATCGGTCGAATACCACTGGACGGACGAACCCATCGTCATGCGGTCGGCGGTTTCGGGCGCCAGCGTTTCGCCGAATTCATCCCGGCTTTCGCGGCCCATGCGGAAATCGGCTCCGGCCAGGAATCCGATGGTCCCGTCTCCCGTGCAATCGGCGAAAAGGGGCGCTTCGAGCGTTGTTTCCTCGCCGGTTTCGATATGCCGGATGATCACCGAAGTGATCCGGTCGCCCTCCTTGTTCACCGCAACGGCGCGGCAGTTGGCGAATAGTTTCACATTCTCTTCGGCAGCTATGAAGGCGCTCTTTTTGGCATCTTCGTAATTTCCGGCCGGCTGGGCGTTGCCCTGGCGCGAATGGCCGAACTCGCGGATCATGCGGCCCAGCCCTTCGTTGGGCCCTAACTCGATGACGCCGCCCAGGTGTACCCGGATTTCGGAGCTGTTGTTGCCGCCCAGTACCGGGCGGTCGTTGACCAGTGCGACGTTGCAGCCCAAGCGCGAAGCCGCGGCGGCTGCACACATCCCGGCGATGCCTCCGCCCACAACGATGAAATCGAACGATTCTGCGGCTTGCGGGACTTCGGGGATACCGAGCATCCTTTTGCGGAATGCGGCGAGTTCTGCGGCCCCGGAAGGGGGAATGTCGCCCTCCTCAGTGGTGAAGTAGACGGCGTCGCAGCGGCCGTCGAAGCCGGAAAGGTCGGTCAGCGAAATGCTGACCGGACCTTTCCGGACCGAGACCTTTCCGGCACACTGCCACATCCATTGTGTACCCGTGTTACCGAGCACCGCGGGCAGTTTCCGGTTGCCGACCCTGAGGGTGAACTTTCCGGGACCTTCGCCGTCGTACCACGGGGCGACCCAGTTGAATGTCCGGACGTACGCCCAGTAGGTCCCGTCTTCGGGGAACTCGACGGTCGTCGCGGCATCCGCCACGGGTTTGCCCATGCCGTGTGCGATGAGGTACGGCGAGCCCATCAGGTCCATGAACTGCTGGTCCACAGCCCAGCCTCCCTTGTTGCGGAAGTTCTCGGCTTCGACCAGAATCCCGGCCCCGAAAGATGCGCTGACGCTCAGCAGCAGCGATACGGAAAGTAAAACAACCCTCTTCATCGTTTTGTCGGTGTTAGTTGATCTGAACCTCTTGCAGTTTGACCCAGCCTTCGGCGGTCTTTTCGTTATTCACGGCGATCTGGATGGCCGGCTGGTTATCCTTAGTCGTGTCGACGATGCCGATGCCCCACGTATATGTTCCGGCGGCAAGATCGACAGCCGGCGTTTCGAAGGTATAGGAGAAGGGTTTGCTTTCGACCCAGGTCGAAGGTTCGCAATCTTTGTCGACAAAGACCTTCTGTGCCTTGCCCGAAGCGTCGAGCAGTGCATAGGCAACCTTGTATTTGTAGTTCCACTGCGGAAGGTTGTTCGGGAAGTAACCCCAGCCCATGTTACGCCAGCGCGAAGCGACTTTGACCCGGCTGCCGGCGCTTACCTTGTCGGGAACAATCACCTGATCGGGGTAGAGGCGGTAGCCGCCCTCGGAAACGAAGCGCTGCACGAGGCTGAAAGCGTCGCTGAACCACGATTCGGTCTCCTGGCCGACGCGGAAGTCCATCATGTTGACGCGAGCCTCGGCAGAAGAATCAAATTCTCCCTGACGAACGTCTTCGGGGTGGCCCTGGCGGTAACCGGCCGGGTCGTTCCAGTAGCTGTGGCTGCTGACGATATAGCCGCCCTCCATGATAATGGGGACTTTGTAGCGCCATTGTGCAGCAATTGCCTTCTCCCAGGTGCTGTAACCCCAACTGGAGTTGTTCATGCCAAAGGCATCGGAGCGGATGCAGTAGCCGTTGCTGACGGCAAGAGCTACGAGGCTTTCGCTGTTGGGATTTGCCGTGCCTTCACTCGTGGGGTGACCCAGTACGCGGTGGTAGTTGATCACCAGGGGAACCTTGGTAAAGTGCTTGGCATAGAGTTTCGTGATCCAGTCGAGGACCTCGCGCTTGACCGTTTCCGTATTCTCGTCGACAGCCGAAACGTCGTTCTTGTTGTAAGCTACGCTGTGGCCTTCACCCCACTTGCCGAGGCCGTAGCCGTCGATGAAAGAGGTGTATTCCGGATCGTTGAACTCCTCGGCGAGGGCCGCAACGAACTTTTCGTAGTACTGCTGGAAGATCGGGTCCTGCGGCATCGGGGTTTTGCGGTCGGGGTATTTCGGCTCCGACATTGCATACTCGGCTCCGGCGTCGTAGACGAACTGGGGCGTGTTGGCGCCCTGGTCACGGCCGTCGACCACGACACGGAAGGCGATCGGGAGTTTCAGTTCCCGGGCTTTCTGGACCAGCTTGTAAACCTTCGAATTGGGGTCTTTCCACGCGTACTGGCCGTCGGCGGGATTCAGTACGGACCATTTTGTACGGATGTAGCAGGCCGAAGCGTAGTCGGCCACCTTTACGTTCTTTCCGAGCAGCGGTACGTAAATCTCCTTGTCGAAATAGGAAGGATCGTAGTCTGCGCTGACATACATCACCCAGCCGTTCAGGGGGTTGTGCAGCACCTGTGACTTGTTGTAGGCCGGTTTTACGGTAACGCCGGTAACCTTGTCCCCGTCATCGCCGCCGCCGTTATCCTTCGAACAGCCGCAGGAGCCGGCGCAAAGGAATGCTGCCAGAAGACAGCCGGTTATCAGATTTTTCATTATGTATTATGTTTTTACGATTAATTGACTTTGTAGACGAAATGGAAAATATTGCCGTATCTTCCTGTCGGCCGGAATCCAGTCTCCATTCCGATACGGCAATATTTTGGTATGATCCGGACTTATTTGTTCCGGGCGAGGATCGTCATGTTGCGCAGGTCGAGAATCAGCAGGTCTGCAGAAGGAACATCATAATAGGAATTCCGGACTGCGCTGGAAACTCCACCGTACAATTCACTTACTTTACCCAGTGGTAACGATATTTCCTGTTTATCTTTATCGGATGCGGGCGGGCATGTGAAGCAATAGGAGTGGGACAGGTCGTAAGGCTTACCGTCAGGTTGCAGAAGGGTATTACCTTCGCTATCCGTAAAGCCTTTTGCCAAGGCAAACTTCATCTTTCCTTTGTATTTCGTACCGTTATGTTTTGCGGCATCGTAAATCAAGATCTGCGGATCGGCCATACTCTGTTCGAAAGTAACTTCTTTCGTCCCCCAGCCAGTACCGTTTCCGTACAGATAAAGGACACCGGTTACCGGAATTGTTACTTCGGGATTAGTTTCGACTCCGGTCAAATGGAACGTTACGGACAGCGGTTTCAGGTCGGTCGCCGAAGAGTAGATGCGAACCTGTTTCTTTTCCATGTCGATCAGCAGACGGTAGTTGCCGGCCGAGGGGATATTCCACGAAGCGGGGGTCTCCGTCATCTTTACGTCGACCAGTTCGCCGTCCTTGAATGCGCCGTTGCCTTCGCTCGGAACGATGTAATAGGTCTGGCCATCGAGTTCGACGGGAATCTGCAGTTCGCCGATGCTCAATGCGCCGTACCAGGCGTAGAGGTTGGCGTTCTCGACCGTTTTTTCAATTTCGGTTACGCTGCTGATCGCGGTTCCGGAAAGCGAAACCTTGTCGGCATCGAAGACATCGACTTTGATCGGAGTCACGGTAACCTCTACGGTACGCACTTCGGGCATCTCATAGGTAGGACCGCCTGCATATTCCGCGATGACGCGGAAGGCCAGCGTGAAGGTCTTGTTTACGGGTACTTTCCAACGCTCGTTAGCCCAGTTGTTGAGTTGCTCGGAGGTGTAGCTCCGGCTGAATATGCCGTCGTCCTCGCTCGTCTCGATGGTGGTGGCCGAGCCGAAGTTGTTGTTCAACAGATCCAGTTTGGTCGTATAGGACACCAGATACTCGTCTGACATCGGACGCGCAGGCGTCCAGTCGAAAGTCAGTACCGTTGCCGAAAGGTTGTTTTCGTCCAGGGCGATCTGGGGAGCGGAGGCGGTCAGTTCCAGGGTCTCGTTGACCGGGTCGCTGTCGTGCTCGTACGGGTCCCATGCACAGGCCCACTGGCCGAGTGCGAAAAGGGTCAGCAGCGATACGTTACATGCAAATTTTATCTTTTTCATAACTGTTTTTTTCATGATTGCTGATAGGGTCCGGAACCATCCGGACGCATTGCTTGTCTTATTTGCCCGGAGGCGGAATCAACGGCCTTTATTTGCCGTAGCCTTCATACCCGGGGTTCTGCGGGAAGTCTCCGACATTCGCATCGCGGATGGCCTGCGGGATGGGCCACAGCACGTGGAAATCCTGGATCAGGTCGCGCGCCTCGGGGTTGTACTTCCTTACGCGTTCGAGCAGCGTGCCCGTGCGTACCAGCGTGAAGCGGCGGCTCTCTTCGCCGTACAGTTCGCGCAGACGCTCGTCGAGCAGGAAGTCCATCGTCATATCGCCGGCTGCGACATCGGATACCTTGGCGCGGCGGCGCACTTCGTTCACGGCGTCGGCAGCCTCCTTGGGCATGCCTTGGCGTAGGTAGGCCTCGGCCAGCAGCAGGTAGGTTTCAGCCAGACGGAATTTCGTGCGGTCCTTGTATGCGCCGGTGAGCTGCAGGTTTTCCTCTTTGCCGAAGAAGAACTTCTTTAATGCGGGGAAGAGCTGGGCCTGCGACCACGATTTGTCGTCGATCGGGCACTTCTGACCCAGTTTGTTGGGCGTCAGCGGATTGTTGTAGTACCAGTTGCGCTTGATGTTGTACTCCGAGTTGCGGATGTCGCCATCCTCGAAGATGCCGTTTTCGCTGATGCCGGGGAAGCCTTCCTTTTCACCGGCGGTCGTGGCGTTCGTGCCTTTGACGCCGATCCACCACTTCAGCGGGTAAATCTGTGCCAGACCGCGGCCGCCGAGCGAGTCGGCCAGCGCGAAGCCGTCGATGGCGTGGTACTGGGGATTCCAGGCGCGGCGGGTCCAGTCGTCGGAGTTCGTGCCGCCGCCGACCGTGTTGTACTGAAACTGCATGACCCAGATGCTCTCGGTGTTGCCTGCCGAACGGTTCTGGTTGTTTTCCACGAACATGTCGCTGAAATAGTCGCCGGGATCGTTCTTGGCGTTGCCGTAGCGGCTCTTCACCAGGCTGTAATACGTGCAGTCGATCACGTCCTGGGCATTCTCCTCGGCCAGCTCGTAGTCGCCCTCGGCACCGCGGAACAGGTACATTTCGCTCAGCAGGTGGCGTGCGGCCCACGTTGTGAGCTTGCCCTCCTTCACGTTGTCGGGATTATCGGGAAGGTGTTTTTTGGCGAACTCCAGGTCGTCGATGATGTGTCCGAGCACCTCGATCTTGGGATCGCGCGAGAACGAGAGCAGGAAAGGTTTCTGGATGGTCTCGACCCAGGGTACGTCGCCGTAGAGATAGACCAGCGTGCGGTAGGCGTAAGCCCGGAAGAAACGGGCCTCGGCCTGGTAAAGCTCCTTGTCGGTGGGATAGTCCCAGTTGTCGTTCTTTTCGGAATAGATCAGTAGTTCGTTGGCCGAGCCGATCAGGTTGAAGGCCCAGTTCCAGTATGAGCCGACGAAAAGCGTCGACGGATTGAGCGTCATTTCGGCGAATGGAACCAGCGAACCGTCGCGGACGGTTCCCATGCGGCAGATGTCGGTCGAAATCTGCAGCACTTCGTAGGCGCAGGCGCCGTTGTGCATGTAGGCACCGTTTTCACCCCAGGTGTTATATTCCGAGCGGGCGATGGCGTAGAGTCCCGTGGAGCCGACCTCGAAACCCAGCGAACTGGTGTAGGTGTTGTCGGGGGCCAGCGAACTTTTCAGCTCTTCTTCCAGAAAGGAGGTGCAACCCGCGGCTATCGAGAGGATCGAGCTTGCAATGCCGATTTTGATATAATTCATCGTTTTCATAAGAGATCTTGATTAGAAGGTTAAGGTTAATCCCAGCACATAGGAACGGGCTGTCGGGAACGATGCGAACCAGGTGTTGTCGTAGTTCAGCATCTGGCGCATGTTGGAGAAGGCGCAGACGTTATTGACGCTGAAATTCACGTCGATGGTGCTCAGACCGATCCGGCGGACGAATTTCTGGTTGACGCGGTAGCCCAGCGTGATGTTGCGCAGTTGCACGTAGTTGAGTTTCTTATAGTAGCCATGGCTGAAGGAGGCCTGGTAGCCCGGCGAAACAACATCTGCATCGGGGGTCTCCGGCGTCCAGTATTTCACGCCGTGGATGTAGTTACCCGAGCCGAACGTGTACGAGGAGATGTTGGCCACATTGTCCGTCATCCATTTACCGAAGACGCCGTTGAACAGGAACGAGAAATAAAAATCCTTATAGGAGAAACGGTTACCCATCGACATCGTGAAGCTCGGCTGTTTGCTGCCGATTACCTTGCGGTCGTTGGAGTCGATGACGCCGTTGCCGTCGACATCCTCCAGTTTGGCAGCTCCAGGCGTGGCGCCGGTCTGGTGGGCCACCTCCTTGCCATCCTTGTCGGTGAACGTGAACTCATCGCCCTGTTGCCAGATGCCAATCATGTTCCAGTCGTAGTATACGGAGAGGGGTTTGCCGATGAACCATTTGTTGTTGATGTCGTCATTGCCGTCGCCGCGCAGTGCGACGATTTTGTCGCGGTTGAGCGAGAAGGCGAAGTCGGTCTCCCACCTGAAATCCTTCTTGCGGATGTTCTGCGAATGGAGCGTCAGTTCGATACCCTTGTTGCGGGTCTGGCCGACGTTATAGAGGATCTTGCTGTAACCGTTCATGATGGGGACTGTACGCGACATCAGCAGGTCGTGCGTATTGGAGAGGTACATGTCGATCGTACCGCCCAGACGGCCGTTGAAGAACTGGAAGTCGATGCCGAGGTTGGCCGTATAGGTCGTCTCCCAACGCAGGTCGGGGTTACCGATACCGTCGCTTGGCAGGTAGGCCGAGTTGGCGGCGCTGCCGCCGTCACCCCAGATGTACTTGACGCCGTTGGTCGAGTAGAGACGGTCGAGCGACTGGTAACGCGAAATGGCGTTATTTCCGTTGGCGCCGTACGAGAGACGAATCTTCAGCATGTCGACCCACGAGGCGTTATCCTTGATGAAGCTCTCCTCGCCGAGATGCCAGGCGACGGCTGCCGAGGGGAAGAAGGCCCATTTGTGGTTTTCGGCGAATGCCGAGAACGAGTCGGCGCGTCCCGTGATCGTCAGGAGGTACTTGCTGTTGAAGCCGTAATTGACGCGGAACATGCCCGAAACGAAGTTCTCTTTCCAGAAAGATGAGCTGATGGCGATCTTGTTCTCGGCTCCGTCCATGCGGTAGAAACTCGAATCGTCGTTCACGAAGCCTTCACCGCTTTGCGAAGCGCCCGTATACTGGGCCTCCTGCATGGAGAAGAGACCCGTGAAGTCGATGTGGTGCTTACCGAAATCGCGGTCGAACTTCAGCACGTTCTCCCAGGTCCAGTCCGTCGTATGGTTATTGGCCAACTCGGCACGACCGTCGACCTTCTTACCCGTCACGGTGTTGCGGCCGTAGTAGGTTCCGTTCATCTGGCTGCGGTAGTTGTAACCGAACTGCGAGCGGAAAGAGAGTCCTTTGACCGGAAGTTTGAGGTCGAGGAAGCCGTTAGCCATGAAATTGCGGCCCGTACGTTTCTGGTCGGCGTTGACATCCTTCATCGGGTTGGGCAGGTTCGAGTAGTCCATCGGCTCCTCGTAGTAGGCTCCGGTCTCGTCCTTGTAGATACCCCACGGGCTCTGTTTGATGGCGTGTTCGAGATTGGGTGTCGCGCCGCCCGACTCACGGTTGACGAACTGCGTGGTGAGGCCTACGGACAGCCAGTCGTTCATCTTCTGGTTGACGCTGGCGTAGACGTTCGTACGCTGGTAATTCGAGTTGTAAACGACGCCGGGGTTGTCCAGGTAGGAGACCGAGGCCATATAAGTGGTCTTGTCGTTACCGCCCTGGAAGCTCAGCTGGTGATCCATCGTGAAGACTGTGCGGAAAACGTAGTCCTGCCAGTCGTTGGTAATACCCTTGGCATAGTTCACCTTCTCGCTGGCGCTGATGATCGAACCGACCAGCGGGTCGAGTTGTTCGCCGCTGTAATTGTTTTTGAGTCGGCCCATATCCTGCTTGAGACGGATAAACTCGTTGGGACCCATCGTCTCGATGCGCTGCATCGGCTCGGAGATGGCGAGTTTTGTCTTGTAGGTGACGTGGAATTCGCCCTTCGAGCCGCGTTTGGTCTGGATCAGGATGACGCCGTTCGAGCCGCGCGATCCGTAGATGGCTACCGCCGAGGCGTCTTTCAGCACCGACATGCTCTCGATGATGTTCGGGTCGAGGTCGGCCAGGCCGCCCGAATAGGGGATGCCGTCCAGGATGACCAGCGGGTCATTGCTGGCCGTCAGCGAGTTCTGGCCGCGGATCAGCAGGGTCTGGTTGCTGCCCGGCGCCTCGTTGCCGGTCGTGATGTTCAGACCGGCGACCTGGCCGACCAGACGGTCCATCAGGTTGTTGGTCGAAACCATTTCCAGCGTCTGTTTGCTCACTACGGCGAGGCCTCCCGTGAGGTCCTTCTTCTTCTGAGTACCGTAGCCGACGACAACGACCTCTTCGAGCGACTGTGCGCTCGGAACCATTGTTACGTCCACGACTGCGGATGCACCGATTTTGATCTGCTGGTCGGTATAGCCCAGGCATGAGAATAATAAGGTTGCGGATGCAGGGGCTTTGAGTTCGTAGGTGCCCTGTACATTGGTGACGGCTCCGGCGTTCGCTTTTCCGTCTTTCACAACGACGACGACACCCGGCAGCGGGGCTCCGTTTTCGTCGATGACTTTACCAGTCACTTTAACATCGTTTTGCTGGGCAAACGACGGCGTTGCTGACAGCAGGGTTAAAAGGAGAATGACCAGGCTGCCTTTAAGCTTTTTGTAAATGCTCATTATCATATAAGGTTTCATATTGGTTAGTACACTTGTCTTTTTGGAACTTGCCGAACAGGCGGAAGGACTCTTGCTGTCCTTCGTGGGTTTCAGGTTATCTTTCCATGTTGGTTTAGGTTTTAAGTATTACGGTTATTTAATCTGTTTCAAAGAATACAGGTGAACGCCGGAGGCTTTATCCCCTTATTGCAAAGGTCAATAAAACGCTCCGACCTTATGGGCGTCATTTATTCGAAAATGGTTCCATTTCGTACAGGATATAAAAAATGGAACCTATTTGAAGGTTCCGGGCATCCGGCTGGCTGGTGGCGGTACTCATAGGGACGTAATGAAACGTCCCCGCTGTCGCGCAATGCGACGACGGGGACACTCCCATTCGGGTGAGCGCAGTCCGCCCCTGTTCCGGCAGATGCAGGGGTGCATATTCATGGCGTATCGGAGATGTCGGGTTACCTTTGTGCGGTCCGGATTACGATTTTTTCTTGAATTCGGAAGGGGTCAGTTCGAAGTGCCTTTTGAAGCAGATGCTGAAATATTTGGGATTGGCGAATCCGGTCATGATCGAAACCTCGGCGATGGTCAGGTCGGACTCCTTTAACAACTGGGCCGATCGTTTCAGCCGGACATCCATGATGAATTCCTTGATCGACATACCTGTGATGTCGTTGATCTTCTGGTAGAGGAGCGTACGCCCGATCGACATGTCGGTCACGAACGAATCGACGTTGTAGTCGCTGTTGTCCATGTTGCGTTCGATGTAATTCATCGCCTTTTTCAGCAGCTCCTCGTCCATCGACGAAATCGTGATCTTCGAAGGTTCGGCGATGTATTTTTTGCTGTACCGCTCCTTGAGTTCTTTTTGGGTCTGGATCAGGTTGGCCACCTGCCGGAGCAGGAAATCCATGTCGAACGGCTTGTCGATAAATACGTTGGCGCCGCTTTCCAGTGCTTTGATCTTGTTTTCGGTATTCTTCCCCAGGGCCGACAGCATGATCACCGGAATGTGGCTGGTCTTGATGTTCGAACGCAGGGAACGGCATACGTCGAAGCCGTCGGCCTCGGGCATCATCAGGTCGGTGATGACTATCTGGGGGCAGATTTTCTCCGCCTTGGCGATGCCTTCGTTGCCGTTTGCCGCGGTGTATACATTATAATGTTTCGACAGACGCTGTTCCAGGTAGCTCCTCAGGTTGGGGTCGTCCTCGATCACCACGATGTTGCAGGCCTTGCGGTCGTGCTTGTCGTCGGGCGCCGTCACATCGGTCTCGGTCAGCAGGTTGTCGATCTCGGAAACTGTGTATTCGTAGGATTCGGCGGCGCTGTCGGTCTTCTCGGCATTGAGCGTGAAGGGCAGGACCACCGTGAAGGAGACCTTCGAATTTCCCGAATGCAGGGTGATGCCGCCTTCGAGGTTGCCGACCAGCTCTTTGACGATGGCCAGTCCCAGACCGCTGCTACTTTCGAATTCGGGACGGCGGGTCGAGAGGTGGTTGAACGACTCGAAGATAGCCTCCTTCTTGTCGTCGGGGATTTCGGCCCCGGTGTTGGTGACCGTAAAGGAGATGTATTGGGTATCGGCGGCAGGCGCTGCGGAATCGGGGATCTGCTCCTGCCGGGCCGGGTAAATCTTCACCCCGACGTAGCCGTTTTCCGAAGTGAATTTGATGGCGTTGGAGAAGAGGTTCGTGAAGATTTTTTCGATCACGTCGTGGTCGAACCGGGTATAGAAACTCTCGTACTGGGAGTTGAATCCGGTTTCGATCCCCTTTTTGTTGGCGTAGAATTCGAACAGCGAGAAGATGCTGTCGATAAACCGGATCAGGTCGCCCGGCTGGCGGTTGAGGGTGATCTTCTGGCTCTCGATTTCGCGGAATTGCAGCAACTGGCTGATCATTCGCTGGATGCGGCCCACGTTCTTTTCGATCAGGTGCACGTAGGCGTTGCCCTGCGTGTCTGCGGGCAGGTGCTCCTTGAGTTGTTTCAGCGGATCGACGACCAGCGTGAGCGGGGTTTTGAGGTCGTGGGAGATGTTGGTGAAGAAGTTGATCCGGGCCCGGGTCAGCTCCTTCATGTTCTGCTCCTTGATGCGTTCCAGTTCGAGCCGCTGTTCGAATATCTTCTTGTTGGTGAAATAGCGCCAGATGAAATAGGCTATCGCCGAGAGCAGCGCGGCATAAACGAGGTAGGCCCAGACCGAGAAGAAGGGCGATGGGTGTACCCTGAAGCCGAGCGCCGTGACCTGGTCGCCCCACAGACCGTCGTTGTTGGCGGCTTTGACCTCGAAAACATAGTTTCCTGCGGGCAGGTTGAAGAACTGCACGCCCTTCTGCCCCTGCGGGAGCAGGGACCATTGTTCGGAGAGGCCGAGCAGCCGGTAGGCGTACTGGTTTTTCTCGGCGTTGAGGTAGCTGTCGGCCGAGAAGCGGATTTCGAAATTCGACTGCCTGTGCGACAATTCGATCACATCGCCCTCGTCCCCGCGGTAAGAGAGGGTGGAGATGGCCTTTTCCAGGGGCGAGTTTTTGGCGCCGGGGATGGCCGGCCGGCTGTTGATCAGCAGGTCGGTGAAGAAAACCTTCGGTTTCTGGTCGTTGTTTTTTATGTTTCCCGGGGTGAAGCGGATGAAGCCGTCCGTTCCGCCGAACAGCATTTCACCCTTCGAGGTCTTGTAGCAGGCCCGCACGTAGTAGGCCCCGCAATGGTTCGGGGTGTCGATCTGCGATTTGTTGATTGTCCCGGCGGCGTGGTCGTAATAGTAAAGTCCGTCGTTGGTGCTGAACCAGACATTCTGCGAAGGGGTGTCTTCCAGGATGCCGAAGACCGTTTTTCCCGACAGGCCTTCGCCGTTCCGGTCGCTGAAATTGACGTAAGTGCCATCGCGGCGCAGCAGGTTGACCCCGCCGCCGCGGGTTCCGAACCAGATGTCGGACCCGGATGTGACGCAGTAGGAACAGAGGTTGTTCACCGCATAGGGAGCCTCTTCGATGTAATAATGCTTTACGATCCGCCGCGTGGCAGCATCGACGATGTAGGCGCCGCCGTGGCTGACAAGCCACAGACGCCCTTCGTCGTCGCGAAACAGCGTTTCGATGTGGATCCGGACCGGGTTGCCCTGTTTGTCCGAGAACTGGACGGCTTTGATGGTTCCCGTCTTCGCATCCCGGTACATCAGTTCGGCATCGGGGTTGGTCATCCAGATGCCCTGGTTGCCGTCCTTGATGAAGTCGTAGACACTGAGTGGCTGCCCCGAAACCGGATGGTTCATATGCAGGTCGGAGAAACGTCCCTGCCGTTCGTCGAATGCCCGCATGCCGCCGTTGAACGCCGAGACCAGCAACGTGTTGTTCTCGTCGTGCCACAGCTTTTTGATCATGTTCGACGTAAGGCCGCACCTGCTCTCCTGCGTATAGTAGAGGAACCGGCCGTTTCCGCGGTCCCAGTAGTTAATTCCCCCCCCCTCGGTTCCGATCCACAGGTTGCCCTTCGCATCCTCCTCGAAACAGCTGACGATGGGATGGTTCAGCCCTCCGGGGGTAGCTTTGAAGTAGTCGACGCCGTTGTCCGAGAAGGTCATGTAGGCCAGTTTGCCGCCGTATGTGCCGACCCAGACCCCGCCGTCGGGGTCGGCGAAGATCGACCACACCGAGTTGTTGGGCAGCGAATAGGGATAGTGGAGGTCGAAGCGCAGCAGGCGCGTGCTGTCGGTGAGCGGGTCGAGCAGGAGCAGTCCCGACTGCGTCGCCACCCAGATGATGCCTGCGGAGTCGAGGAACAGCTCTTTGGCGCCCGCGGATTTCTCGTATTCGAGCGGCAGCCGGTAGTATCGTCCGATCCGGCCGTCGCCGTCGCATTCGTAAAGCCCGTCCATGTGCGTGAGGACGTATACCGAGCCGTTGTACTCCACCACGTCGCGGATCACGCAGTTGTCGCCGCCGACCGACGTAAAGGGGATATATTGCCCGGTTTCGCGGTTCAGGCGGTAGAGGTTGCCGTTCGACGCGGCATAGACGTATTCTTTCGTACAGACCAGCGTCAGCGTCTGCCCGATTCTGAATATCTCCGGCGGCAGCGGATAGCTGGTTACGGCGGGCAGCCGGTCGGGATTGAACGATTCGATGGTGTTCTCGCGGATCAGCCAGACCGTTCCGTCGCCGTTCGCCGTGACCGAACCGATGTTTCCTTCGAGGACCAGTTCGAAATCGAGCGTCTGATAGTCGAAGTGCAGCAACCCGTGGTTGGTTCCCACGTACAGCCCTTTCTGTTTGTCCGTGACTACCTGCCCGTAGGACCAGTAGGAGCTTGGGGAGAGGTTAGCGACCCGGTCGTTCATCCGCACGAATGACGTGCCGTTGTACATGAACAGGGCGTCGTATCCGCTGAACCACATGCGTCCCACGCTGTCCTTGGCAATGCTGTGGATGCCTCCGTAATAGGAGGTTTCGGGCATGGCGTGGAACCGGTAGTCGGGGATATTCAGGGCCCGGAGTGACCCCGGGAGCAGTCCCGTAACAAGTAGCAGCGCCGTCAGTAATGGTTTCATAAATGCCCGGATGAGATACGATCTTTCATACAAAGATAGAAATTTTTGAAAAAAACAATATTCCGCCGCCGCTTTTTCACCATTTCCCGGCCCGAACGGCCTATGGCCGGATGCCGATGCTGCGGGATTTCGGACCCCGGAATGAAAACAGCCGGCCGGGAGTTTCCCGGTCGGCTGTTTGTTGAATGAGGAGCGCAGAATCGGTTCGGTTCCTTGTCGGCTTCTGACCGGGCGTAGAACCGGATCGGATTCCTGACGGCGTTTTGTCGCCCCGGAAACTGGCTTCTTAAGCCGGCGGGCGCAGAACCGGATCGGATTCGCGGTGGTTGTCTGTCGCTTCTAAAACCCGCTTCTTAAGCGGGTTACCAGATGATCACGCGATCCTGCTCGGGCATGAACATCGGCCCGTCGGTGATCGAGAAGGCGTCGTAGAAGTCCTGCAGGTTGCGCAGCGTGGCGTTTACGCGCCATTTGCCCAGCGAGTGTACGTCGAGCTTGGTGAGGCGTGCGATCTCCTCGTCGCGGATGTTCTGGGCCCACAGCGTGGCGTAGCCCAGGTAGAAGCGCTGGTCGGCGGTGAATCCGTCGATCGGGGCCGGAGCCTCCTTGCCTGCGAGCGAGTTTTGGTAGGCCGAGCGCGCTACGCGCAGGCCGCCTTGGTCGGCGATGTTCTCACCTAGGCAGAGCGCGCCGTTGGCGAAGATTGCGGGCTGTCCGTCCTTGGCGGGCAGGACCTCGATGGCGTTGAACTGCTGTACGAGGATGTCGGTCTTGGCTTTGAAGGCTTCGGCATCGGCTTCGGTCCACCAGTTGTTCATGTTGCCGTCCTTGTCGAAGTTGCGGCCCTGGTCGTCGAATCCGTGGGTCATCTCGTGGCCGATCACCACGCCGATTGCGCCGTAGTTCACAGCATCGTCGGCATCGGGGTTGTAGAACGGCGGCTGAAGAATGGCGGCCGGGAAGCAGATTTCGTTGGTCGTGGGGTTGTAGTAGGCGTTGACCGTCTGGGGCGACATGTGCCATTCGTCCTTATCGACGGGCTTGCCGAGCTTTGAGATGTTGTCGGCCGTGTACCAGGCGCTGGCCTCGACGTTGTTCTCCCAGTAGCTCTTAGCCGGGTCGATCGTCAGCGACGAGTAGTCCTTCCACTTGTCGGGATAGCCGATCTTCACGGTGAAGGCGGCCAGTTTCTCCTGTGCCTTGGCTTTCGTGGCGTCGGACATCCAGTCGAGGGCTGCGATGTGCTCGCCGAGGGCCGTTTGCAGGTTCCTGACCATTTCGAGCATCCGGGCCTTGTCCTTCTCGGGGAAGTATTTGGCGACGTACATTTCACCTACGGCTTCCGACAGAATGCCGTTGGGTACTGCCATGGCGCGCTTCCAGCGGGGCTTCTGTTCCTGCTTGCCCGACATTACGCGGCCGAAGAAGTCGAACGACGCGTTGATGAAATCGTCGCTCAGGAAGCTGGTGGCGTTGTCGATATACTGTGCGGCGAGGTAATAGCGGATGTCCTCCAGCGGGGCGTTCTTCATCACCTCGTTGGCGTTGGCCAGAGCCGAAGGGGTCGTCACGATGATTTGTTCGTAATCGCCGATGCCCATCGTCTTGTTATACGTAGCCCAGTCAATGGCGTCGTAGGTCTTCTCGAAATCGGCTTTTGACGTGGGGTTGTACATGGCGGGGATGTTGCGCATTTCGACGCTCGACCAGTTTTTCTCGGCAAGCTGCGTCTCGATCGAGATCACGGCGGCAACGGCCTTCTCGATGTCGGCTTCGGGAACGCCCGTCAGGCGGAAGAGCTTGCCCAGGTACTCCTTATAGGCGGTGCGGATCGACTCGTTTTCGGGGTCGAGGTAGTAGTCGCGGTCGCCCATCATCAGGTCGGGCTGCGAGGCATAGAGTGCATTGATGTCGCTGTTCATCAGGTCGGCCATCACGCTGATGCCGAAGAACGGGTTGGCGATCGAGGTGTGGAGCTGGGCCACGGTGGCGGTCAGTTGCGAACGGTCGCTGATGGCGAGGATCTCCTCGACGGCGGCTTTGATCGGGGCGGCGCCCTCGGCGTTCAGGCGCACCGAGTCGAGGCCCATCTTGTAGAGGTCGGAAATCTTCTGCTCGACGGTTCCCGGCTGGGTTTTCTGCTGCGTCATGCCCGAGAAAAGCTCGTTGATGCGCGTCTCGTTGTTGTCGCGCAGGATGTCGAACGAACCGTAACGCGAGTATTCGGGTTTGAGGGGGTTGTTCTTCTGCCAGCCGCCCGTGGCGTACTCGTAGAAATCGGCGTTGGGAGCTACCGACAGGTCGAAGTTGGCCATGTCGATGGCCGGTTTCCTGGGAGTATTCTGACAGGCTGTCATACAAGCCATAGTTGCTGCAAAAAGGATGATTTTTTTCATGCTGTTCGGGTTTTTAATAAAACGGGGACTTCCGTGGAAACCGGAAATCCCCGCCTTTGTAATTGCTTCGATGTGCCCGGTTTAGTCGCGGATAGCCGCAACGCCCGGCAGATCACCGAACTCGATGTATTCGAGCAGCGCGCCGCCGCCCGTCGAGATGTAGGATACCTGGTCGGCCAGGCCGAACTTGTTGATGCATGCTACCGAGTCGCCGCCGCCGATGAGCGAGTAAGCGCCTTTCTTGGTTGCCTCGGCGATGGCCAGCGCCACCTCCTTCGAGCCGGTTGCGAACTTGTCGATCTCGAACACGCCCACGGGACCGTTCCAGAGGATGGTCTTGCAGGTGAGGATGTGCTCGCGGAAGACTTTCTTGCCCTCCTCGGCGATGTCGACACCTTCCCAGCCGTCGGGAATGTTGTCGGCGGGAGCTACGCCCGTGTTGGCGTCGGCCGAGAATGCGTCGGCGATCAGCGCGTCGGGCGACATGACCAGTTCGACGCCTTTCTCCTTGGCGAGTTTCAGGATTTCGAGCGCCGTGGGGAACATATCGGGCTCGCAGATCGAGTTGCCGACCTTACCGCCCTGCGCAGCTGCGAAGGTGTAGGTCATGCCGCCGCCGATGATGATCGAATCGACCTTCTCGATCAGGGCCTTGATGACGCCGATCTTCGACGAAACCTTCGAACCGCCGACGATGGCGCAGAACGGGTGTTTCGGGGCCTCCATCAGCGATGAGATGGCCTTCACCTCTTTCTCCATCAGGTAGCCGAACATTTTGTCGTTGGGGAAGTTCTTGGCGATCAGGTAGGTCGAAGCGTGCTTGCGGTGGGCCGTTCCGAACGCGTCGTTGATATAGCAGTCGGCCAGCGAAGCGAGTTTCTTGACGAACTCCTTCTGCGGGCCCTCTTTCAGCGCCTTCTTGGCAGCGTCTTTCTCCTCCTTGGTGGCGTCCTCGGCCAGACCGCGGGGTTTGCCCTCCTCCTCGGCGTAGAAACGCAGGTTCTCAAGCAGCATCACCTGTCCGGGTTTGAGGTTTTTGGCCATTTCGGCAGCCTTCTCGCCCATGCAGTCGCCGGCGAACTCGACCTTCACACCGAGGTTCTTCTCGATGGCGGGAACGATCTGCTCCAGCGAGTACTTGAGGTCGGGATTCTTCTTCGGACGCCCCATGTGCGACATGAGGATCACCGAACCGCCTTCGGAGAGCACCTTTTTGATGGTGGGGATGGCGGCGCGGATACGCGTGTCGTCCGTCACTTCGCCCTTCTCGTTGAGGGGCACGTTGAAATCCACGCGGATAATCGCGCGCTTGCCTTTGAAATCGTAGTTGTCGATCGAGATCATAGCTGTTTGATTTTTAAGTATATTGTTAAAAGATTTTCGGTAAAGCCTAATTCGGGACAAATTTATGAAAATATTTTATGAATCTGTTATTCCGATAACGGAAAAAACAACTGTCCCGACAAAAACCGGACCTGCCGGGGCCGGCACAGCCCCGGGGACGGAAAGCCCCGGAACGGGCATACGTCCGGGGCTTCGCGTTTTGCGGGTCAGCTGTCGAGGCGCTTTGCCAGCGATTCGTAGTCGCGCGGCCTGACGAGGAGGTTCAGTTTCACGGGCGTTCCGGTATCCGGAGCCTTGAGTTCGAGTTCCGCGAAGCGCTTTTTCAGACGCCTGACCGAAGCGTCCTTCCTTGCGGTGACGAACAGGTGTGCCGAACCGGTGTCGCCTACCTCGTCGGGGTGGACAAGGACGAGGTGGTCGCGTGTGAACGCCAGCCACACCCAGAAGATCGTGCCGGCTGTGAAGTCGGCCGTACGGCTGGCATTGAGTTTCAGCCGGAACCCGACCGGTTGCCCGGTGACAGTTTCGATCTCTTCGATGAGCCCCGGCTCTGCCTTGTCCCACGCCCCGGCGTTTCGCAGCGCTTTCCGGATCGAAATGACGACCCATGCCAGCGCGGCGGCTGCCGATACGGCGAGCAGGATGATTTTTACGACGCCGGAGATCATCGTCCGATTAATATTTATACCGGACCCACTTGAACAACTCCTTGAGCGACGGTTTCTTGCCGTACATGAAGATGCCTACGCGGTAGATTTTTGCGGCGAACCACACCATGCCGATGAACGAGGCGTAAAGCACCGCGAGCGAGAGGACGATCTCCCAAAGAGGGATGTCGTAGGGGATGCGGGCCATCATGACGATCGGCGAGGTGAACGGGATGATCGAGAACCAGAATGCCAGCTGCGAGTTGGGGTCGCGGATCACGACGAACATCATCAGCAGGGCCAGGATGATCGGCAGCGTGATGGGCATTTGCAACTGCGAAGCATCCTGCACGTTGTCCACGGCCGAACCCACTGCGGCGAACATCGCGGCGTAGAGCAGGAAGCCGCCGAAGACGAAGAGCACCAGGCTGGCGAAGATTTTGATGATGTAGGCCATGTCCATCATGGCGGCGACGGCCTGCAGCATCTCGGGATTGATGTCAGCCATGGGACCTGCTGCGGGCGTACCCTGCTGCATCGCTTTTGCGGCTTCCATCACGTCTGCGGGCAGCACGTTGGAGACGATGAGGAGTCCGACGCCGACGATCAGCACGCCCCAGATGAGCACCTGTACCACGGCTACCGAAGCCACGCCGAGGATTTTGCCCATCATCAGGTCGAAAGGCCGTACCGAACTTACCATTACTTCCAGTACGCGGTTGTTCTTCTCCTCGATCACCGACTGCATGACCATCGAACCGTAGATCAGCAGGAACATGTAGAGGATGAAGCCCAGGACATAACCCACGCCCGTGGCCACCATCGACGACTGGGCCTGCGTGTCCTCCTCCTGCGACTTGTCGTTGCGGAAGGTCTGCATGTTGACCTTGGTCTTCACCTCGTCGAGGATTTTCGAGAGGTTCTCGATGTTGTAAGCCTTGAGTTTCTCGGCTTCGAGGATATGCTCGATCTGCCCCGTGATGGCGCTTTCGAGCGAGAGCGACGACGAAGAGTTGGCGTAGAGCCGGACATTGCCGGAGTTTTCCAGAATATCGCTCCCGATATACAGGACGCCGAATTTTTCGGTCAGCTGCTTGCGGGCCTCCTCGGTCGGGAGGGTCGTGATTTCAAACGAAATCTCCTCGCTGTTTTCGAGCTTCGGAGCCACCAGACCGCTGTCGTCGATGACGGCGATAACCTTTTCGTCGCCGCCCGAATACTTCATGATCAGCGCCGGCGAGACCATCAGGGCGATCATCAGCACGGGCATCAGCAGCGTGGTGATGATAAAGGATTTTTTGCGCACGCGCTCGTTGAACTCGCGCTGGATGATGATGGATATGTTTGACATAAACTGTATGGTTTTAATTGATTAACCGTTTGTTTGCTTCCGGTCGCCGTTGAGCCTTTTCTCCCGGCGCAGTATCCAGACACCCGCCGCCGTGAAGACGAGGCAGAAGACCAGCGAGACAAGGGCGTCTTCGCCCCGGACTACGCGCCAGAAGTTGCGCAGCGACTCGGAGACGCCGGCGAAAAGCAGCGCCAGCCCGAAAATGACGGGCCATGTCAGACGAAGCCCGCTGTTTGATTCCTGTGTTGTGGTTTTCATGGTCTGTTTCTGTTTGTTTGCGGAGTTCTTTTGGGTCGAAGGGACCGGAACGGCTTTATTATATTTATAAAGTGCCGGCTACGGCCCGGATGAAGATGTCGTTCATCGAAGGGATGATCTCGCGGAACGAGCGCAGTTCGACGGCTTCGTTGACCGCGCTGATGACCCCGCGTACGTCGGCGTCGTTCTCGACGTGGAGCTTGAGCATCCGGTAGACCGATTCTTCCTGCGCGCCGTTGAGAATCTCGCAGCGGCCTGCAACGGCCCGCCGGAGGGCTTCCTCTTCGCCGCGGTAGGCCACTTCGAAGATATTCGAGCCGTGGCGGCGGCGGATTTCGTCGACCTGCCCCGAGAGAATGTTGCGCGATTTGTTGATCAGCGTGATATGGTCGCAGATTTCCTCCACGGAGGACATGTTATGCGTCGAGAAGATGATCGTCGAACCTTTGTCACGCAGCGCCAGAATCTCCTCTTTCAGCAGGTTGGCGTTGATCGGGTCGAAGCCCGAGAAAGGCTCGTCGAAGATCAGCAGCTCGGGTTCGTGCAGGATCGTGACGATGAACTGCACCTTCTGGGCCATGCCCTTCGAGAGCTCCTCCACCTTCTTGTCCCACCAGTCCTGGATGCCGAACCGGATGAACCACTGCTTGAGCCGGGCGATGGCTTCGCGGCGCGAAAGCCCTTTGAGGCGGGCGAAGAAAACGGCCTGTTCGCCGACCTTCATCTTCTTGTAGAGGCCCCGCTCCTCGGGCAGGTAGCCGATGCGGTAGATGTCGTCGGGGGCGATTTCCCGGTCGCCGAACAGCACGCGGCCCGAGTCGGGCGCCGTGATGCGGTTGATGATGCGGATCAGGGTTGTCTTACCGGCCCCGTTGGGTCCGAGCAGCCCGTAAACCGAGCCTTTGGGGATGGCGAGCGATACATCGTCGAGCGCCGTGTGCGAAGCATAGCGTTTGGTGACGTGTTCTACTGTGAGTAAATCCATAGTGGCGGATGTTTTGTTTTTGGATTGTTACGGCGACAAATATAGGAACAAATTTTGAATATCAAAAAATATTTATCGTTTTTCGATAAAATTTTTCAGACGGGGCCTTTGCAACGTGTCTGGACGGTGGGAGGGGGATTGCAAACTGTAACCCGCCGGGTACGAAAAAGGGCGGAATCCCGGAACTGATTCCGTCCCGCAGCCGGATTGAACCGGGTTTTCGGGAGGTAGGACAGGATGACGTGCGTGTTGTCCGGAAGTCGGCGGAGGTTGGGAGATGGGTAAATGCAATGCCGGGAAACTTCCGGAAGACGGAAATTTCCTTTGCTGAGGGGAGGGTGATAGTTGCGATCGGGGTCGGTTTGGGTCGGGCGGATGTTCTCCGGTTTTTGCTTATTCGGTCGTGTCTTGGTGGTTAATTATCGTGTTGGTCTATATATAGTACGGAAAAATGAGGGGTTATACGTAATGGGCCGGGCGATTTTTTGTCCGGGAGTGTTGCGTTTGCGCGGATTTTTAGTATATTTGCACGGGCCTCCGGATGATTTATCGGTTTTCATCCGCAGAAAAATAAGGCTGGGTGGGTGTTCCGCATGGATTTGCGGAGCGCTGTTTTGTATGCTTAACCCGACCACTAAATTTTTCTGAATATGAAAAAACTACTGACTCTTCTCGCGTGCCTTCCCCTGCTGGGAGCCTGCACGCAAACTGCACCGGTTTCCGGAAACCGCGCGGAGGCCATTGTCGCCGAAATCCACAATCCCCATTCGAAGAACGTCGTCGTAGCGTCGCACCGCGGCGATTGGCGCAATTACCCCGAAAACTCGCTGGACGCCATCGAATCGGTGATCGGGATGGGTGTCGACATCATGGAACTGGACCTCAAGCTGACTTCGGACAGCGTGCTGGTGCTCTGCCACGACCGGACCATCGACCGGACGACTTCGGGTAAAGGCCGCGTGTGCGACATCACCTACGATTCGATCCAGCGCTGCGTCCTCAAGACGGGCCACGGCGTGAAGACCACCCACAAGATGCCGACGCTGCGCGAGGCGCTCGAAGTCTGCAAGGACCGCATCGTGGTGAACGTCGACCAGGGTTATGAGTATTACGACCTGGTGCTGGCCATCACCGAGGAACTCGGCGTTACGGACCAGATTCTGATCAAGGGCAAGCGCAGTACGGATGTCGTGGCGGCCAAATTCGCCGAGCATCCCCGCAATATGATGTACATGCCGATCATCGACATCCTCAAGCCGCAGGGCAAGGCGCTCTTCGACGAATACCAGCAGAAGGGCATCGTCCCGCTGGCTTACGAGGTGTGCTGGGATAAATACACCCCCGAGGTGAAGGAGTGCATGGACAAAGTCGTGGCCGGCGGTTCGAAGCTGTGGGTCAACTCGCTCTGGGCGTCGCTCTGCGGCGGGCTGGACGACGATGCAGCCTTCGAAGGCAACGCCGCCGAAGTTTACGGGAAGTTGGTCGACATGGGCGCCACGATGATCCAGACCGACCGTCCCGAATTACTGATCTCCTACCTCCGTTCGCGCGGACTGCACGATTAACGCCTGCCACTGATGAACCGCATTTCCCGTTTTTACCGCATCAGCGAACCCGCTCCCGCCCGTGAAATGGACGAGGAACAGCGTAACAAATATTACCGCCGCCTGCGTTTACAGGCTTTCATCGCCGCGACGCTCGGTTACAGCCTCTACTACGTCTGCCGCACGAGCCTTAACGTGATGAAGAAACCGATCCTCGACAGCGGATCGCTCGATGCTTCGCAGTTGGGCGTCATCGGCTCGGCATTGCTTTTCGCCTATGCCATCGGCAAATTCGTCAACGGATTCATTGCCGACTACTGCAACATCAAACGCTTCATGGCCACGGGACTGATCGTCTCGGCCGCAGCCAACGCCCTGATGGGTGTGCTGGGGCTGATGCACAGCGTCATTCCCACGGCTGTCATCTTCATCTCCTTTGCCGTGATGTGGGCCCTCAACGGCTGGTCGCAGTCGATGGGCGCCGCCCCGGCGATCATCTCCCTCTCGCGCTGGTATCCCCTGAAGGAGCGGGGTACGTATTACGGATTTTTCTCCGCGAGCCACAACCTCGGCGAGTTCTTCTCGTTTCTGTTCGTGGGTTCGATCGTCACCTTTGCAGGGTGGCAGGCCGGATTCTTCGGCTCGGCAATCGCCGGAGCCATCGGCGTGGTGATTATCCTGCTGATGCTCCACGACACGCCCGAATCGAAGGGACTGCCCCCGGTCGAGGCGCTGGCGCATGAGGCTCCGACGGCTGCTGCGGACAAGTCGGTGAAGGAGATTCAGAAGCAGGTGCTCCGCACGCCCGCCGTGTGGATCCTGGCCGCTGCGAGCGCCTTCATGTACATCTCGCGCTATGCCATCAACGGCTGGGGCGTGTTGTTTTTGCAGGAGGCGAAAGGATTCTCGGACGTTCAGGCGATCTCGATCGTTTCGATCAATGCCCTGCTGGGCATCATCGGCACGGTGCTGTCGGGCTGGTTCTCGGATAAGCTCTTCAAGGGCGAACGCAGGATGCCGGCGCTGATTTTCGGTATCCTGAACGCCTTGTCGCTCGCGTTGTTCTTCTACGGAGGCAATGTGCTGTGGGTCAACGTGCTGTCGATGGTGCTGTTCGGTATCGCCATCGGTGTGCTGATCTGTTTCCTGGGCGGCCTGATGGCGGTGGACATCGTGCCCCGCAAGGCGACGGGCGCTGCGCTGGGCGTGGTCGGCATGACCTCGTACATCGCCGCAGGTATTCAGGACGTGGCGTCGGGCTGGCTGATCGACTCGAACATCACGGTGGCGGCCGATGGCGCCAAGCATTACGACTTCGGCCCTGTGGCCATCTTCTGGCTCTCGGCGGCGGTTATCTCGTTCCTGCTGCCGCTGTTGAACCGCGGCAAGGTCAAAGAGTTCTAACACATACACATTCTGGATTAAAAAAAGACGTTGCAGGTCATTGGCCTGCAACGTCTTTTCTTTGTCCGTGCTGCGGGGCGGAGGTGTCGGGCGGCTACCATCGGTCGATGCCGTATTTTTCCCACTCGCTCACCTTTTTCTGGTAAGAGGCCTTGTCGGCCCGGTAGGTTCCGATCCGAATGAGGTGTTCGGCTGCGGAGGGGTTTCCGGCTTCGGCAGCCCGTCTGGCGAAGTGTTCCGCTTTGTCGAGTTCGTTGATCCGGATGTAGAACGACGAGAAGTAGAGCCACGCATCGGGCTCTTCCTCCAGTCCGCGGAGGAACTCCAGCGCGGTGTGGATGTTGTTGTCCAGAAAACTGAACATGGCCATCGAAATGCGGTTGATCTTTTCGTTGGGGTACATTGTCGCAGCTCTTTCGAGGACTTTCCGGAACGGTTGGCTTCCCGGGTCGTACAGGTTGGCCAGCAGGTAAAATTCGTAGAGTGACAACATAGCTGAATGGTTTTGGTGAATATTCCATAACAAATATAATGCACGGCAAGGCGTTGATAAAGACAACTTTATCCGCCTCTTTCCATCGCGCCGGACATTTCGGCGGAACCGGCTTCCGGCGGGGGTGCGGACCCGGCGAAAAAATCGGACGCGGCGCTTTTTGGGGACTTTTCGGAGAAAGCACATTCGGGTTTTCGCTGAAAAGGAGAAAAACGGAGCGGGGAACCGACGTTTTTGCGGTTCCGGAAGGTGTTGTTTTTCGGTCGGACCTTTCTTTTCTTCGCGTTTTTTTGCTATTTTGCGAAAGCGGGAATTCCGCATTTGACGCAATCTTAACAGGTTATGAGAAATAGTACTGCGAGCAGGGAAGATCTTCACGATGCTTTCATCGGTAAACTATGTCAAAAAGTACCCCGGCGGGCGGACCTTGTGGCCCGCATATCGGACATCCTGCGCCTGGAGAAGGAATCGGTCTATCGGAGGATCGCCGGGCGGGTGAATTTTTCGGTGCGGGAAATGGGTATCCTGGCCCGGGAACTGGGCGTGTCGCTCGACAGCCTGCTTTACCGCGACAAGGAGTTCCAGTGGCTGCCTTTCCGGCTGGAATCGCCGCAGCAGTTCCGCTCGATGGATTCGTTTTACGAAATGATCGAGTTCAACCAGAAATGTATCGGCGAGATAACCCGCGACGAGCCCGGCGAAACGGGCAACGTTTACAATTCGCTGCCGCTCGAATTCTTCATCTCGTCGCCCCTGCTGACGAAGTTCATGTTTTTCAAATGGGGCAACTATTTCGTGCGGTCCGAGGAGTTCAACTCGTTTTCCGGCTGGGAGCTGCCCGACCGGGTGAAGGCGATAGCGGAGCGGTGCGCCGGACTGTATAATTTCAGGGAAGCCTTTTATATCTGGGACAGTTCGCTGGTCTGGACGCTGGTCCGGGAGATCGACAATTTTCGCCGGATGGGCGTTATCACCCCGGAGGAAAAGAACGCTATCAAGGCCGAACTGACCAATTTGTTACGCCGTATCGAGCAGGCGCTGAACGGGACCTATTTTTCGTCGGTTCCGTTTCCGGCCGAAATGTCCTTTTACGTGTCGTCGATCAATGTCGGCTTTTCAAGCGCCTATTTCGCGGCGGGCGACCGGCATTTCGCTATGCTTCAGACCAATTTCAGCTTTTCGAAGATCGAAAATTCAGAGGAGGATTTCCTGCGGATCAAAGAGTGGATCAAGTCCTTCTGCAATATCTCCACCCTGCTCTCGTGGAGCGGGCGCATCGAGAGACGGCAGTTTTTCGAAAGCCAGTATAAGATCGTCGACTCGATGCTGTGACGGCCGCAGGCCTTACCTTGCGGTCGGATTTGACGGTTACGCGCGGATTTGCTATCTTTGCAGCGTCGATAAAAGACACCGTACCATGAAAAAACACAAGATTACTGAACAGGATTACCTCAAAGCCCACCGCAAGGCTGGGCGTGAAGAGGAGATCGCGCGTCACGGCCGGCCCGTCGGGTTGCACGCCGTGCACAAATCGAAAAAAGCATACGATCGCAAACGCGAAAAGGCAGGTCTCAGAAACCTGCCTTTTTCATTTTATTGGATTACCGGACGTTCCGCTTACAGCTGGTCCGGCGGGGTGCCGGGCGTTTTTTCAGGCGCAGGCCGTACGGTGACGATGCTGTCGACGACGAATTTGGTGAATCCCCGCCAGGGCAGCGCCCCGAAATACTCCTTGTAGTGCAGTTCGAGCGTTTTTCCGCCCTGCAACATCAGTTCGCGGGCGAGGACCTCGTTCTCGACCGAGAATTCGAACTCGTAGGATTGGATCGAACCGGCGGTTTTCGACCGGATTCCGGTCTGGATCAGTTTTCCTTCGTAGGTTTTGAACAGCACGCCTTTGTAGACGACGTAATTCAGTTCGCCGCTCTTGACGCCTTCGCCGAAGACGAAGTAGAACCGGAAATAGAAGCCTGCCGCCAGCACGACGGCAATCGTTATCAGGATCAGTACCCAGTGTTTTTTCATAGTATCCGCGGCCGGGCTTTATCCGGGCCGTTGTCACAAAGATAATCATTTAATCCTGTCGCTGTGCACTTTCCGTGCGCAGGTTCGCGGATATGCCTTTCCGGCCCTCCGATGCGGGATTTAAGGACGAAAAACCGCCTTCCGGGAGGAAGGCGGTTTAGGTGGCGTCACTGGATCCATTCTATGTCCGTGGCGTTGCGGAACAGGAGGTTCAGCGGCCGGACGAGGCTTGCGGCATCGGTGGCGAAGAGGAAGCCCACCTTGTCGAGCGGTACGGAGATGTAGGTCGTCGAGGGGTAACCGCCGATCATGTCGATCTTGTCGAGCAGCGACCAGACGAAGATTTCGAACGGCATCTGCCCCGGCAACAGCGTCAGGTCCTTGAACCGTTCGGGATAATCGGCCGACGAGGTGTCGGCGGGGTGGGGTTTGAAGAAGATGTCGTACTGGTCGCCGTATTTCTCGATGATTCGTTCGACGTAGTTTGCCTGCTGCTGCTCGCTCTCGGTGGAAATGTGGCTCGTGCCGATGATGATGAGGTTTTTCTTCGGCGATTTGTCGAACAGCGCTTCGAAGTCGTCGTAGTTGAATTTGGCCATGCGGTAGAACTGCTGTTTCGAAGCCTCGGGAAGGGCTGTCAGCAACTCGTAGGGCTGGGTGCTCACCATCTTCATCTCGGCAAGCCGCTCGGTGATGAAAGGCCCCGAAGATTCCATCAGGTCCTTGTTCTGGAGCATCAGCCGGTAGTTGGGGCGTGTCGAGAGGTAGTAGGGCCAGGGGTCGGAGAGGAATTCTGCCGGGACGCGGGTTTCGGGATAACGGCCGCCGTGGTTCCAGTCGAGGGCTTTGACCTCGTCGGCGTAGGCGTTCCAGTTCTGTTCCGCCGTGGCGGGGTCGCCGAAATAGGTGTAAAAATTATTGTAGGTTCCTGCGCCGTCGGAGAGCATCGTCACCTTCACGCGGGTCGAGTCGATACCCTGCGCCACGAACCAGTCGTAGCCGAGGCGGCACCGCAGGTCGTCGACCCAGAGCCCGAAGATTGCTGTGGGATCCTCGGCGTTGATCTCCAGGATGCGGCGTTTCATCGCCTCGCCCATGGCCAGCAGCTCCTTGTTGGTAGCGTATCCGTTGGGATCGGCGACGGGGCTTACCTCGGCCCAGGCGGGGAATTGGGCGGCGTCGAACGTGCTGGCGCGCTCGTAGGAGACGTAACTCGGTTTGTCGTGCGAAAGCAGGTGCAGGCCCGCATAGAGGGTCGGCATGGTTCCAAACGTGATGTAGAAGTAGTAATCCGGGGAGTCGAATCCCGTGTTGCCGGCGCTTTGCGAGAGTTGGAACGGATAGGTTTTGCCGTCGCAGAAGAAACTCAGCAGGGCGCTGCGCGCTGCGCCGGGGTTGGTGTCGAAGCTCACTTCGATCTCCGAACGACCTGCCGGGCCTTCCAGGGTCGAGAGCGTGAACCACTCCTCGGCCGGTTCGGGCAGGGTGATATTCCAGGGGGCCGGTGCATTTACCGTGATTTTGCCGCTGCGGGCGAGGTGGTCGAGCGACAGGAAATCGGTGCCGTCGTTGATGCGGACCGTCGGTGTTTCGTCGTCCGAGCAGGCCATGGCGCCGGCGATGAGGCCGAGGGCCAGGATGAGGCGAAATAATCGTTTCATGCGAAGCATTTTTGGGGTTGTCTGTATTGTTAAATGCAGAAAAGTCCGGTTTACTGCTCCGGATGCAAAATTCAGGCCGCCCGGACTGTCTGTGCGGACGTGGATGGATATGGATGGAAAGGGAGGGCGTTTATGCGTTCCGCTTTTTCTTCATGCGCTCGAAGTGTTCGCGCAGGCGTTCCTGGAACTCCTCGCGGCGGTGCTTCAGGTTGGCCCGCCAGCCCAGCCAGCGGGTGTAGCGGAGGCGTTTTTCGGGGTAGATGTCGCGGATCGTCACCAGGATGCCCGTCTCCTCGACGCCGCCGAAATCGGGGTTCGACACCGTGTCGAAGACCCGCATCGTGGGCGAAAGGTTCATGTAGGCATTGATCAGCGGGGGAATATTCTCGTTGAACTGGCGGATTTGCTGGATCAGGATGCGGTAGTTCTCCATGTAGGTTGCACCGCAGAACAACTCCTCGTAGTAGGGATCGTCGAGGTCGAGCGGGATGGGGTTGATTCCCTCCACCAGCCGGTCGCGGTCGGGGAAATAACGGCGCAGGAACCAGATCAGCGCATTGCGGGCCACGGATTTGTAAGTCGTGTACATGGTGACCTTGCCGAAGAGGTATTTGGCCTTGGGGTTCAGGACGATCAGCGCCCCGAGCCCGTCCCAGAGGTTGTCCAGCGCGTAGATGCTCTTGGCATTGCCGCGGGCCTGATAGGCAGGCTGCACGAACGAGCGGCCCAGTTCGATGGTTTGGGGCAGGAATTTCTGGCGGAAATGTTCGCTGAACCGGAAATAGTGCTCCGTCGAGAGATGGCGGGGATTGGGCGTGGTGCAGACGATGAAACGGTAGCCGCCGATGATCTCCAGCGCGGCGGGGTCCCAGACGATCAGCTGGTAGTAACCGTCGCCCGCGAGGTCCTCCTCGTCGATGTCGACCCCCAGTCCCGTGCCGCCGCCCGCGCCGCGGAAGGCCACTTCGCGCAGGCGTCCCACCTCGCGCATCAGCGCGGGGCATTCGGCCGCCGAGAAGATATAGATTTCATTGCCTGCCTTGTTGGTGTCGCGCATTTTGCGTGCGAGCTTCAGTTCAGCAAGCAGCAGTTCCCGGCTGATCGGTTCTATAATGGGTTCCATCGTTTTGTGTTCCATGACGGGGCAAAAATACCAAAATTAGTGCGTTTGGTTCGGTTCGGTGATCTTTTTTTCTAAAAAATACGCCTTTTTACGTACTTCCAGAGCCTGTTCGCGCAGCGATCCGTAGTGTTGGAGCTCGGCTACGGGGATGGGATCGCCGACGATGATGCGGAAATGCCTGCCCTTCTGCGAGAACATTTCGTCGGGCAGCCACAGCATTTCGATGTTGAATTTGATTCCCAGCGCTTTGCGCAGGCGGTAAACCCGGTAGAAGAATTTCGACAGGTGCCCTTCGACAAAGACCGGGACGATCTGCCGCTGCGAGGCATAGGCCTTTTTCAGGAAGCTGATTTTCCACTCCGGGTCGGTCACCTCGCCGCCGATGCAGCGCGAGCAGAGGCCCGCGGGAAAGGTCAGGATGGGCAGTTCGCCGAAGAACTCCTCGTCGAACTTCCGGGCGTAGGAGCTACTCTGCGCGCCGTGCTTGTTGACCGGGATCCACAGCGGCCGCAGCGGTTCGAGGTGCATCAGCAGGTCGTTGACCACCACCCGCGCATCGCCGAAGCGGTCGATCAGCTTGTCGGCGAGCATCATGCCGTCCATGCCTCCGAACGGATGGTTCGAGGCGAAGAGATAACGCCCTTTGGAGTCGAGTTTTTCGAGCCCTTCGACCGAATAAGTGACCTGCCATTCGCGGAAAGCCGCACGGATAAACTCCTGCGGAGGCAGCGACCAGTAGTGTTCGAGGATATAGTTGATTTCCGCCTCGTGGATCGTGCGGCGAAGCCAGTTCACGACCGGACGGGGTATCCAGCGCGCCAGCCGCGGGGCTTTCTGCCTGAGTACGGCGCCGATGTCAATTTTGGGCATGGAATGTTCACAAAATTATATCCGCAAATATAGGTATTCTTTTTTGAAAAATCCCTAACTTTACACCCAAATAGACCTTTGCAAACAACTATTATGTCGCAATACCATACTCCCGTACTTCTGGAAGAGTCTGTGGGCCTGCTCGGTATCGAGCCCGCAGGCACCTATGCCGACCTCACTTTCGGGGGAGGCGGCCATTCGCGCCGCATCCTCGCCGAACTGGGACCGGAGGGTCGCCTGTACGGCTTCGATCAGGACCGCGACACGCTGGAAAACCGCCCCGAAGACGAGCGTTTCCACTATGTGGAGAGCAATTTCAGGTTTCTGCGGGGAGCGCTCCGGCTGCGCGGGGTGACGGAGGTGGACGGCATTCTGGCCGATCTGGGCGTTTCGTCGCACCATTTCGACGCCGTGGAGCGTGGGTTTTCGTTCCGCGGCGAGGCGCCGCTCGATATGCGCATGAACCAGCGCGGGCGGCTTACGGCGGCGGATGTGGTCAATACCTATTCCGCGGAGGACCTGACGCGCATCCTGGGCGACTGGGGCGAGATCGAGACGCCGTGGAAGGTCGCCAATTGTCTGGTGAAGGCCCGCGCCGTGGCGCCGGTCACGACCACGGCGCAGTTGGTCGAGGCCGTGAAACCCTGTACGCCCAAAAAGGACGAAGCGAAGTTCCTGACCAAACTTTTCCAGGCCCTGCGCATCGAGGTCAACGGCGAGATGGAGGCGCTGAAAATGGCGTTGGAGCAGAGCCTTAAGGTGTTGAGGCCCGGCGGTCGGTTGGTCGTCATCTCCTACCACTCGCTCGAAGACCGGCTGGTGAAGAACTTCATGCGCAGCGGCAACTTCTCGGGCGAGGTTGAAAAGGACTTTTTCGGCCGTTCGCAAACGCCGTTCGACCTGGTGACGCGCAAAGCCATGACCCCTTCGGCCGAAGAACTCGACCGCAATCCCCGTTCCCGCTCGGCGAAACTCCGGGCGGCCATAAAACGCTGATACGATGTACTCCGATCACGAATTCGACCCGATAACCCCCGAAGAGCAGGCCCGCCGCGAACAGGAGGAGGAGTTCGCGCGCCGCGTGCGACGCGAGGTGCGCCGTATGGAGCGCGGCGAAGCCGAGGAGGACATCCGCGCCGATGAGGAGCAGGAGGCCGAAGAGCGTGCCGAAGCCGAGGAACGCGAACGCCGCGAGCGCCGCCGCTCGGCCAGCACCTTCTGGCAGCTCTTTTCGGGAACGATCCTCGTGCGCGAGGGCGTTTCGAAATACTACCCTTACATGCTGACCATTGCCGGCATGTTCTTCCTGAGTATCATGGTGATGTTCTGGTCGCTGCACCTCGACATGCGCTATACGCGTCTCGAAGGCGAGGTGCAGAAACTCCGCGAACGCTCGATCCGCCTGCAGGAGCAGCGTTTCCAGCGCACGACCCATTCGGCGGTCGTCGAACAGCTCCGGGCGCGGGGCATCGAACTTTACGACCCGCAGGCGCCGGGCGAAATCATCGAAAACTAAGCGGCGATGAAACAGGAACGTTCGAAGGTCAAAAGCGACATTCTGCTGCGGGTGAGGCTCCTATACGTGCTTTTCATCCTCGCCGGGGCTGTCGTGCTCGCGCGGCTCATCTGGGTGCAGCTTTTCAGTTCGGAGGTCGCTTACAACGCCGACCGCCTCGCCAGCCGCATCTTCACGCAGGAGGTGATTCCGGCACAGCGGGGCAGCATCCTTTCGCGCAACGGCGAGCCCCTCGCCACCTCGATCTTCCGTTACCAGGCCGCCTTCGACTTCGCGTCGCCGGGACTCGATTCGCTCAAGACCTTCCGCGAGCAGGCTGACTCGCTGGCCAAACTGCTGGCGGTTTTCTTCAAAGACAAACCCGCGTCGGCCTATGCGAAGCGTTTCCGCGAGGAGCACGCCCGCCGCTACCGGCTGGTCAATCCGCGCGACACCTCCTACCTGCGTTCGGACGGGTGGTTTTCGCGCATGATGGACCGCATGCGGGGTGAAGAGTGGGTCAAACGCCGTATCTACGACACGATCCGCGACCATACGCCCGTGAATATCTTTCCCCGCGAAGTGGACTTTGCCGAGTGGGAGACGCTGCGGCGCTATCCGCTGCTGAACTGGAACATGGGCATGGTATACCGGCTGGTCGAACGCGACGAGCGTATCTATCCGCAGGGCGAACTGGCGCGCCGTACGATCGGACTGACCGGCGACAAGGGTAACTACGGTATCGAGGAGGCCTACCGTGAGGAGTTGGCGGGCCGTGACGGCAAGGCCCTGCGGCAACGCATTGCACGCGGCTTCTACGGGCGTGTGGCGGGCGGCGACCATGCCGACCCGGTGGACGGCTATGACATCGTTACGACGCTTGACCTCGATCTGCAGGACGTGGCCGACAAGGCCCTGCGACGGCAGTTGGAGGCGCAGAACGCACTGTGGGGTACGACCATCGTGATGGAAACCCGCACGGGGGAGATACTGGCGCTGGTCAACCTGGGGCGCAATGCCGACGGAAGTTTCGCCGAGCGGGAGAATTATGCCCTGAGCCGCAGCATGGAGCCGGGCTCGACCTTCAAGCTGGCGACGATGCTCACGCTGCTCGACGACGCCCGGATGCCCGTATCGACGGTTTACGACACGCATAACGGCGACCCGGTGACGGTCGGTCCGGCCAAGAACATCCGCGACTCGCACCGCGGCGACCACGAAATCGACTTCCGGCGCGCCGTGGCTTCGTCGTCGAACGTCTACTTCGCCAAGGCGATCTGGGACCGCTATGGAATCACGGGTAAAAAACAGGAGTACAGCGATTTCCTCCATAAAGAACTGCATCTGGGCGAGACGGTGGGGCTGGAACGCCTCGGCGAACGGGCGCCTTCGATCACGACCGACTGGAAGGTTCCCGACCCGGGCGTGATGCTCGTGAAGATGTCCTACGGCTACCGCGTGCGGCTGGCCCCGATCCAGATGATCACCTTCTACAACGCCATTGCCAACGGCGGCAAGATGATCTCGCCCGTGCTGGTGCGTGAAATGCGCCGCGGCGACCGGGTCGAGGAGCGGTTTGAGAGTAGGACCATCGCTTCGTCGATCGCTTCGCGGGCGGCGCTGCGCGAGGTGCACCAATGCCTCCAGGCGGTCTGCACGGAGGGTACGGCGAGCGCTTTTTTCCGCGACACGACGCGCCTGCGGGTGGCGGCGAAGACCGGTACGGCGCAGATCACCGATGCCCGCAGCCTCGAAGGCCGCTATTATCTGGGTTCGATGGTGGCCTACTTCCCGGCCGATGCGCCCCGGTATACGGTGCTCACGACCATCGAGACGCGGGCGCAGGCCGGAAAGGCCTATTACGGCGGTCCGCTGGCGGGTCCCGTCGTGAAACGCATGGTCGACTACATTTTCAACCGCGCCCACGACTGGTATGCCCGTGTCGACGGTGGCGGCCCGCGCCGCTATCCCGACCGGATGAAGGGCGGCGACATTGCTCAGATTCGCCGTGTGGCCGACCGCCTCTCGCCCCGCGCCTCGTTCGACAGCCGCACGGGCTGGGGACGCGCCGCGGTGGACAGCCTTTCGAACGTCGTGATCACGAGCCTGCCCGGCGACCGGAGCCTGATGCCCGACGTGCGCGGCATGGGGCTCAAAGACGCCCTTTTCGTGCTCGAAAACTGCGGCCTGAAAGTCCGCTTTTCGGGGCAAGGGGCTGTAACGCAGCAAAGCATCACTGCCGGAACCCGCATCACACCGGGTACGGCGGTCGCCATAACCTTGAAATAAGATGAAAAAATTAACCGATATTCTGCAAAATACCCCCGTCAGGGAGGTGCTCGGCGAAACGAATATCGCCGTCGGCGGATTGGTTTACGATTCGCGCGCCGTGAAGCCGGGCGACTGCTTTTTTGCCGTGCCGGGCACGCAGAGCGACGGCCACGACTTCATTCCGGCGGCCCTCGGCAAGGGTGCTGCGGCGGTGGTCTGCGAGCAGATGCCCGAGGCTCCGGCAGCGGGCATCGCCTATGTCCTGGTCGAAGATTCGGCGGGGGCCATGGCCGACATGGCTGCGGCGTTTTACGACCATCCGAGCCGGGAGCTGAAACTCGTGGGAATCACCGGGACCAACGGCAAGACCACGACCGTGACGCTGTTGTACGACCTCGTTCGGGCGATGGGCTACAAGGCCGGGCTGATCTCGACGGTGGTTTACAGGATCGACGGCCGCGAGGTCGAATCGACCCACACGACGCCCGACCCGGTGCGCCTGAACGCCATGATGCGCGAAATGGCCGATGCGGGGTGTGAATACTGCTTCATGGAGTGCTCGTCGCACGCTATCGTGCAGGAACGCACGCGGGGCCTCGACTTTGCGGGCGGCATCTTCTCCAACATCACGCACGACCACCTCGACTACCACAAGACCTTCGCCGAGTATATCCGGGCCAAGAAACTCTTCTTCGACGGATTGCCCAATGGGGCTTTCGCGCTGACGAACGTCGACGACCGCAACGGCCGCGTGATGGTGCAGAACACCGCCGCGACGGTGAGCACCTACTCGCTGCGCTCGATGGCCGATTTCCGCTGCAAGATCGTCGAGATGCACCTCGACGGCATGTTGCTGCGGCTCGACGGCCAGGAACTGTGGGTGGGCCTGCTGGGGCGGTTCAACGCCTACAACCTGCTGGCGGTCTACGGCGCTGCGGTGCTGCTGGGACTCGACCGGGGCGAAGTGTTGCGCGTGCTGAGCATGCTGCACGCTGTGAGCGGCCGTTTCGAAAAGGTTCGGGCGGCGAACGGCACGACGGCCATCGTCGACTACGCCCATACGCCCGATGCGCTGGAAAATGTGATCCAGACCATCGAGGAGATTCGTACGCCCGAACAACAGTTGATCGTGGTGTGCGGCTGCGGCGGCGACCGCGACAGGACGAAGCGTCCCGAAATGGCGGCTATCGCCGTGAAATATGCCACGACGGCGGTTTTTACCTCCGACAATCCGCGCCACGAGTCGCCCGAGGCGATTCTTGACGATATGGCCGCGGGGATCGAACCAGGTGCGCGTTACCTGCGTATCGCCGACCGCGGTGAGGCGATCCGGACGGCTGTGATGCTCTCGCGCCCGGGCGACATCATCCTCGTTGCGGGCAAGGGACACGAAACCTATCAGATCGTCGGGGAGGTGAAACACCACTTCGACGACCGGGAGGAGGTCCGCAAGGCTTTCGATACATTGATCAAATAAAAAACAAGCGAATAACAAGACATGTTCTACCATCTTTTCAGGTATCTGGACGAGGTTTATAACCTTCCCGGCTCGGGAATGTTCCAGTACATCTCCTTCCGTGCCGCGGCGGCCATTATCCTGTCGCTGCTGATCGTCATCATCTTCGGACGTTCGATCATCGACTTCCTGCGCCGCAAGCAGATCGGCGAGGACATCCGCGACCTCGGGCTTCAGGGCCAGTTGCAGAAAAAGGGCACCCCCACGATGGGCGGCGTCATCATCCTTGTCGCCATCCTGGTCCCGATGCTGTTGGTCGGCAAGCTCGACAACGTCTACATCCAGCTGCTGCTCGTGTCGACGGTCTGGCTGGGCCTGATCGGCGGTCTGGACGACTATATCAAGGTTTTTCGCCACAAGAAGGAGGGCCTGAACGGCCGTTTCAAGATCGTGGGGCAGGTGGGTCTCGGCATCATCGTCGGAACGACGATGTGGCTTTCGTCCGACATCGTAGTGCGCGAGAAGGTCACGCAGCCCGTGCAGACGGTCTACCTGAACGAGGATGGCACGGTGCTCGAAAGCGTCCAGCGTCACGTCGTCGTCAGCTCCGAGAGCCTCAAGACCACGCAGACGACCATTCCTTTCGTCAAGAACAACGAGTTCGACTACGGCTGGCTGACGGGCGGAAACAAGACGGCTACGTGGCTGCTCTATGTGCTGGTGGCGATTTTCGTGGTGACGGCCGTGTCGAACGGCGCCAACCTCACCGATGGGCTCGACGGACTGGCCACGGGCGTCTCGGTCCCGATCGTCGCCGTGCTGGGTGTGCTGGCCTATCTTTCGGGCCACATCGTCTATGCCGACTACCTCAATATCATGTATATCCCCAACAGCGGCGAAATGGTGGTCTTCGCCGCGGCGCTGGTGGGCGCGCTGGTGGGCTTCCTGTGGTACAACTCCTTCCCGGCGCAGATATTCATGGGCGACACGGGGTCGCTGGCCATCGGCGGCGTGATCGCCGTCTTTGCGCTCTGCATCCGCAAGGAGCTGTTGCTGCCGCTGCTGTGCGGCGTCTTCCTGGTCGAGAGTTTCTCGGTGATGATGCAGGTCAGCTACTTCAAGTACACCAAACGCCGTTACGGCGAGGGCCGGCGCATCCTGCTGATGTCGCCGATTCACCACCACTACCAGAAAAAGGGAATTTATGAAACCAAGATCGTACTCCGCTTCTGGATCATTTCGCTGCTGCTGGCGGCAATTACACTGGTAACGTTGAAGATAAGATAATATGAAACGATTGGTCGTACTGGGCGGCGGCATCAGCGGTTATGGTTCCGCGATCCTCGCCAAAAAGAAGGGGTTTGAGGTCTTTCTCTCGGATGCGGGGCGCATTGCCGACCGCTATAAGGTCAAACTCGACGAGTGGGACGTTCCCTACGAGGAGGGCGGCCACACCGAGGAGCGCATCCTCGCGGCCTCGGAGGTCGTCAAGTCGCCCGGCATTCCCGACGCGGCGCCGCTGGTGTGCAAAATCCGTGAGGCGGGGATTCCCGTGATCTCCGAGATGGAGTTTGCAGGCCGCTATATGGGCAAGGCCAAATGTATCTGCATCACCGGATCGAACGGCAAAACCACCACCACGTCGCTTATCTACAAGATCATGCGCGATGCGGGGATGAACGTTGCGTTGGGCGGCAACATCGGCGAGAGTTTCGCCTACTCGGTCGCTACGGGCGAATACGACTGGTATGTGCTGGAACTGAGCTCGTTCCAGCTCGACGGCATGTATAAGTTCCGGGCGCATATCGGGGTGCTGATGAACATCACGCCCGACCACCTCGACCGTTACGACCACTGTTTCCAGAATTACGTCGATGCGAAGATGCGCATCACGCAGAACATGACCTCGCGCGACTGGTTCATCTATTCGGGCGATGACGAGGTGATCTGGAACGAGCTTCCGAAATACGATTTCCGGATGCGCCAGCTGCCTTTCGCGGCTAAAAATGCCGTGGCGAGCGGTGCGGGCGATGCGTTCCTCTGCGACGGAAGATTCACCGCGACCGCCGGAAAGGCATCGGTCGAGATCGACACGGCGAAAATGCAGGTCAAGGGCCTTCACAACGCTTACAATGCCATGGCTGCGACCCTCGCGACCCTTGCGGCAGGCGTTGCCCCGGCGAAAATCCGCAAGTCGCTCTACGATTTCGCCCCTGTCGAGCACCGGCTCGAACCCGTAGCGGAGAAGGGCGGCGTGCTGTGGATCAACGACTCGAAGGCTACGAATGTCGATTCGGTCTACTACGCGTTGGAGAGCATGACGCGCCCCGTGGTGTGGATTGCCGGGGGGACGGATAAAGGCAACGATTACGAACCCCTGAAAGCGTTTGCCCGGGCGAAGGTGCATACGCTGGTCTGCATGGGCCTCGACAATGCCAAGCTGGTCCGGGAGTTTACGGGCGTGGTTCCTGAGGTGATTTCGACCGATTCGCTTGAAGCTGCCATGGCGGCCTCGAAGGCGGCTGCGCATCCGGGCGACGTGGTGCTGTTGTCGCCCGCCTGTGCGAGCTTCGACCTCTTCAAAAACTACGAGAATCGCGGCGAACTGTTTAAAAACTGGGTTACAGAAAAAGCATAACCGATGGTGCGGGACGAGAGCAGAACCGATGAGCAGATGACGGCGGAACTGGCGCGCGACGCTGCGCCGCGCCGTGGCAAACGGGTTTCGGGAGGCGGCGATGCGGCCTCCGCGGACGATGCCGCGTGCGGAACGGAGACTGCCGATGAGAAGCCCAAATTCCGGATTTTCAACGGCGACCGCGTGCTGTGGATCATCATAGCCGCGCTGGCGGTGATCTCGGTGCTGGTGGTCTACTCTTCGACGGCCAAGATGGCTTACGATGCCCATACGGCCCGGACTACGGCGCATTTCCTGCGTCAGCAGCTGATGATCCTGGTTTTCAGTCTCGTGATCATGGTCGCCGTGCAGAAGATCAACTGCCGCATCTACAACCTTCTGGCCCGTCCGGTCTATTTCCTTTCGGTGGCGATGACCATCGCCGTTTACTTCATCGGTGCGACGACCAACGGCGCGGCCCGCTGGATTCCGCTGGGACCGTTCCAGTTCCAGCCTTCCGAGGCGCTGAAGGTCGCCACGGTGCTGTTCCTCGCCCAGCAGCTCGCCGGGCGGCAGTCGAAGATCGACAAAATCCGCATCGTGCCTAGCTGGAAGTTCTGGACGTGGCGTTCGTCGCCCGAACAGCGGAAAATCTGGCGCGAAGGGACCCGTCCGATTCTGTTGCCGGTCGCCGTTTCGGCCATGGTGATCTTTCCGGCGCATACTTCGTCGGCCGTGCTGGTGTGCCTCGCTTCGTGGGTGATGATGCTGATCGGCCGTGTTCGTTTCGGGGAGTTGATGAAACTAGTGGGATGGGGCATTGCGGCTATTGTTGTCATCATGACGCTGAACCTCGGGCGCAGCGAGACCGCCGAAGGGCGTGTTTCGACGTGGATTCACCTCTGGACCAAGTCGCAGACTTCGAAGCCTATCGAACACCTTTCCGACACCGAACGCTCGATGATCGCCATCCACAATGGCGGTATTCTGGGCGAGGGCGCCGGGCAGAGTG
>JAEZTA010000099.1 GCA_023443765.1 Bacteroidota bacterium | reverse complement strand
CTATCTGGGCGAGGCTTATAAGGCCGAGTTGCTGGAACTGGTCGCCGATTCCGCCAAGACGGGTATTCCCGTCATCGGCAGCATCAACTGCGCCGGTGCAGGCGACGTGTGGATCGAATACGCGACGGCCATGCAGCAGGCCGGAGCTTCGGCGCTGGAACTGAATATCTTCCTGCTGCCCACCGACCGGCTGGCCGGAGCGCAGGAGATCGAGCAGCACTATGCCGACATCGTGCGCAAGGTTGCTGCGGCGGTGACGATCCCCGTGTCGGTGAAACTGCCGATGCGCCTCACGAACGTGCTGTCGGTCGGCGATGCGCTGTTGGGCCGTGGGGCCAGCGGTCTGGTGCTTTACAACCGCTTTTTCGAACCGGATATCGACATCGAGAAGATGTGCTTTGTGAACGGCGATCCGTTCAGCCAGCCGAGCGAACTGCGCAACATCCTGCGCAGCACGGCGTTGTGCGCCCATGCGCTTCCGCAGTTGGACGTGGCCGTTTCGACGGGCGTTCACGACGGGGCTGCCGTGGTTAAATCGCTGCTTTGCGGCGCCGCTGCGGTGCAGGTCTGCACGGCGATCCACAAATACGGTTACGAGGTGATCGGCGAGATGAATCGTTTCGTCGATGCGTGGGCTGCCCGTCAGGGCTTCGACTCGCTCGACGAATTCCGCGGACGCATGGACTACGGCTCTTCGGAGGGCGAGTTCTACCAGCGTGTGCAGTATATGAAGTATTTCCCGCACGATACGGAGTAGTCCGCTATTCCAAAAACAGAAATCCCGGATGCCGTTTGCGGCGGTCCGGGATTTTTTTTTTTGTGAGATCGGGTCGGAGTGTGTTGCGTCCGATTTTACAGAGTCTTGCTCCGTCCTGCTTGTACAGCCGATTATTTTGTGGTAGCTTCGGCGTCGAATACGTTGTCGAAAATTGCTCGCAACCGCTGCGGGTCGCGAATCACGCCGCGCAACTCTTCGAGCCGCCGGGCGTTCGCCGATTCCGCGATCCAGAGCCGCAGGTAGCCGCCTTCGGCGTATTTCTTTTGCAGGTGCGCGAGGCAGCGATCGTACTGGGCCTCGCGGTCGAGTTCGGGATAGTGCGCCAGTCCATACTGTACGGTGCGGCGAATGATCGTCACGGGGTCGATCATCCGGTCGGCTTCGGCCACGATGCGCCCGTAGATGGTGCGGGGTTCGTGGTCCGACGACGCGCGGTGGTCCTCCACGGCGTCGCGCATCACGGCGATCTGCTCTTCGGTGAACCAGCGGCGCAACTCGGCATCTGCCGCAAGAATGCGCCCGGCGTCGATGTGGTGCTGTTCGCGTCCGTTCACAAGCCCCGTGTCGTGGTAGGCGGCGATGGCATATACCATGTCGGCGTCCACGTCGTAATGCGAGGCCAGTTCGAGGCTTTGTGCGATGACTGTCCGCACGTGGTCCATGCGGTGTGCGGCGTCGAAATGCGCATAGCGGGGGATGATCTCCCGTTCGATGTATTGTTCGAGTTCCCGGTTCATGGTGCAAAGGTATAAAAAAGCCCGGAATAACGGATCGGCCTGCGGTCGCATGCCGGCTTTGCTCCCGACCTGTATGCAAAAAAATCCCTCCTTTGGAAAAAGGAGGGATTCGGTCTGTGTTCCGGATGGCGTACCCAGGTCACGTCGGTTATTTCGCGTAGGACACAGCGCGGGTTTCGCGGATGACGGTGATCTTCACCTGACCCGGTAAAAAAAAGTCCCTCCTTATCAAAGGAGGGATTTAGGGAGGTTTGTCAGTGTTCCGGATGTCATACCCGGGTCACAACGGTTATTTCGCGTAGGACACGGCGCGGGTTTCGCGGATGACGGTGATCTTCACCTGACCCGGGTACGTCATTTCGTCCTGGATCTTCTTGGCGATATCGTGCGACAGTCCCTCCGACTCCTGGTCCGTGAGTTTGTCCGCTCCGACGATCACGCGCAGTTCGCGGCCGGCCTGGATAGCGTAGGTCTTCATCACGCCGGGGTACGAAAGGGCGATGTCCTCCATCTCCTTCAGGCGCTTGATGTAGCTCTCCACCACCTCGCGGCGTGCGCCGGGGCGTGCGCCCGAAATGGCGTCGCAGACCTGGATGATCGGGGAGATGATCGAAGTCATCTCCACTTCGTCGTGGTGGGCGCCGATGGCATTGCAAATCTCGGGCTTCTCTTTGTACTTCTCGGCGAGCTTCATGCCGATGATTGCGTGCGGCAGTTCCGGTTCGTCGTCGGGCACCTTGCCGATGTCGTGCAGGAGGCCTGCGCGGCGGGCGGTTTTGGGGTTGAGGCCCAGTTCCGAAGCCATGATGCCTGCGAGGTTCGCCGTTTCACGGGCGTGCTGCAACAGGTTCTGGCCGTAGGACGAACGGTATTTCATCTTGCCGATCATGCGGATCAGCTCGGGGTGCAGTCCGTGGATTCCGAGGTCGATCGTCGTACGTTTGCCGACCTCGACGATCTCTTCCTCGATCTGCTTCTGGACCTTGGCAACTACCTCCTCGATACGTGCGGGGTGGATGCGGCCGTCGGTTACCAACTGGTGCAGGGCTAGGCGTGCGATTTCGCGGCGTACGGGGTCGAATCCCGAGAGGATAATGGCCTCCGGGGTGTCGTCGACGATGATCTCGATGCCCGTTGCAGCCTCCAGGGCGCGGATGTTGCGGCCCTCGCGGCCGATGATCCGGCCTTTGACTTCGTCGCTCTCGATGTTGAACACCGTCACGGCGTTTTCGATAGCGGTCTCAGTCGCTACGCGCTGGATCGACGCTACGATGATGCGCTTAGCCTCTTTCGTCGCCGTCAGTTTGGCCTCTTCGACGGTTTCGTTGATATAGGAAGCGGCTTCGGTCTTGGCCTCGGCCTTCATGTTCTCGATGAGGATGTTCTTGGCGTCTTCCGAACTCATGCCCGAAATCTGCTCCAGGCGCGCATTCTGTTCGCGCTGCATCTGGTCGACCTCCTCCTTCTTGTGTTCGAGGATCTGCAACTGATTCTGCATCTGCTCTTTCAGCCGGTCGTTCTCGCGGAGTTTGTTCTCCAGGTCGCGCTGCTGGTTCTGCAGGTTCTGCTCGATCTGCTTGGCGCGCTGCTCGCTCTGGGCGATCTTCTGGTTCCGCTCGTTGACCTGGCGGTCGTATTCGCTCTTGAGCTGTATGAATTTCTCTTTTGCCTGAAGGATGCGCTCCTTCTTGATCATCTCTCCCTCGGCCTCAGCCTCCTTGATGGCGGCTTCGCGGCGCTTGCGGATCGACGTCTTGGCCACGAGGTTCGTTACGACCGCGTAGACTACGACGGCGACCACGGCAGAGATTGTGGCAGCCAAAATGATACTATACATTGGTCTTTGCTTGTTTTTAATTATTATTAGGGTTTCTTAATGTGTAGCCATAAAAAAACCGCATAGGATTCCTTAGTCTCGTTTGACGAATCTGCCGATCAGTCATGTGTGGGGGCTCCGACAATCGCAATCTTCCAACGGTACGCCGTAACGTACTCCCCGTGAGGGTAGTAAGGCCTGATTTTGAAGCGTCCTGAGTTGCCCCAATTTAAAAAGTGTTCAGTTTCGCAAAGCTTTAAGGAATCTATGCGGGTAGATTCTTATATGTAAAAGAACGTTTTTCTCGCTGTACGTATTGTCCGCAGCCGGGTTTCGCTTCCCTGAACTGCTCTTCCCGGGGTTACTTTTTCGGGTCGTTCAGATACGCATCTATTTCCGTGCCGATTTTTTCGAGCTGCCGGAGGTCTTCGCTGTCCACCTCGCGGCTCTGCCGCATTCCGACGTTCGCAATGGCGAACTTCAGCGCGGTCATCGACAGATAGTCCTGGTCGTTCCAGTTCTTGATATTCTGTTGTTTTATCAGTGCGAGGTAGCTGTTCACCTCCCGTTCGGCAAGCCGGTATACCTCCTCCTTCCCGCTCTCGATGTTGAACGGATAGCTCTTGCCTGCTATTTTGAGGGTTATCGCCTGTTTTGCCATTTTCGGTTCGTTTAATTCGCTGTCCTCTTGTTTCGGCCTCCCGGCCGGTTTCGTCCTGTGGGCCTATTCGGCCTGCTGCTGTGTTGCCGGAGCCGCCAGCGGCTGGCCCAGCAGCGCGATACACTTGTCTACCTCCCGCATAAGACGGTTGACGCGCGCCCGCGCTTTTTTCCGGTTACGGCTTTCGCCCGCAAGTCCCTCGGTCAACTGCATGCGCGCCAATTCGGCATCCAGCTCCCTGACGCGTTCTTCGAGCGTGCGCTTTTCGGAGCGGAGCGTGTCGCGCTGCGCAGTCAGTTCCGCGCAAAGTTCCGACAGCCGTTTGTGGTCGTCGATCAACTGCCGCACACGGGCTTCGATATTCGTTATCACGCTTTTGTCGGCCATAGCCCTCGGGTATAATTCCGGTTTACCTTTCAAAGGTACGAAAAAGAACGGTAAAAAGCAAATATTATTTCAAGTCGGTATCCCTTCGGCTTCGCAATTCTTCCGGTTGCGTTCGCCTCCTTTAACGCCGTTTGTGCGCTTAACTTCTCCCCGGAAGGCTATTTTTCGGCGACTTCTCCGTAGAGATCGTAATCCGCCGCCGAGGTAACCTTCACGTCGTAGAAGTGTCCCCGCATCAGGCGCCGCTCCGAAGCCGGGATCAGGATTTCCTGGTCCACCTCGGGCGAGTCGTACTGCGTGCGGCCGACGTAGTAGTCGCCCTGGCGCGAATCGATGATTACCCGTTCGGTACGTCCTACGCGGCGGCTGTTGTTTTCGAGCGACAGCTCGTTTTGCAGGGCCATGATGCGCTCCACACGCTCCTGCTTAACCTCCTCGGGTACGTCGTCGCGGAGCTTCTCGGCCGACCAGGTCCCCTCTTCCTCCGAGTAGGGGAAGACGCCCAGCCGTTCGAAGCGCACTTCGCGTACGAACGCCAGCAGCTCTTCGAAATCGGCCTCCGTTTCACCCGGATAGCCCACCAGCATGGTCGTGCGCAACGCCAGGTCGGGAATCGCCCCGCGCAGGCGGCGGATCAACTCCGTCGCCTCGGCTTTGGTGTGGCGGCGGTGCATCGACGCCAGCTGCGCGTCGGAGATATGCTGGAACGGAATGTCGAGGTATTTGCAGATTTTCGGTTCCGAGGCCATGACTTCGATCACCTCCTCGGGGAAAGCCGCGGGGTAGGCGTAGTGGAGCCGTATCCATTCGATGCCGTCGATGCGGCAGAGGCGGCGCAGCAGTTCGGCGAGCATCCGCTTTCCGTAGAGGTCGATGCCGTAATAGGTCGTATCCTGCGCAATGACCATCAATTCGCGGACGCCCCGCCCGGCCAGTTTGCGGGCTTCCTCCTCCAGTTCCTCCATTGGAACGGAGACGTGCCCGCCGCGGATGAGCGGAATGGCGCAGTAGCCGCATTTCCAGTTGCAGCCCTCCGAAATCTTCAGGTAGGCGTAGTGCTTCGGGGTCGTCAGGTGGCGTTCGGTAGCCAGCGCCGGGTCCTCGGCAGCCCCCAGTGCGCGGACGATGCCGTCCCAGGTACGGGCACCGAAATATTCGTCCACCTCGGGGATTTCGGCACGCAGTTCGTCTGCGTAGCGCTCCGAGAGACAACCCACGACGAAGAGTTTTTCGATCTTCCCGGCGTTCTTGGCCTCTGCGGCCCGCAGGATCATGTCGATCGACTCCTGTTTGGCGTCGCCGATGAACCCGCAGGTGTTGATCACCACGACCTTGGCGTCGGTGCGGTCACTGTCGTACAATACTTCATATCCGGCAGCCGCAAGCCGGGCCATCAGGTGCTCGCTGTCGACCGTGTTCTTCGAGCAGCCGAGCGTTATGACGTTAATTTTTTTCATCGGAACGCATTAAGTGATTGTGGTACTTCTCAAGAATGTGCCACGACATTTCATCCGGGTCCTCCAGTTTGCAGCTGTCCCGCAGATAGCGCGCCAGACGTGAATCTGCCCATAGCCCGAATGCGTTGCGCACCCACATTCCTAATCCTAAATGGGAAAGTCCCAGGAATTTGTCGCGGGGCATGCTGCGAATTTCACATTTCAGGGTGTCGGAGAAGTGCTTATCCAACTCCGTCATGCATTCTGCTGTGTTGTGCGGAATATAGATGCCATTGATGGAATCGGCCGTTTCTCGCGGTTGCTGCGGACTTTCCGAACGAGGCCCGGGCATGGCGAAGGAAACGCTGAAAGAGGCAAGGACCAGAATAAGGAGGCTGGGTTTCATTGGACTGTGTTAGTTTCCGTTGCCGAACAGCGCGGCGACGAATTCCTTCCGGTCGAAAATCCGCAGTTGGTCGATGCCTTCGCCAATGCCGATGTAGCGTACCGGGATGTGGAACTGGTCGCTGATGCCGATCACCACGCCGCCTTTGGCCGTGCCGTCGAGTTTGGTGATCGTGAGCGAAGTGACCTGCGTGGCCTGCGTGAACTGCTTTGCCTGCTCGAAGGCATTCTGTCCCGTCGAGCCGTCGAGCACGAGCATCACTTCGTGCGGCGCGCCGGGGATCACCTTCGTCATGACGTTACGGATTTTCGTCAGCTCGTTCATCAGGTTGACCTTGTTGTGCAGACGCCCGGCAGTGTCGATCAGCACCACGTCGGCGCCGTTGGCCTTGGCCGAGGTGAGCGTGTCGAAAGCTACCGACGCGGGGTCCGAACCCATCTGCTGACGGATCATCGTCGCTCCGGCGCGGTCGGCCCACACCTGCAACTGGTCGATAGCCGCTGCGCGGAATGTGTCCGCTGCGCCGATCCAGACCTTGCGCCCCGCTTTGTGGAGTTGCGCTGCGAGCTTGCCGATGGTCGTGGTCTTGCCGGCGCCGTTGACGCCTACGACCATCACCACATAAGGCTGTCCTTCGGTGGCGTCCAGCCCGAAATGCTCCGACGAACCGTGTGCATCCTCCATCAGCGTCGTGATCTCCTCGCGCAGGATCGACTGCAACTCCGAGGCGTTCATGTATTTGTCCCGTGCCACGCGCTCCTCGATGCGGCGAATGATCTTCACGGTCGTCTCCACGCCCACGTCCGACGAGATGAGTACCTCTTCGAGGTCGTCCAGCACGTCGGCGTCGATCGTCGACCGGCCTGCGACGGCGCGTGCCAGCTTCGAAAAAAGCCCTGTTTTTGTCTTTTCCAGCCCGGCGCTGAGTTCTTCCTGCTGTTTCTGCGCCTGCTCCCCGGTGGACGGCGTATCCTGTTTCTTTTTGAAAATATCGAAAAATGCCATGTCGTTATGAATTTCTTTGGAAAGGCTGCGCAAGCCGGGTGCAAACCGGGTTTCAGGGGGTTTGCCGGGGCCTCGCCTGCCTATGCGAAAGTTTATCTTTCGCAAAGATAACAAGAAAGTTTGGAAAAAAACGTTATATTTGTCGTATATACCTTTATCTATAATGATGAAAAGAACCATTTTGCTGTTGTTCGCAGCGCTGTGCGGGGTCCTGACGGCCGCCGCGCAGGACCTGATTGTCAAGACCGACGCCACGAAGATCGAAGCCAAAGTGATCGAAATCACGCCCGATGCGGTGCGTTACAAGCGTTTTTCCAACCCCGACGGTCCTACCTATGTGCTCCCCGTTGCGGAGATTCATTACATCCAGTATGCCAACGGCGAAAAGGAATATTATACCAAAAGCATTCCTGCAACGCCGCTGACCCCGGCTACTCCTGCCGTTCCTGAGACTCCTGCTGTGCCTGCCGCCCCGGCCGTTCCCGAAGCGCCCGCGGTTGCTCCGGCCCCGGCGCAGCCTGTTGCCGGCCAGTATGTACTCAAGCAGTACGAGATCGGCGAACTCTACGACCAGAACGGTATCAAGGGCGTGATCTGCCAGCTTTCGGACGACCGCCTGCACGGCCTGGTTGTGTCGCTCGACCAGATTTACCTCCATTGGAGCGAGTTCCGCAAGCCCAACCTGTGCATTTCCGGCGCCGACAGCCGTACTGACGGCGTGGAGAATATGGAGAAGATCGCGCAGTATATTGCCGCCAACAACCTCTCGTGGGACGATTTCCCGGCATTCAAATGGTGCCGCGACAAGGGTGAAGGCTGGTATCTGCCCGCCATCGACGAACTGCTGACCATCGGCCACAACTATAACGGCGGAACCCGCGTGCAGAACAACCGTCAGGCGCGTAACAAGTTCAACGATGCACTCAAGGATGCCGGCGGCAAGCGTATGGACCGTCTGGTCTACTACTTCTCCTCGACCGAGATGGACGAGAAGAATGCCTATACGTCCCACATGGGGATCGAGCCTCCCTATGTGATCGAAATCCCGAAGTATAACAATTTCCTCGTGCGCGCCGTACACAAATTCTAACGTTTTTATGTCTTCTTTGGAGCGAATAAATCTTTTTGTCGCCATCGACGAAAGTTATGCGCAGCATTGCTGTGTGATGTTGGTTTCCTTGCTGGAAAACAACCCCGACATGGCATTCGATTGCCACATATTGACCGACAGCCTTTCGGAACGTAGCCGCAGCCGGCTCGTATCGGTGGCCAAACGCCATGCGGATTGCCGGCTGGATGTCCATATTGTCGATAACGCTGATTTCCGTGACCTCAAGCTCAATATCCCGCATGTCTCGCGGCATACCTATTATAGATATGCTATCGCAGACCTCTTTCCGCAACTCGGTAAAGCCCTCTACCTCGACGTTGACTTGGTGGTCCGGGGAAGCCTTGCGGAGTTGTGGAGTACGGACCTTACGGGGTTTCTGTGCGCCGGAGTTCGGGACCTGGGAATCGAGGAACTTCATTACAAACCGGAAATCGGTTTCGGATTGGACGAGTTGTATGTCAATGCCGGAGTATTGCTGCTCAACCTTGCAGAAATGCGTCGCGACGGGTTGTTTCGCCAACTGTGCGACAAGACTGTCGAACTGGAGGGCCGGATTCGTTTCCAGGATCAGGATGTCATCAACATTGTTTGCCGGGGCCGGATTCTCGAATTGCCGGACCGGTTTAATTTCACGTGGGAGCATACCCGGGCCTTTCCCGCCCGGCGTTCCGAGGCTGTCGTAGTTCACTATACCGGAGCCCGGAAACCGTGGTCGGCAGCGCTTTGCCCCAATCCATTGAAAGGGCTCTATTATCAGTATCTTGCCCATACGCCGTATCGTTCGGCCCGCTACGGGCTGCAACTTCGGCAGGCCGTGCAGAAGGCGCTTCCGACATTCCTGCGCAAACAGCCCGCCGGGGTGAAACCTATCCGGGTAGGGCTGATCGTCAATGAATTTTTTGGCGGTGGGGGTACGGCCATCGGCGGTATCGGGTTCCTTGCGCGTAATTATATCGCCCGGTATATTCCCTGCGACGATATCCGGATCGACGTGCTGATCGGGCGGCATCACGGCCTCTCGAAGTCCTCGCGGATTCGTGTGGACAATGTTTTTCTCTATCGTCTGCCGGGGCGGCATTTCATCGCCCGGTGGTTGAAGCGGAAACATTACGATCTTTACTTCTCGCCCGAAATGACCTGGGACATGCTGCATTACGAGGGGAAAAGCAACATTCCGTTGTTGCTCTGGGTGCAGGACCCGCGTCCCTGGACCGATTGGCTCGAAATCCAGACGGTGGGGATGTATCCCGAAACCTGTTACTGGAATACCCGGATTTATGAATCGGTGAATCGGCTTTTCAAGCAGGGACGGGTGTCGTTCGTCACCCAGGGACGTTACCTCGCCGAGAAAGCCCGCATTCTCTACCGGCTTTCCGAACAGACTCCGGTGGAGTATCTGCCCAACCCGATTGATGTGGAACCCGGATTCGATGTTGCAAGCCATCCTAAAAAAGATATGGTGATTTTTGTCGGACGTATCGCTTCGGTCAAACGGGCGTGGTTGTTCTGCGAGATCGCCAAGCGTACGCCCGAATATGATTTTTACCTGATCGGGCAGTCGCAGATCGAAAAGAGCCGTAACGATGAGATCATGGAACCTTATCGCACGGGTATCCCCAATCTTCATTTCACGGGACACCTCGAAGGTGAAGAGAAATTCCGCCTTATCAAGGATGCCAAAATCCTGATCAATACGTCGATTCACGAGGCATTGCCCGTGACGTTCCTCGAAGCCCTGGCTTGCGGCACGTTGCTGGTGAGTTGCCAGGATCCCGACGGGATGACTTCCCGTTTCGGCATCTATACCGGTCCGGTGCTGGGCAACGGATATGACAAGGTCGATCTTTTCGTCGACGCGGTCCGTACGTTGATTAAGGATGAAGCGCGGCGCAAGGAGTTGTCCGTGGAGGCGCGCGAGTATGTGAGGACCGTGCACGGCGTCGGGGAGTTCATCCGCACTACCCGTAGTCTGATTCGCGAAAACGCTTTGCGGCGGTAGCGGTTTTACACAGTACTATAAAACACAAAGGGCATCCCGAAAGATGCCCTTTGTATTTAAGAGTGTCCTCTTAAAATACTTATTTCTTCTCGTCGAAGAAATCTTTTACCTGGTCGTTGGCGATAACACCTTCCTTGAACATATAGGAGCCGGTCTTGTCCGACTTGACCATCTTGATGCACTTGGTGAACTGCTTACCCGTGCCGGTTTTCAGTGTTGCGACTACTTTCTTTGCCATAGAGCTTCTTTACTATTTGATTTCACGGTGAACGGTAACCCGCTTGA
>JAEZTA010000097.1 GCA_023443765.1 Bacteroidota bacterium | reverse complement strand
GGTGAATTGCAGCCCGCCCGTCACGTCGCCGATGGCGTAGACGTTGGGGGCTGTGGTGTGCAGGTGTTCGTCCACGATGATCGCCCCGCGGTCGTTGGTCTTGACTCCTGCCGCTTCGAGGTTCAGCCCCTCGGTGGCGGGTTTGCGGCCCGTGGCCACCAGCACGGCGTCGGCCTCGATCAGGGATGCGGCGCCGTCCTGCGAAACGGCGATGCTGATGCCCTCGGCCGTATCGCGGAAGGAGTCTACCCGGACGTTCAGCCGGAACGTAATCCCTCTCTTTTCGAGCGCCTCGCGGACGGCCTGCGCGATGTCGCGGTCCTCGCGCGGAATCAGTTCCGGGAATCCTTCGAGCACCGTTACCTCCGAGCCGAAGGCGGCGTACATCGACGCGAATTCCAATCCGATGTATCCCCCGCCCACGATCATCAGCCGCCGGGGCAGTTCGTCGAGTTCCATGATCGACGTACTGGTGTAGACGCGTTTGCTGCCGCCGATTCCGGCGATGGGCGGAAGCGCCGTTTCGGCCCCGGTGTTGATGATGATGTGTTTTCCGCCGATCTCCAGGGTCCCGTCGGCGGCCTTCACCTCCACGGTGTCCGGCGAAAGGAAGCGTCCTTCGCCCGTGTAAACGTCGATATGGGGGTCGTCGGCCAGCTTGTGGTAGTTCTTGTCGCGGAGCAGGTCGACGAGTGCGGTTTTCGCGGCGACGGCCTCCTTGTAGTAGCTGCTGCGCTGTTCGAAGGTGAGCGGATGGCCTGCGGCTGCGAGTTCGGCGCTGTGGATCAGCGCCTTGGTCGGTATGCAGCCGATGTTGATGCAGGTTCCTCCGTACATTTTATCCGAGCGTTCGACCATGGCGACGCTCCAATCGTGTCCGGCCAGTTCGGTAGCGAGGGTCTTGCCTCCTTTGCCGAAGCCGATGATGATGGCATCATATTTTTTCATAGCTTCCCGAGTTTGATGGCTCCGGTTGCCCGGGCCGTGTTTATAGTACAAAGATCGCCGTTTTGAGGCCGCCCGGCAATGGCCGGAATGCCGCACGTGTTGGCAATAATTCCCGTGCGGCAAATTTCGTGCTGCGGACTACGTGTCGGCGGAGGTTTTGAGTCGCTGGCGGACGGCTTCGCGGTATTTGCGCGAGATTTCGATCGTCATGCCGCCGATTTCGACGTGTGCCGGGCGGCAGTTGTCAAGGCGCGTCGTGTTGACGATAAAGGAGCGGTGGATGCGCAGGAAGCGGCTGTCGAGCTGGGCTTCCCATTGTGAAATGCGGGTCTTGGTGCGGTAGGCGTCGCCCGTGGCAGTGTGAATCCAGACCTCGCTGTCGTTCGATTCGACGTAAAGGATTTCGGCCGGGTCGAGTGTGATTTTCCGGCGGTCGGAGACGAAACTGATCGACGAGGCATAGGGCCGGAGGCGTTCGAGGTGGTTCTCGAGAACCATTTCCGGGGCGATGAACGCCGTCAGGATCAGCAGGATGAAGGGCGGGTTGAGCAGCAGGCCGGGCATTTCGCCCTCGCCGGCGTTGAGCAACAGCGCGTGGCCCAGCATGAGCGAGAGGTATTCGATGCCGAGGATCGCCAGTGCGAGGTAAACGGCGTTGAGGATTCCCGGCCCGCGCTTTTCGAACGAGAGCTGCGGCACGAAGTAACGGGCCGTGAGCATGCCGGGCAGGAACAGCACGCCGAGCAGCAGGGCGTCGGCAAAGGGGTAGCCCAGCCCGCTAACTACGAGGGCGATGACGAGTGCGGCCGAGAGCCACCAGGCGATGGGCAGAAACTGTTTCATTCGAAGAATCCGTTTCTACAAATATAGGTAAAATATGCCTCCGGTGTCACAGCGCGGACCTGCAAAACCGGCTTCCGGGCTCGATCGGCGGGTTTTGACAGGAAAAGAGCAGGATTCGACAGCCCGGATTTTTGCTGTTTCGGCCCGGGGCTGTCTATCTTTGCACTATGGGAATGGTCCCGTGATGACTTAAAACTTTTGCGTTATGTTCGATTTGTTTCTTCAGGGTGGGGCATGGATCATGTCGATCCTGACTGTGGAATTGATTTGTCTGTTGTTTGCCGCGTGGAAAGCCCCGGCATGGGTCAAGGAGATCGGCCTGCTGGCGTTGGTGACCTGCCTAATCTGGCAGTTGAAAGGGATGCTCAATGCCGCCGAGGTCGTGCAGCAGGTGGGCGACGTTCCTTTGACGCTGGTTGCCGGCGGCTTGAAGGTATCATTCATATCGCTGATTTACGCCCTGCTGATCTACGCCGCTTCGCTGGTGATCCGCATGTTGCAGAAACCCCGAATCTGATCCTGCATCAGGATCGCAGGCTCTAAACGGGCGATTTGCCCTTGTCGAGCAGTTTTTCCTGCGTATCGTAGGCCTCGGCGATCAGCCCGGGCGGATAGTCGTACAGTTCCAGGATGCGGATGGCGTTGCGCGTGGTGAGGGGACCGGTGTGCAGTTGGTAGTCGAAAACCAGCTGCCCGTCGGCCACCTCTTCGCGGAAGTGGTGCAGTTCGTAACCATCGCCGCGCAGGAGTTCGGCCAGTTCGATGTCGTGTGTGGCGGCCAGTACGATGTGCGGTCCCCGGTTGAGGTGTGCGAGCACGGCTTTGCCTGCGGCGATGCGTTCGGTGGTGTTCGTGCCCTTGAACAATTCGTCGAGAACGAACAGGCAGGGCGTGGGCTGTTCGGCGGCTTCGAGAAACCGCTTGACGGTGAGTACCTCTTGCAGGTAATAACTCGTGCCTTCCGAAACGTCGTCCGCGATGCGGATCGAGGAGTAGAGCCGCATGTAAGGAGCCGTGAACCCCTCGGCGAAGCAGGTGCAGATGGTCTCCCCGAGCAGGGCGTTGAGCATCACCGTGCGGACGAAGGTGGTTTTGCCGGACATGTTCGACCCGGTGAGCAGCAGCCCCGTGCCGTCGAGCGTCAGCGTGTTGGGGACGCAGTTGGTGATGAGCGGGTGTACGACCTGCACGACTTCGAGGTATTTTCCCTCGACGAACGTCGGGCGGCAGGTCGGCACCTCGCGGCGCAGACGCATGACCGAAATCGCCGCGTCGGTCTCGCCGATGAACCGGAACAGGTCGTGGATGGCGTCGCGGTGGGCCGTGATGCTGCCGATGAAGCGGTGGAAAAGGATCACTTCGATGTTGAAGGCGATCTTCACCAGTTCGAACACCAGCCAGATGATGGCTGCGAAGTCGTTGCCTCCGTCGCCCTGCGTGCCGACGATGCGGCTGCGCTGCTCGACCTCGGCGACCTGCCGGATCGGCTGCGTGGCCTCGTCCGAGCCGGGAACCTGCTCCGAAGCGAGGTAACGGGCTGTTTTCAGGGCCGCGGCGAGTTGCCGGACGGCAAAAGCATAGCGTGTGATGTTGATTTTGTTGCCGTAGTGGATCACCACATTGGCGGCGTAAACCGCGACGAAGAGCAGCAACAGCAGCGGATAGAAGGGTGCGAGCAGCAGCGAGGCTATGGCCACGGCAGTCAGCGCGTAGACCAGCCCGATGCGGCGAACCTTGGCCGGGGTGTCGAAAATCAGCCGCTGGAAATCGTAGGCGTCATCGCTGGAGAGGCGCGTGAGGTGTTTCGTACACCGCTGCGTCAGCGCTTCGTCCTGCTCGAAAATCCCGGTCCGGCGGTCGAAATCCAGCGCGTCGTCCTCGCCCCGGAGCGTCCGCAGCCGGGCATAGAGGTATTGCTGGCCGACTTTGGAGGTCGTGCGGTCGATTTTCTCGAACACGGCATTCAGGTCGAGGTCCGTCGTCGTTTCGGCGTCGATGGTCTGCCAGGCGTCGCCTTCGGCCGGGCAGTTGTAGAAATAACTGCTGATCGGATCGAAATTGTATGCCGCGGGTTCCTCCTCCGTAGCGGAGGAGGGTTTGAGCAGCGAAGCGATGTAGTCGGTCGGTTTCATGCCGTGTCGGTTTTTGGGTTTTTACCTGCGCAGGGCCGAAGACCTTGGAGCACAGGTCTTTTATGCCTGCATTGCCCGGGCGATGCCTTCGGCTATCTGGTCGAGGGCGCCTTGCAGTTTGCCGCCGATCATCATCTTCATCATCATGTTCAGCTCGATGTGCAGCACCAGCCGCATGCGGGTGTCGGTGTCCGAAACCTTGTGGAGCTGAATCCAGAAAGCGAAGTCCACGGGGACACCCCCGTCGTCGCCCACGACCTTGATGTGACGCGGCTCGACGCGCTCCTCCATGCGAAGACGGACGGTGAAGCCCTTGGCTTTGAACGAACAGGTGTCCTCGGTGGCCTGCCACTCCTCGACACGGTCGGCGACGGCCGGCGTGAGGTTGTCGAAACGGCTGATGACGGCGTAAATCTGCTCGGCGGGACGTAAAATCTGGTGTTGTTGCGAAGTGTATTCCTGCATGGTGACGTTATGGTTATAAAGTAGTGTCGGTGTCGGGTGCGGCCCAGAAACGGGCGGCGTCGGAGGTTCGGACGACTTCGTTCAGTTTGAATCCGTCGAATCCCGCAGGCAGCAGGGCGACGGTCCGGCCCTCGTATTCGACCTCCTTGTCGTATCCGGTCTCTTCCCAGCAGACGAACCAGTAGAGGTTCTTGGCCCAGTAGGAGAGGTAGTTTTCGGGATCGCGTGTGCCCAGGAGCCGGTGGACGGTCATCGGTTCTCCCGCAATGGTGCGCTGCCGCATCTCGTCGAGCGAGAGCGGTTCACCTTCGGGCGAGGTGATGTAGGCCTGCATGTCGGAGTCGATCATGGCCCACTTCTGCCGTTCGGGCAGCCAGGCGAGGTTCACTACGTGGCAGTCCGAGTCGAGCGAATCGGCCGGAAGGCAGGTGACGAAACGGTTGGTGATGCCCGAGGCGAGCAGCAGTTCGTGGAGCAGAATCGAGTGGAGGCGGCAGTTGAAGGCCGGTTCCACCGTATGGGTATACTCCCACAGGGCCGTTGCGTTGCATACCTCCGGGTAGACCTTCTGATTGGCGTGGGGGATATTCCGGGCGACGAAGGTCGCCAGCGCCAGGGTGTTGTCCCAGGTCGTGGCCGCAGGGTTCACCAGCGTATCGAGGCGGAAGTAGTTGCGAATCTCCCGTGCCCGGGCGGTATCCTGAATATAGGTGAAATGGTAGTCGGCATCCGGCCCGGCGGCATAAGGTCCGGCGCTGCGCAGCAATTCCGCGCGCTGCTCCTTTTGCACGGCGGTCAGGTAACCGACGGCCTCTTCGCGAAAGACGAAGCGGATCAGCAGAAAGCCGATCAGCAGCAGTCCGATGAGCGAAAGCAGGACAATGCCCGCGATTTTCAGGGCTTTTTTCATGGCAGAAAGGGTAATGGCCGTCGCAAAGATAGCGTTTTTTCCGATGCGGACAACATCCGGGGCTTTCGTTGCGGACCTGAAACAAACAAGACGATCCGGTTCGGGTCGTCTTGCAGGTGTGTTTTTGCCGGTGCGCCTCATTCGCCGAGGACGACTTTCCGGAATCGGACAAGGTCGATGTCGTCGGCGATCTTGCGGGCAAAAAGGTAGGGCTGTGTCCTCCCGTTTCCGGGCGTTTTGCGCAATACGGCCAGCCGGTCGATGTCCGTATTGTCGAGGACTTTGGGGCCGATGGGTACGTCCCAGTCGGTGAACATCAGCGATTGGCGGGTGTTGTTCGCCGCCAGCGGCGAATCGCCGAGGATCGTGTGGAAGAAAATCTCGTCGCCGCACGACGTATAGCGGAAAAAGCGTCGGTATTCGGGGTGTGACCGGGCGTATTCGAGTGCATAATCGCGGAAGCGGTCGGTGATCGTGATCCAGTTGCAGCCCTTTTCCAGCGGCGGAACCTTCCCGAAAAGCGGGTTATGGGCCGGGCGTAAATGCTTGGCGTACTTGATTTTGATCTTTTCCCACAGGCTTCGTCTGCCGCCCCACCGCAGGAAGGGAACGTAATGCGCCGTGCGGGTTTTTCCATGTAGCTCCTCGATATTGAGTTCCGGCTGCATGGCTACGAACTCCTTGTTATGGGCGTAACCTGCGGCCAGGAATTCCCGGATATACCGCATGTCGTAGAGCGGCAGGGTATCGCCCGACAGCAGGACGATGTAGCGGTAGTCTCCGCTTCGGGTCGCCCCGAAGAGTTGTGACATGCACTGTATCTGGCCGTAATCGCCCCAGCGGATGTTGATGCGGGGTTTTACGAAGCGGACTTTGTCGCGCAGGGCGGTGAAATCCTCCATTCGCGCTTTCCGGTCCACATGCATGAAAATGTCGTTGCCCGGGACCGACAGCCGGTCGACGAGTTCCTGCAGAACCGGCGTGTACTTGTGGCAGATGATGCAGAACGCGATGCGGAATTCGGCCATCGGAAGGGGTGTTTAGTCGATTTCGAAGGTGCGGGCCGTGTCGCTGTCGACGGTGATGCGCACCGTCATCACGTTGTCCGGAAGCAGTTGCTCGATCTTCTCGGGCCACTCCACCAGGCAGAGGTCGCCGGAGTAGAAATACTCCTCGTAACCGAAGTCGAAAGCTTCGCGCAGGTCGTTGATGCGGTAGAAATCGAAGTGGTGGATGCGCCGGTTGCCCTCGCCTTTGTATTGGTTGACGATGGCGAACGTGGGGCTGGTCACGGTGTCCGAGGCCCCGAGTTCAGCCGCGATCTCGCGGATAAGCGTGGTTTTACCGGCGCCCATCTCGCCGCGTAAGGCGACCACCGTACGGCGGCCCAATGACCGGATGATCGCCCCGGCGACCTGCGGAAGCTCGTCCTGCGAGGTGATGTGAATGGTTTTCATTTATTGCTTAGGCTTTAAAACGATATACGGTACGATCATCTCCTCCATCGAGATACCGCCGTGCTGGAACGTGTTGCGGTAGTAACGGATGTGGCGGTTCGCGTCGTTGTTGTAGACCAGAAAATCCGTGTTGTAGGCGAAGATGTAGCTCGACGTGAGGTTGCTCGACGGCAGCTGCACGTCCTCGGGTTTCAGGATTTCGTAGACCTCGCGGGAGTTGTAGGCCAGGTTGCGGCCCGTCTTGTAGCGCAGGTTGGCCGAGGTTTCGCGGTCGCCGGTGACCTTCACGGGATTGTCCACGCGGATCGTGCCGTGGTCCGAGGTGATGACGACGGTGTGTCCCCGCTCGGACAGCAGCTTGAGGATGGTGAAAAGGTCCGAGTGTTCGAACCACGACCGCGTCAGCGAACGGAACGCCGCATCGTCCTCCGTGAGTTCGCGGATAACGTCGGTTTCGGTACGCGCATGCGAAAGGATGTCGAGGAAGTTGTAAACGATGACCGAAAAATCGGCGTCGTAAACCTTTTGTATATTGTCGACCAGCTTGCGGCCCTGCTCGGCACGCACCAGTTTGTCGAACGAGAATTTCCAGTTTTTACCGTTCTGGACCATCAGCCGCTTGAGGAACTCCTCTTCGTACTGGTTCTTGCCGCCCTCCTCGTTGTCGTTGAGCCACTTGTTGGGCATCAGTTTGTCGATGGCCAGCGGCATCAGTCCCGCGAAGACGGCGTTGCGGGCATATTGCGTCGCCGTAGGCAGGATGGCGC
>JAEZTA010000082.1 GCA_023443765.1 Bacteroidota bacterium | reverse complement strand
CCCTCGCGGAAAGCCGGGAGCATATAGTTGAGCTGGATGCGTTTGCAGAGCGCGTCGGGAAGGATGCCTTCGAGGCCGCCGCCCGTAACGAAGCGTATCTCCCGCAAATCCTTGACCAGCAGAATGCCCAGACCGTTATTGCTCTTGGCGCTGCCCACGCCCCAGCTGCGGAACAGATCGACGGCGAACGAAAAGGTATCGCCGCCCGAAATATCGTCGATAGCCACGACGGCGACCTGCGCAAAGCCCCGCTCGCGCAGCGAAGCGCAAACAGAGTCGATACGCGCCACGGCGCCGGGCGACAGAATACCATCGGGATTGGAGACATAACGCCTCCTGTCCATCTGCTGGACATTGGGAACCTGCTCCGGGCGATAGGTCCCCGCAAGGGAGGGTAACGCGCAGACGAGCAGCAGGCAAAGGATTGCAAATTTTCTCATAACCTCGGAACAAAGATACGTAAAAATCCGGGATTTAGTATATCGCCGGAAAGTTTTCGGCAAGGAGCGGCCGCAGGTGCAAAAAAACGGCGGCGTACCGCAAGGTATCGCCGCCACCGTGTTATCGGCCGGGCTCCGGGCGTCAGAACCGGAAACCCAGATAAAAGCGCACGGAACCGGTCTTGAACTTGCGGTCGGGGACCTTCATCCGGTCCACCACGTCGCCGATCGACGGCGCGTCGTCGCCCTCGGCGTAGTCCCCTTCGAAGGCATCCTCGTCGAATTTCAACCCGTCGTAGCTGGCCGTGCCCCAACGCCACTCGACGCCGAGCGACAGCACCTTCCAGGCCAGGGTGCAACCGGCGTTGCAGAAGGTCACGTAGTGGTGGTGCATGGTCTCGTCCATGTAGAGGAGCGAATAGGAAGGCGTGACGCGGAAATAACCGCTGATCTTGAGGTGATGCACGGGATTGATCGTCAGCGACGGACCGAACTGCATGCCGATCTCGGCCTGGTGCACGTCGGGCGAAAAGAACTCGTCCGTATCCGTATCGAACTCCTCCATGGTGAACTTGGCGTAGTTGATGTCCATCCACGACCAGTCGAGGCCGAACTTGAGCATACCCAGCAGGGGCTTGCGGTGCAGGTAGTAGGTCTTGCCGTTGCTCAGCGAAACGCCGAAATCGCTTTTCAGTTCACCGCCGAAGGTCTTGTCGGTGAGCGTCTGTTTGACATAGCCCAGATTGAAATACTTGGCGCGTTTCTTCCAGATAGCACGGTCCGTTTCGGTGCGTTCCGCAGTTCCCACACGCGTGGAAAGGTCGCTTACGACCTGTCGCAGGGAGTCCAGCCGGGCCTGGTCGTCCTGGGCATACGCTCCGGTTGCAAAAACAGCCAGAAGAAGAGTGATAGAGAACTTTTTCATGGCTCAGGCTATTGTTTTTTCCACGTACGCCGCTCCGTCTCGCCGTCCTCGGACTGTTCGGTGACGAGCTTGTTCTTGGTCCAGGTGAGGACTTTCAACTGACTTTGAGCGTAGTCGTAGTCCAACGTCAGCACCGGATTCGCCCAGGCCCATGTGCCGCGGTCGGTGTAACTCTCCGGTTCTTCCTCCTCGTCTCCCGGGATATTCACCTCGTAGACGAACGTATGGTCGTCGTTCAGCGTCAGGCGCACGAGTCCCTGGCCCGAGGTGTCGCCGCCGTCGGTCCCCTCCTCGTCCGTAATCTCGATATGGGTCATAACCCATGCCCCCGTAAAGGGCGCACCGCCGTCGATCTTGCCGTCGTCATCGTCGTCGTCGCACGAAACAAGTCCCGCGGCACAGACAGATACCGCAACCATAAGAAAGAAAGCTCCCTTCCGGAGCGCGCTCAAAGAAGAAAACAAAGTTTTCATTTGCATAAAAAAATTTATTGGATTAGTAAAAAGGGTGTGTGAAAGCAGGACACGACGATGCGCGCGGATGAAACCAATCATCCGCGGGGCGCCGGCGACAGGGCCGGCACAGTAGGTATCAATTATATTCGGGGGGGGGTATTACGACACGACGCGTCGCAGACCGTTCTGCGGTCCTTATCCGGAGAATATTTGACGCCCGAAAACATGCGCTTTACAAATTCAGTCCCGGCAAAGATAGAAAAAATTTTGCAATTCCGCTCAACGGGTCAAAATCCGGTAGCTCCAGGGAGCCATGTCCTCCTCGACGCGGCCGCGGAGTTCGCAGGGCTCGCCCGTCATGGCGTCGGTGTACATGCCGGCATAGATACCCGTGTAGTAATCGGCATGGATGGCGTAGGGCGAGAGGTTCATCACCGCGACGACCCGGTTGCCGGCAACCTCGCGGACGAAGGTCATCAGGCAGTCCTCGGCATTGTTGCGGATTTCGGTCATCGCACTCCCCCGCTCTCCGGCCGCAAGGGCCGGATTGTCGTGCCGCAGCGCCGTGAGGCGGCGGTAAAAATCGGTAAAGGAGTTGGCGGCATAAGCCGGAATCGGGTCGCGGTCGAAGAAGGCGAACGAATGGTCGTAGCCGATCTCCTGCCCGGTGTAGATCAACGGCAGGCCGCGCGGCACGACGAAGGTGAAGGCCGCCATGATCTCCCGCGCATCGCCCAGCCGGGAAAACTCGGAGCCGCTCCACGAATTTTCATCGTGGTTCGAGGTGAAGGCAAGGCGCATCGCCGAGTCGGGATAGCTCCTGCGGTCGTTATAGATATAGTCGCGCAGGGCCGTGACACGGGTCTGCAGCCGGGCTACGTCGTTCATCAGGTGGTGCATCTGCCAGGCATAACAGGCATCGAAAGCACCCTCTTCGAAAAGGTTCTCTTCCTCGGCCTCGGCCAGCATGAACAGGTCGGGTTTCACGCCCCGAAGGCGCCGCGAAGTCTCGTTCCAGAAACCGATGGGAACCAGCATCGCCATATCGCAACGGAATCCGTCGACGGCGTGCTGCGTGATCCAGAACTCCATGGCATCGGCCTGCGCACGCCACACCTCGCGGTTGTCGTAGTTGAGTTTCGCGGTATCGGACCAGTCCCACGGCACGGCGGGCTGCCCCGAGGAGTCGCGCTCGTACCACGAAGCGGGTTCTTCGGCGATCCACCGGGCATCGCGCGCCGTATGGTTGGCGACCCAGTCGAGCAGGACCTTGATGCCGAGGCGGTGGGCTTCGGCGACGAAAGCGTCGAAATCGGCCATCGTGCCCAGCTCGGGATTGATGGCGCAGTAGTCGCGGATCGAATAGTAGGAGCCGAGCGAACCCTTGCGTTCGCGTTCGCCGATCGGGTAAACGGGCATCAGCCACACGGCGTCGATGCCGAGGTCCTTCAGGAAAGGGAGCCGCGCGGCAGCGGCCGCCAGCGTGCCTTCGTGCGTCAGTTGACGCACGTTCATTTCATAGATTACGGCCTGGTAACTCCAGTCGGGATGGAAACCGGTCAATTCACAATTCATAATTCACAATTAAATCAGCGGTAACAAGGCGGCGGGTTCCGCAGATTTCGATCTCGACCGGCTCGCCCTCGCACGCGACTTCAACCGCCCCGTGCGAAATGCTCACCGTGAGCACGCGGCCCCGGAAATTGACTTTGAATGCGAGGGATTCCCACGCGGCGGGCAGTTGCGGGTCGAACGACAGCACACCGTCCTTCACGCGCATACCCCCGAAGCCCTCGACCACCGACAGCCACGAACCGGCCATCGACGTGACATGGCAGCCCTCCTCGACCTCGCGGTTGTAGTCGTCGAGGTCCAGGCGCGCCGTACGCAGGTAGAGTTCATAGGCTTTGCCGAGGTCGCCGATGCGTGCGGCGAGGATGGCGTGGACGCAGGGCGAGAGCGACGATTCGTGGACCGTGCGCGCCTCATAGAAGCGGAAGTTGCGGCGGACGGTTTCGGGGTCGAAATCTTCGCCGAAGAAGTAGAGCCCCTGCAACACGTCGGCCTGCTTGATGAAACACGAGCGCAGAATGCGGTCCCACGACCATTTCTGGTTGATGGGGCGTTCGGCCGGGTCGAGGTCCTTCACGAGGATTTGCTCCTTGTCGAGGTAACCGTCCTGCTGGAGGAAGATACCCAGTTCGCGGTCCTCGCCGAGGTACATATTATCGGTAATATCCCGCCATTTCTTCGTCTCGGCCGCCTCGTCGAAGCGACGTTTCGCACAGATGCGGGCATAGTCGGCGGGATGGTTTTCACGCACCCACGCAGCCGCTTCGGCAGCGTAGCGCATCGACCAGCAGGCGATGTAGGAGGTATACCAGTTGTTGTTGACGTTGTTTTCGTATTCGTTGGGGCCCGTGACGCCCAGCATGACGTATTTTCGGCGGGCTTCGGACCACGTGATACGCTGAGCCCAGAAGCGTGCGACGGACAACAGCACCTCCAGTCCGCAGTCGGCGAGGTAGGCCCGGTTGCCGGTATAGCGGATGTAATTGTGGATGGCGTAAGCGATAGCGCCGTTGCGGTGAATCTCCTCGAAGGTGATCTCCCACTCGTTATGGCACTCCTCGCCGTTGATAGTGACCATCGGATAGAGCGCCGCACCGTCGCGGAAACCCAGTTTTGCGGCGTTTTCGATGGCCTTGTCAAGCTGGTTATAGCGGTAGACGAGCAGTTCGCGGGCAACGGCCTCGCCGGCGGTGGCCATGTAGAACGGCAGGCAGTAGGCCTCGGTGTCCCAGTAGGTGACGCCGCCGTATTTTTCGCCCGTGAAGCCCTTGGGACCGATGTTCAGGCGGGTGTCGACGCCGGTATAGGTTTGCAGGAGCATGAAGATACAGAAGCGGATGCCCTGCTGGGCCGCAGGGTCGCCCCCGATGGCGATGTCGCAGCCGTGCCAGCGCGCGGCCCAGGCAGCCTCCTGCTCCCGGAGCAGGGCGTCGAAGCCCGTCCGGAGGCCGTCGGCGGCGACGGCGCGCGCAGCGGCGATCAGTTCCGCAGGAGCGTGGTTGAGCGACGAGCAGATGCCCGCATATTTGTACAGGACGGCGGCAGAGTCTTTTTCCCGCCGGACCGTAGCGGTAGAACAAACTTTTTCGGGGCGGGTTTCACAGCGCCAGTCGGCGCCGTCGAGCTCAACGGCCTGCGCCCAGGCCACCTCGAAGCCGCTTTTCCGGGTGCGGCTCTGCACGGCGTCGGCATCGGTCGAAACCTCCTCCCAGAATTTTTCGTCGTAGTTGGCGTCGGTATTGCGCACATCAGCGTCGATATAGGGCGAGAAAGTGATCGCAACAGCCCGGTTGAGCGGCGTGACGGCGTATTTCACAACACCCAGTTCGCGGCGCGCCAGCGAGAAGAAGCGCACGGCCTCGACGGCCACCTCCGCACCGTTTCGCAGCACGACGGTCATACGGCGCGTCAGCACCGAACGGCGCATATCCATCTCGCGGTAAAACGACTTTACCTCAGCGGCGGCAAGGTCCAACGGTTCGCCGTCGACGGCCACGTCGACCCCGATCCAGAACGCGGCGTTCAGGACCTTGGCGAAATACTCCGGATAGCCGTTCTTCCACCACCCTACGCGGGTCTTGTCGGGATAGTAGACCCCGCCGATGTAGTTGCCTTGCAGCGAAGGGCCGGAATAGCGCTCCTCGAAATTGGCGCGACCGCCCATCACGCCGTTGCCCAGCGCGAAAAGCGATTCGGAAGAACGGACCCGCGAGGGGTCGAAATGATCCTCGACGAGGCGCCAGGGATCGGGCTTTATGAAAGTGTTCATAGTTAGATTACATGGTCTGTTTTTCGGCAAAACGGGAGTTGGACAGGTGAAATCAGCCGATTGCCGCAATCAGTTTTTCAAACGTGAAACCTTCGAAGGTCATCAGTTGCATCGTGGCTCCGCAGAGCAAGGGACTGCCCCCGACACCCACCGAGCGCATCCCGGCACGCGTTGCGGCTTCGATGCCCGCGGCGGCGTCCTCGAAGACCACGCACACCGACGGATCGGCCCCCACGGCGGCGGCTCCCTTCGTGAAGACCTCCGGGTCGGGTTTGGCCCGCGAGACCTGCGTGCCGTCGATCACGGCGTCGAACAGCGTCCGGATGCCGCACCGGTCGAGGATCATCCCCGCATTCTTCGACGCCGAACCCAGCACCACCCGGGCGCCGTGACTGCGTACGTCCTGCAAAAACGCCGCCACGCCCGGAAGCACCTCCGAGGGGGTCATCTGCGAGACATAGCGCAGGTAGCGCGCATTCTTTTCGGCGGCGAGGCGTTCTTTTTCAGCCCCGGAGAACCGGTCTTCGAGCCCTCCGGCGCGCAGCACGATCTCCAGCGAATCCATGCGGCTCACCCCCTTGGTGGCTTCGCCCTGCGCGGGGGTAAACTCAAAGCCCAGTTCACGGGCCAGGGCAGCCCACGCCTGGTAGTGGTAGCGGGCCGTATCGACGATAACTCCGTCCAAATCGAATATGCAGCAGTCTGTCATTTTTGAATTTTCGGATACCAAAGATACAATTTTTTTGCAACATCCTACGTATTATGCAGTAGATTACATACACACTTGTAAAATATCCGCGCCGGATAGCAGGTGTTTTTCAGAATTAATTTATATCTTTGCGCACGTATTATAATCAACGCCTTATTAAAACATGAAGCAACTCTGCCTTCTTATCGGGACAGCGATCCTCGGCATACTGCTCGTTTCGTGCTCTGCACAGAAACGTATATGGTATATCCAGGACGCCCAGCCTTTCACGCCCGAACAAATCGCCGAAAACGGCCAGATCCGCATCAAGCCCCTCGACCGGCTGACGATTGTCGTCAACAGCAAGGACCCCGAGTTGGCCGTGCCGTTCAATGCGGCTACGTCCTACAACTCGCTCACAGGAGCGAACATATCCAGCGCAGCCACTTCTCAGGCGCTTCAGATGCGCACCGTCGATGAAAACGGCATGCTCGAAATACCCATGATCGGCAAAGTCGAATGCAAGGGCAAAACCCGCAGCGAACTGGCGCAGGCCATCGCCGACAAGATCATCGAGGGCGGATATATCAATGACCCCACGGTCAACGTGCAGTTCGCCGACATGAAGATTTCGGTCATCGGCGAGGTGGCGCGTCCCGGATATTACGATATTACGCGCGATAAGGTCTCGATCTTCGATGCGCTGGCAATGGCCGGCGACATGACCGTATACGGAGTGCGTTCCGACGTGTCCGTGACGCGTGAAGTGAACGGCGTGCGCACGATCGAATACCTCGACCTCACGTCGGCCGACATCTTCAACTCCCCGGCCTTCTACCTCCAGCAGAACGACGTGGTCTACGTAAAACCCAATAAATACAAGGCGCAGACGGGTGAGATCAGCCAGAACCGTACGTTCTACCTCTCGCTCATCAGTACGGCCGTCTCCGTGGCGACGCTCCTCGCCGTAACTCTCAACAAATAGCTTGGGATAATGACAGAACAACATATTAATACCCAGACACAGGCCGGCAACGAAGAACAGGCCGGGACCATCACCCTGCACGATATCATCCGCATGGTGGTCGCCAACTGGTACTGGTTCGTACTTTCGGCCATAATCTGCCTCTGCGCAGCTTACTATTACCTGGCCAGCACCCCGAAGATTTACAACCGCACGGCAACCATCATGGTCAAGGACAGCCGCAAGGGCGGCGACGTGGACCTGACGGCATTCAGCGACCTGGCGGGTTTCCAGAACCGCCGCAACGTCGACAACGAGGTCTTCATCCTCCAGTCGCGCCGCCTGATGACCGACGTGGTCAAGCGCCTGAACCTGACGATCAACTACTCGGTGAGCGAACGGCTCCGCCGGCGCGACCTCTACGGACAGGCCCCGATCGACGTGCAGTTCATCGACGACAACGACAAGCAGTCGCTGTCGATGGAGATCACGCCGCTCGAAGGCGACAAAATCCGCCTGACCGAGTTCGACGATAAATTCGTTACCAAGCACGAGAGCCGCAGCGTCATCACCGCAGCTTACGGCGATACGATCCCCACGCCCGTTGGGCAGGTCGTCGTGAAGAAAACGCTCTACATGGCGCCCGATTACCTCGGGGTTCCGATCCGTGTGAGCAAAAATTCGCTGGGGCAGACGACCAATGCCTACCGCACGGCCGTAAAGAGCGACGTAGCCAACAAGCAGGCGTCGGTAGTGACCGTTACGATGAACAACACGGTTCCCAGGCGCGCCGAGGACGTGATCAACACATTGATCGCAGCCTACAACGACGATGCCATCGAGGACAAGCGCCGCGTATCGGTCGTTACGGGTAAGTTCATCAAAGCCCGTCTGGAGGCTATCGGACGCGAACTGGGCGACGTGGACAGCAACATCGAGGACATCAAGAAGGACAACCGCATGGTGGACATCTCCTCGGAGGCGGCACGCAGCGTATCGGAAAGCTCGAAGTACAAGACCGAAGGTCTTTCGCTTGAGAACCAGATCAGCGTGGCGGAGTTTATCCGCACCTACCTGAACGACCCGAAAAACGCCGGGGAACTGATTCCGGCAATAGCGGCCGCGGGAACAAACACGGCCATCGCGAAGCAGATCGACGACTACAACTCGGCGATCCTGCGCCGGGAAAAGCTGTTGGAGAACAGTTCGGACCGCAGCCCCGTCATTCAGGACCTCGACAACCTGCTGGCCGCCGTGCGGCGTTCGATCCTCTCGTCGCTCGACTCGAACATCTCGACGCTCGAAATCCAGCGCGACGCGATGCGCAAGGAGGAGACGCAGGCCAACAACCGCATCTCGACCATGCCTTCGCAGGAAAAAGTCATTCTGGGCATCACACGCCAGCAGAAGATCAAGGAGGAGTTGTTCCTCTACCTGCTGAACAAACAGGAGGAGAACCAGCTCAACTACGCCGTAGCCGAGAGTAACTCGCGTTCGATCGACGAAGCCTACGGCAGCAACATCCCCGTATCGCCCCGCCCGATGATGATCCTGGCTATCGCCCTGATTGTGGGTCTGGCCATTCCGTTCGGTCTGCTCTACCTGATCGGCATGCTCGACACGACCATCCGCGGCCGCAAAGACATCGAAGACAACATCAACGCCCCGTTCCTGGGTGATATTCCCTTCAACGAAGGCGAAGGCAAGAATGGAATCGTGGTGCGCGAAACGGGCCGCGACGCCCTGTCGGAGGCTTTCCGCATCCTGCGTTCGAACATGACGTTCATGAGCGTTTCGGCGGGAACCGACATCCGCACCATCCTCTTCACCTCGTCGGACCCCCACGCCGGTAAGACCTTCGTGGCGACGAACCTGGCGATGACGCTCGCCATGGCCGGGAAGCGTGTGCTGCTGATCGACCTCGACCTGCGCCGTCACGCCCTGTCGACCCAGCTGGGTCACGGCAAGAGCAAGACCGGCGTCACGGGTTATCTCGCAGGCACGATCACCGATCCCAACAGCATGATCGAGAACACCGGGTTCCACAAGAACCTCGACGCGATCTATGCCGGCATCCAGCCGCCCAACCCGACGGAGATGCTGCTTTCGGACAAGCTCGACAAGCTCATCGCCCAGATGCGCGGGCAGTACGACTTCGTCTTCCTCGACAGTACGCCCGCCATGTCGGTGGCCGACGCCATCATCACGGACCGTCTCGCAGACCTCTGTATATATATTGTGCGCGAAGGCGTGCTCGACCGGCGCCAGTTGCCCGACATCGAGCGTCTCTACCGCGAGAAGAAGCTCCACAACATGTGTATCGTCCTGAACGGCACCCGCTCGCGCCGTCACGGATACGGTTACGGGTATGGCTATGGGTACGGTTACGGATATGGCTACGGCTATGGAGACGATTATCAAGAGGTAAGCTACCGCAAACGCATCAAGCATTTCTTCCGGTCGCTGGGACGTAAAATAAAGCAATAGTTATGGCGATTCACGATGCAATAATAGCCCTCGATTTCGACGGCACGGTGGTAACGCACGCCTACCCCGAGATCGGGGAGGATGCAGGGGCTGTGCCCGTACTGAAAGAACTGACGGACAACGGCTGCCGGTTGATTCTCTACTCAATGCGCCACGGAAAGTTGCTGGACCACGCGGTGGAATGGTTTCGCGTGCGGGGCATTCCGCTCTACGCCGTGAACGAGAACCCGTCGCAGAAGCGCTGGACCTCCTCGCAGAAGATTCACGCCGACCTCTATATCGACGACTGCAACCTGGGTTGTCCCCTGCGGTTTATCGACGGCGAAAAACGCCCGGTAGCCGACTGGACCCTGATCCGCGAACAGCTTGTCAGGGAAGGATTCCTGGATTGATAAGATATGTAAACGGGGGCTTCACGGAGCCGCCGGACAGAACAAAAAAACGAGACCCTTCAAGGTCTCGTTTTTTTGTAGGCACATGCGGGATATACACAACAGAAACGTCACTCCTGAGCAACCAGTTATCGGAAACAACTTTCGATCAACGCGCTGTGGATATAGCACACCGGCAGAATCCCGTTTTTGATTTTAAGCGGAGCAGATGTCGTCATAACGCAGTCCGGCCCGGACAAGGCAGGGTGAAAATTGTCGCTTCGGCGCAAACGCCGGGCATCGGCAAAGCACCGTTTTTGATTTTAAGCGGACAAGTTTCGGGCATCGTGAAGAACGGGACGGATGGGTAGTACAGAAGTACGTCCCATTCGCCCCGTTCGAGGGATGTGCGGAAAATGCCGCTTAAAAATCGAAAACTACGCCCAGAGATTGCGCGGATACTTCCCTTCCGCAATCATCTTCTCGATGGCGGCCATCAGCGCGGGTTTGTCCTCCTTGTAGGTGACGCCGTGCCACTGGGCAGCCGAACGAAGTACGCGAAGCGTAGCCTCGCCGTCGCCGATCAGCTTGTTGACCATCGTCGGGATGTAGAACTCCGACTTGATATTATCCTTATTGGCTTCGAACCAGACTTTGAAGTACTCCTTCGAATAGACGAAGAAATCGGGTGTGAAGCCGAAGAGGTTCATCGAAACGGGGGTATCCTCGGCGAGAATCTCGTCAGCACCGCCGTCGTGGAAAACGATCTTGCCGTCGGGCATACGCTCGATCTGCGTACGCTCGACCATCGACGTGAGGTCGCCCTTCGCATCGACGCCGCAGACACCGCGCGAAACGGTTCCGTTCTCCGAAAGGGTCTTGTTCAGGTCATAGGCAACCATGCAATAGCTGTTCTTGCTGTCGCCGAGCCGTGCAAGGTAGTCCCCGATGGTCTTATAGGCCTCGGCGCCGTAGAAGTCGTCGGCATTGATCACGGCAAAAGGTTCGTGGACGGCATCGGCAGCCATCATCACAGCGTGGTTGGTACCCCACGGCTTCACACGTCCTTCGGGAACGGAAAGCCCCTCGGGCAGGTAGTCGAGTTCCTGGAAAACGAAATCGACGGCGATACGGCCGCCGAAGCGGTCGGCCGAGAAGACCTCGCGGAACTCCTTCTCAAAAGAGTGGCGGATGACGAATACAACCTTGCCGAAACCGGCGCGGATGGCGTCGTAAACCGAGTAATCGATGATGGCCTCGTTGTTGGGGCCGACTCCGTCCATCTGCTTAAGCGACCCGTAGCGGGAACCCATGCCCGCAGCGAGTACCAGTAATGTAGGTTTTACCATGTTGTTTTTATCTATTTATACGTTGGTTCAAAACGTCTACAAAGGTAAAAAATTAAGCGCGCCCAGCAAAGGATTAATGCATTTTTACCTATCTTTGTAAAATTAACAACGAGAAATTGTTCCCGAAAAGATGAAATTTCTGAAATCCATACGGGTGTGGTGGCGCGGGCTGTTCCGCAAGCGCCGCTTCAACATGCTCAACGCCACGGACAACTCCGAAGAGTGGCACATGCACCTCTCCCCGGCGAGTATCTTCGCCGGACTGGTGGCATTCGTGCTGATGCTGTTCATCCTCACGCTGTCGCTGGTGGCCTACTCCCCCGTGCTGGAGTTCCTGCCCGGATACCGCACCGAGGCCGACCGTTCGCGCGAAAGCCTCGTGCAGAACATCATCCGCCTCGACTCGATGGAGCGCATGATGAACGACATGCTGACCTACAACGAAAACATCGCCCTGATCATGGAGGGGCGCAGCCCCGTGGCGCGGGTGCTGGCCTCGTCGGACTCATCGCGCATCAGCAAGGTGCTGGTGATGCCCTCACGTGAGGATTCGCTGCTGAGGGCCCAGATGGAGGGCGAAGGCGAATATGCCATTGCCGGGCAGGGCGGCTCGCGCCGGCAGGTGCGCGAGGCGATCGAGCTGGCGACGCCCGTCGAGGGAATCATCACCGGTAAATTCGACATCAAACAGGGTAATTTCGGCGTGAAGATCGCCGCATCGGCCGCCGACCGCGTCACGGCCATCGACAACGGCACGGTGGTTCAGAGCCTCTGGACCCCGGAAACGGGCTACATCGTGGTCCTGCAACATGCCGGAAACCTGATTTCAGTCTACAAAAACCTCTCGCAGTCGCTCGTGACGACAGGGCAGACCATCCGTTCGGGCGAACTGATCGGTTACAATGCCGAGATCGAAAACGGCGAGGTCAAACTCTTCGAATTCGAACTCTGGAACAACGGGAAACCCGTAGACCCCGAGGGGTATATCGTCTTCTGATAAACACATGAAACAACGACTTGCCATACTGGGTTCGACCGGGTCGATCGGCGTGCAGACGCTCGACATCGCCCGTGAAAACCCCGACCGATTCGAAGTCCGCGTCCTCACGGCCAACCGCAACTGGGAAAGGCTGGCGCAGCAGGCCCGGGAGTTCGATGCCGACACGGCGGTGATCGCCGACAAACACTATTACACCCAACTGCGCGACGCGCTCGCAGACACCGACACGAAAGTTTACGCCGGAGACGAAGCCGTGGCGCAGGTCGCAGCGGGAGGCGGGACCGACGTAGTGGTAAACGCCCTGGTGGGCTACGCAGGCCTTGCGCCCACGGTAGCGGCCATCGAGGCGGGTAAAAAACTGGCGCTGGCGAACAAGGAGTCGCTCGTCGTGGGCGGCGCCTATGTGATGCCGCTGGCGCGGGAGCGGAAAGCCCCGGTGATTCCGATCGACTCGGAGCATTCGGCGATCTTCCAGTGCCTCGTGGGCGAACGGGCCCCGGTGCGGCGGCTGATCATCACGTGCAGCGGCGGTGCGTTCCGCGACCTCCGGGCGGAAGAACTGGCCAACGTCACCGTAGAGCAGGCTTTGCGCCATCCCCAGTGGGACATGGGAGCGAAGATCACGATCGACTCGTCGACGCTCGTCAACAAGGGCTTCGAGGTGATCGAGGCACACTGGCTATTCGGAACTCCGGCAGACCGGATTTCGGTATTGCTGCACCCGCAGTCGATCATCCACTCGATGGTCGAATTCGAGGACGGCGCGATCAAGGCCCAGTTGGGTACGCCCGACATGCGCCTGCCGATCAGTTTTGCGCTGCTTTTCCCCGACCGGGCGAACCGCCCCGGCGAGCGGTTCAATTTCCTGAACCATCCGCAGCTGACATTCGCCGAGGTGGACCGCCTGAAATACCCGGCGTTGGAGATTGCCTACGACTGCCTGCGGCGCGGCGGCACGGCGGCCTGCACGATGAACGGCTCGAACGAAGTGGCCGTGGCGGCGTTCCTCGCCCGCAAATGCGCGTGGCTCGACATCGTACGCACCATCGAATATGCGCTGGAACACGCGACGTTCATCCCCTCACCCACCCTTGCGGATTATGCCGAAGCCAATGCCGAAGCCCGCATGCTGGCCGCGAAATTCCTCAACCTGTAAACACTTTCCAAAATGGACATTTTAATAAAAATCATTCAGTTCTTCCTCTGCTTCACCATCCTCATCGGGATTCACGAGATGGGGCACTTCCTTATGGCGCGGGTCTTCAAAATCCGTGTCGACAAATTTTATATCTTCTTCGACCTGGGATTCTCGCTCTTCAAGTTCCGGCGCGGCGACACCGAATACGGCATGGGCTGGCTGCCGCTGGGCGGCTACTGTAAGATTGCCGGCATGATCGACGAGTCGATGGACACGGAACAGATGAAACAACCCGCCAAGAAGGATGAGTTCCGGGCCAAACCGGCCTGGCAGCGGTTCCTGGTGATGATCGCCGGCGTGGTGATGAACGTCCTGCTGGCGGTGACCATCTATATCGGCATCTGCTACACATGGGGCGACACCTATATCTCGAACTCCGATGTCAAATGGGGCTACAATTTCAACGAGGCGGGGCACAAACTTGGATTCCACGACGGGGACCGTTTCGTGTCGATCGACGGCGAAGAGGTGGACGACATCAACAAGATCGTCAATGCGATGATCATCACCGAAGGCGACCGCAGCGTCGTGGTGGAGCGCAACGGGCAGCAGGTCGAACTGACCCTTCCGCTCGGCGAGTTGATCTCGATGCGGCAGCAGAAGGGATACGAAGATTTCCTCTCGCTGCGCAGGCCTTTCACGGTGGACAGCATATCCTTCGAATCGGCTGCGGCGCTGCGCGTGGGCGATGAGATCGTCGGCATCAACGAGGTATCGGGGCTCGACTTCCCGGCTTACCAGAAATACCTGAAGGCATACGACGGGGACTCGGTGCTGCTCAAGGTCATGCGCGGAGGCGACCTGCTGGAATTGTCCGTACCGCTGTTGGACGGACGCATCGGCGTCGTGACCCAATATCCGTTCAAGCTGCGCACGCAGAAATACACGTTCTGGGAGTCGATCCCGGCGGGTATTCACAAGACGGGCGACGTGATCTCCTCCTACTGGGACCAGTTGAAGATGATCGTACAGCCCAAAACCAAGATGTATGAGGAGTTGGGCGGATTTATCGCCATCGGCAGCATCTTCCCTTCGACGTGGGACTGGCAGGACTTCTGGATGAAGACCGCCTTCCTGTCGATCATCCTCGCGGTGATGAACATCCTGCCGATCCCGGGACTCGACGGCGGGCATGCAATCTTCACCTTCTGGGAGATGATCACCAGACGCAAGGTGAGCGAAAAAGTGCTCGAAGGCGCGCAGTACGTCGGGCTGATCATCATCCTGATGCTCCTGCTCTACGCCAACGGCAACGACATTTACAGATTCTTCATCAAATAGGAAGCAGATGAGTTTTGCGGGACATGTATTCGACATGATCAAGCGCAACGAGGCCAACCGGGCCCAGTTGCGCAAACATCGGGAACAGGCTGCAAAACTGCGTTCGATGTATGTCGGGACCGATCCCGGGGGACGGCAAACGACGGAAAAGAGCATCCCGCCCGAACAACTCGCCGCAATCAGGCAGCAAATCCGGGAGCATGCCCGCCGGGAACGGCGGAAAAGAGCCGTAGCGATCGTCATCGCAGTAGCGGCGGGAGCCGGGATAGTGGCATACCTGACCTACATTTACCTGAATCTATAACCGAACGGCCCGGGGCTTTGCTCCGGGTCGTTTTTTGTGACCGCACGCAACCGCAGGGAACATGTCCCGGACCAAAGATATTTCATCGTTTTGTAATTTTTTTTGTAATTCAATGAAAAAAAGGTATATTTGGCCGCAAGAGATGCTGCGTTCGCAGCCAGGTTAGTTAACGAGAGACGAAGAAACCATGAGTAAGGACGGAACATACGACGGACCGGGCGGTTCGGTATGCCGGGATGCGGGGGGGGGAAATATTCCCGAATTCTTCCGTAGCTATTATGCCATGTTCGTCTCCTTTGCCCGAAATTATGTGCAGAGCCGCGAAGTGTGCGAAGACCTCGTGCAGGAGGCTTTCGTCGCACTGATCGAACAGGGCTGCACGTTTGAAAACGACTATCTCGCCAAGGGGTTCCTCTACAAAACCCTGCGTAACAAATGCCTCAACCACCTGCGCCATGAACAGATTCGCTGCCGCTATGCGGAGTCGCAGGTCGAGCATTACAAACGCGAATGCCGCGAGAAAAAAACCGAAGAATTCTTTATCGACGCCATCGTCCGCGAAGAGTCGTCGCTGATCATCTCGCAGGCCATCGAAAACCTGCCGGCGATGGGTCAGCAGGTACTCAACATGGCCATAGAAGGCCTCTCCAACCAGGAAATAGCCGATATACTCGGCATCTCGATCAACACCGTGCGCACCCACAAATCCCGCGCCTACAAGGCCCTGCGCATCGTGCTTTCGAATCAGTGGATGCTCTAAGAATCCGTCCGTTCCGGTGCTGAAACCCCCACCCGGAGGTTACGATTTTACACGCTCCTAACTGATGATCGGATAACTTTTTACATTTTTTTCACATCCCGTGTCATCCTTTCCCGCTTCCGAAGTGTTATACTAACAGTGTTAGTTGGGAATATCATATCCATAATCAAAGCAGGCCGGCTGCTGGGACGTTTCTTTATATCGAAAACGTCTCCGGCGGAGCGTGAACAGCTTAAACTACGGCTCAAGGAGTGGGAAAAGGAGGACAAGACGCGCCTTTTCGAAAAGATCCTCAATGCCGAAGAGCTGGAGCGTCGCCGGGTGGAGCGTGCCGAATGCGACCCGGTGAAGGCCTGGGAGCAGGTGCAACGCAAACTGGAGGAACGGAAGGGCCAACGGCGGCTGAAACGTTACTCGGGGATGATGCAAAGTGCCGCGACCATTGCCGCAGCGCTGATCGTGGCCGCAGGTGCGATTTACTACACCCACGTAGGCCGCCAGAAACGGGTGCTGGCCCAGATCGCCCAGATCAAACCCGAAAACACGCATGCAGTGCTTTATCTCGCCGACGGCGAAAGCCTCGACCTGAGGATGAAGGATTCTGTGACGGTGAAGGCCGATGTGGAGATCGTCGGCGAGAATGCACTCGAATACAAGCCCCGCAAACGGCAGAATCCCAAAGCCGAAGAATACAACACGCTGGTGACGCCACGCGGCAGCGAATACAGCCTGAAACTGGCCGACGGCACGCAGGTATGGCTCAATGCTGCCTCGCGCCTGAGGTTCTTCACGGCAAACGACGGCGCGGAACGCCGCGTCTGGCTCGAAGGCGAAGCCTATTTCGAAGTGGCGCACGATGCACGCCGGCCCTTCATCGTCGAGTCGGGCGGGCAGAGCATCCGGGTACTGGGAACCCGTTTCAACATCAACACCTACGAAGGCGACCAGGCCATTTACACCACGCTGGTCGAGGGTTCGGTGGCGATCACACCGCTCGCAGGAGGCGAACAGGTGACGCTGCAACCCGGCCAGCAGGCCATGTACAGCCACCGGAACAACGACGCGATAGACATCGCAGAGGTCGACACCTCGCGGGCAACGGCCTGGATGAGCGGAACGTTCATCTTCGCCCACGCGTCGATCACCGAGATCATGGAAAGTCTGGCCCGCTGGTATGACTTCGAATTCGAAGTTTCGCCGCTGCTCGACGGACTTCGCTTCAGCGGCCAGTTCCCGCGGTGCGAGGAGCTCGACAAGATACTCACGATCATCGCATCGACCGGAACGGGCATGGAGATCGACTACGACGGCAAACGAATCACGCTGAGATAAAACACCCATTTAAACAAATTAAATTTATGACGCAACCTCTACAAACGAAAAAACGAAAACTTCCGGAAAGAGCCGCTGCGCTGCGTTGCCTGCGGCCATTGGTATTCCCGGCAGTCATTTCGGCCCTGTTTTCCATAAGCCCCTGCCAGCTGTTTGGACAAGGAACCCACGAACGCGAGGATTTCGTCCGGGATAACTGCCGCACAAAATCCGCAGGCGCTGCGGAAGCGAGTTATTCGGGCGAAGAACTGCGCAGACTCCACCCGACGAATCTGCTCAGAGCCATACAACTGATCGACCCGTCCGTTTGCGGGACAGACCCCGACGAAAAATACGGGGCCAACCCGAACGCTGCTCCCGCCTCGATGAGCCTTCAGGGCGTGAAATCGCTGCCGTGGAAGATGAGCGACACGGACGCCCTGCCGCTGATCATCGTCGACGGGCACGCCGAGTCGATCGACCGCCTGCAGGACTTCGACATCCAGCGCGTGGAGAGCGTCACGCTGCTCAAGAACGCAACGGCGACGGCGCTCTACGGCCTGCGGGCCGGAAACGGCGTGATCGTCATCAACACGAAGACTCCGACTCCCCACAAGTTACAGCTGACCTACAACTTCGACGGCAGTTTCCAGAAAGCCAACCTGCGCAGTTTCGACCTGATGGACGCGAACCAGAAACTTGCATGGGAGAAGCGGATGGGTGCATACGACGGAAACGAAGCGCTCTACAACCAGCGCATCGCCGATGTGAAGGCCAACGGTTCGACCGACTGGCTCGACATCCCGGTACGCACCTCGTTCTCGCACCGGCACCGCGTGACGGTCGACGGAGGCGACAGCAGCCTGCGCTACCGCGGCACGCTGTACATGAACCCCGTGAAGGGCGTGATGAAGGGTTCGAAGCGCACGATGTACGGCGCATCGGC
>JAEZTA010000040.1 GCA_023443765.1 Bacteroidota bacterium | reverse complement strand
TGTTACGGCTCTGCTGCCGGGCATCGGTACGCTGGGCATCGGGAGCCACATAAACCATTCCGCAGAACTCGCCCACGGCACAGCCTCCGGCAACACCCTTGACATAGGAATTGCTGCGGCAGTCGGCGACATTGTGCGCCGTATGCAGTTTCAGCACGCAGTGCTCCTCGCCCGCTGCGAGAAAGACTCCGTTCAGTTCGTTTTCGGCATCCGCACCGTCGAGGTCGATCCTATACGAAGCGTTGGCGCTCGACAGCTGCACCGTCGTCAGGCGACAGCGGCTGCGGGCAGCCTGCGTCACGTGGACCTCGGCGAACGCCTCGGCCGTGAACAACTCGGTCAGTTCCAACTGCGCCCCTTCGGCGAGTTCCACCCGCAACTCCGACATTTCGGGCGCGGTGTGCAGCACGACGACCTGCGCCGAAGCGCCCGCCGCAGCCTCCACCCTGAGCTTCCGGGGATCGACCGCCACAAACGGTTCGGCCTCGTTCCCGGTGACCCGGAGCACCTCGCCGTCCGCCGTTCGGAATCCGCGGATTATGTCGAGAATCGTCTCCATTACTCCTTGTGTTCGTTGATCAGCCAGTCGTATCCGTCCTTTTCGAGCCGGAGGGCCAGCGATTTGTCGCCCGAATGGATGATACGGCCCTGGTAGAGCACGTGCACCACATCGGGAACGATATAGTCCAGCAGGCGCTGGTAGTGCGTGATGACCACCGTGGCGTTATCCGCCCGGTGGAGTTTCGTAACGCCCGTAGCGACGATGCGCAGGGCGTCGATGTCGAGACCCGAATCCGTTTCGTCCAGGATCGCCAGCTTCGGGTCGAGCATCGCCATCTGGAAAATCTCGTTCTTCTTCTTCTCGCCGCCCGAGAACCCTTCGTTCACGGCCCGCGAAGTGAGTTTCGACGAGAGTTCCACCACGGCGCTCTTCTCGCGCATCAGCTTCAGGAACCCGGCAGCCGAAAGCGGCTCTTCGCCGCGGAACTTGCGCTGTTCGTTGACGGCCAGCTTCATGAAATTGGCCATCGTGACGCCCGGAATCTCGACCGGGTACTGGAAGCCCAGGAACAGGCCCAGCCGTGCCCGGTCCTCGATGGGCATCGACAGCAGGTCGTGGCCCATGAATTCGGCCGAACCCTCCGTAACGGTGAATTTCTCATTGCCCGCCAGCACCGAAGCCAGCGTCGACTTGCCCGAGCCGTTGGGGCCCATGATGGCATGCACCTCGCCGGCCTTGACTTCGAGGTCGATACCCCGGAGAATCTCCTTGCCGTCGACCGACGCATGTAAATTTTTAACGCTTAACATATCTCATTATTCTATTTTTTCCTTCACTGTCATTTCGTTTCATGAAGCCAGCTCCCACGGTGTTCCACCGTGTTTACAAGTCTGACCCCACCCTAAATCCCTCCCTCGGGAGGGACTTGTCGCACGCGCCCAACCTGCGGACGCAAAATCAGCCTAACCGACGGATCCTTCCAAACTAATGGACAGCAGTTTCTGCGCCTCGACGGCAAACTCCATCGGCAGTTTCGACAACACCTCGCGGGCATAGCCGTTGACGATCAGTCCCACAGCGTCCTCGGTCGAAAGCCCGCGCTGATTGCAGTAGAAAAGCTGGTCGTCGGAAATTTTCGAAGTCGTGGCCTCGTGCTCCACCACGCCCGTGCGGTTGCGGACATCGATCACGGGGAACGTATGCGCCCCGCACTTGTCGCCGATCAGCAGCGAATCGCACTGCGAGTAGTTGCGGGCGTTCTCGGCCCCTTTCGCCACACGGACCATGCCGCGGTAGGAGTTCTGGCTCCGGCCTGCGGAAATGCCCTTCGAGACGATGCGGCTGCGCGTATTGCGACCGATGTGGATCATCTTCGTACCCGTGTCGGCCTGCTGGTAATTGTTGGTCATAGCCACCGAGTAGAACTCGCCGACGGCATTGTCGCCCGCGAGGATGCAACTCGGATACTTCCACGTAATCGCCGACCCCGTCTCCACCTGCGTCCATGACAGGCGGGCGTTCTCGCGGCAGAAGCCGCGCTTGGTGACGAAGTTATAAATACCGCCCCGCCCCTGCTTGTCGCCGGGATACCAGTTCTGGACGGTGGAATATTTCACCTCCGCATCCTTCTCGACGATGATCTCGACCACAGCGGCGTGGAGTTGGTTCTCGTCGCGCTGCGGCGCGGTACACCCTTCGAGGTAACTCACATAGGAACCCTCGTCGGCCACGATCAGCGTGCGTTCGAACTGCCCCGTCCCGGCAGCATTGATGCGAAAATAGGTCGACAACTCCATCGGGCAGTGCACCCCCTTGGGGATGTAGCAGAACGAACCGTCGGAGAAAACCGCGGCGTTCAGCGCTGCATAGAAGTTGTCGGTATAAGGGACCACGCTCCCGAGGTACTTTTTCACCAGCTCGGGGAAGTCGCGCAGCGCCTCGGAGATCGAACAGAAGAGGATGCCCTTTTCGGCCAGCACCTCCTTGAAGGTGGTCTTGACCGACACGGAGTCCATCACGGCGTCGACCGCAACGCCCGCCAGCGCCATCTGCTCTTCGAGCGGAATGCCCAGTTTGTCGAAGGTACGCTTCAACTCAGGGTCCACTTCGTCCATCGAGTTCAGTTGCTTTTTGGGCTTCGGAGCCGCATAGTAGATGATCTCCTGAAAGTCGATCGGGGGGATCGTCAGGTGGGCCCACGTCGGAGGTTCCAGCGTCAGCCAATGGCGGTAGGCCGCCACGCGCCGCTCGGTCATCCATTCCGGCTCGCCCTTTTTGGCGGAGATCAGCCGCACGACATCCTCCGAGAGACCCTTGCCGATGGTTTCGGTTTCGATGTCCGTCGTAAAGCCGTACTTGTATTCCTGCTCTCCGATGTTTTCCAGTATGTCTTTTTCGTTTTCTGCCATTGTGAGCGAAATTTCAAACAGGACAGGGCAAACCGAAGGCAGTGCAGGTATCTTTAGCCATGCCGCAGCGGCGCCCGTCCAAGCCGAAGTCTATATTCGGCAAAGGTACAAAAATCCATTTACTTTTCACAATACGTCCCTGCAAATCTGGTTCCGCAACGGTCAAACGACAAAAAAGGACGCCCAAAAATGAGCGTCCTTTTCCAGAGGTCGTCCTGCCGCTTACTTCGAAGGCGTCCAGGTGATCGAGAATACATTGATTCCGCTGTTCTTGCTGTAAATCGAGATCTTCGATCCCTTGACAGCCGCCGAACAGTCGAACTCAAGCTGTGCAGGTGAGGAACTCACAGGAGCGTCCTGCGACTGCTCCGTGCCGTCGACATCCACGCCCAGCGCACGTGCCGCCGTGCTGCTCGACGCCGCCTCGACAATCAGTTTGCCCGGGGCATCGACCGTAAACGACACACACTGTTTGGCGACGTTGCCCGTGCCGCCATACTGGAAGCGGGTGGCTTTCTCTCCGGCAGCATTGTTGTTCGCGCCGAATTTGAACTTGCCGCCACCGAACAGGAACGAAAGGCCTTTGTAGGTGAACCCGTCGGCACCCGCCTTCAGGTCGGCCGATTCGACCATCGTAGCCAGCGCCGCAGCGTTGATGTCGCCCGTACTGTTGGCAAACCCGGCCCAGATAGCCGTCAGGTCGTCCGCACCCCATGCGTAGGCCATACCGGCATCACCGCCGCCCGAACTGCCGCCGCCATAGGTGTATTCGATGCTGTAGAAGCGCAGGCCGTTGCCCGTGGGATAGATCGTAACGGTCGTTTCGGCCGTGATGTCGATGTCGAACTCGCAGGTCGTCGGCGCGGTGCTTACCGAACCGGCCGGGACATCCTGCGTCGTACCGTTGACCAATACCGTTACACAGCGGGTCATGTCCTCCGTGCTGCCCGTATTCGAGGCCACGACGGTCAGTTTGCCCGACGAAGGAGCCGAGAACGAGAAGCTACGGCTCGTGGCAGTGCCCTTACCGCCGGCCTGAATATAACGGCCTACCGAAGAACTGCCGCCCTTGATCGAGCTGCCGCCTGCGGTAATTGTCAGACCGTCCCACGTACCCGTGTAGTCCTTGTTATCCGCCGTGCCGATCGCCGCATAATAGCTGTCGAACGCCGCATCGGTAAAGTTCCACGTATAGGTTCCGCCGCCCGGGGTCGAAGCGTCGGCAACGGTCAGTTTGGCCGTACCGGCATCGGAAGCCTGCGCCGAAGCGTCGGCGGGATTGGCGACCACCGAGATCGTATACTCGCCCACGGCCAGCGCAGCGACTGTTGCGGCGGCAATCGTGTAGGAAGTCGTGTTCACGGTTTCGGACGCGCCGCCGTTGAAGGCAACGACATACGAAGCCGCACCGTCGATAGCTGCCCACGAGGCCGTCACGGCCGTCGAAGCGCCCAAAGTAACCTTTGCAGGATCGAGCGTCACAGCAGGAGTCGCCAGCTTGGTGTCGGCGACCGTCAGCGTGGCGCTGCCCGAAGCCGACGGCTTGTAGAGGTAGTCGGAAACGGCTGCCGCAGTCACCGAAATCGTGTAGGTGCCGGGCTTGAGTTTGGCGACGGTAGCGGCCGGGACGGTCATCTGGGTCGTCGAAACGGTCTCCGAGAAGCGCACGACCTCCTCGGTATCGCCATTGAGCGTCGTCAGCGCAAGGCGGTAGGTGTAGGTCGAAGCGTTGGGAACAGCCGCCCACGAGAAGGTCACGGGAGCGTTGTCGCCCTTGGTCACTTCGGCGGGATCAGCCGTCACTACGGGAGCGTCGAGCGGCGTGGCGTTCTGCCCCGGAGCTTCGGTTCCCTCGTACCAGCCGATGCTGTAAATGTGGTTGATCGTCGCGTCGGTCCAGATCGAAACCTTGGCCGCAGCCGGAATACCCGGGCAGGGAATGAAGACTTTGCCGCGGTTGTCGGCCGTAGGAGCCTCGAACGGCCCGAAGTTCTTGCCCAGCGCATCGACATAGGCGTAGAAGTTACGGCCTGCGCCGTTGGCGTAGCAGTCGATAGCCAGCACGCCCTCGCCTACGACGGAGAATTGCAGGGCACGCTCGGTGGGAGCCTCTCCTGCCTTGACGGTCGATTTACCGCGCAGGTCGAGGTAGTTGTAGCCGTAATCGGCATCTGCGCTCACCTGGATGTTTTTACCCGAAGAAGTAGCCAGAATCGTGAGACCGTCGATGGTCTGAACCGACTCCCAGTTCGTAACCGGCCACTTCGTCGCATCGGTGAAGTCCCAGAAGTCGGATTGTCCCAGGGTCGTAACGACCAGGTTGCCCGACTCGACACCGGCGATGTAGACCGAAATCGAATACTCGGTCTGCGCCTTGAGGCCCTCGAACGTATAGGTATGCGCAGCGATCTGGGCTTCGGTCAGCGTGACGTTGCGTTCGTCTTCGCCGCCCTTCAGTACGAGGCTCGTAACCTGCTGCTCAGCGCCCCATGCAAGGGTGATCGTCGTTGCACTCTTGTCGACCACATCCACGTCGATCTTATCCGAAGCGACGAACGAGATCGTACCGCGTACGGCTTCGTCGCGCAGCAGTTCGACGGTGTAGGAAGTTCCGGTCACAAGATCGGTCAACTGATACTCGCCGGCGGTGATTTGAGCCGACGTGAGCTTGAGCAGCCCCACATCGGGCGTCACATTCAGATGCGTGACGTTCGATCCGGCAACCCAGCGCAGCATGGCCGTGGTGGCCGTCACGTCGTCGTCGCCCATCTTACCGTCGTTCAGGAAGAGGTTCTCGACGCCCGTTGCAAAGGTGCGGGTCGCAGCCTTCGAATCGGCGACGCCCGGACGCTGCGACACGGCAACCAGCTCGGCAATCCATTCGCGGTTACCGGGCAATTCCTTAAACGCGTATTCCATCGTCTTGACGGTGTTGCCGTCGCCGTCGAGCGGAGCGATCAGGTCGACCTGGTCGTAAACGCCGCCCTCGCCGTCGGCGTAGGAGAGCGTCAGCGTATAATCCGCGATTCCGGTCATGACCGTCCACGAGAAGGTTACGTTGACATTGTTGGACAACGTATGGGTGAAATTCAGCGGGGAGAACTCGCGACCGTAGGTGATGTCGTCGAGAATCCCGTCGGGGTCCGAACAGCTGTGAAGCGCCGCCGATCCGGCGAAGAGCATCACGAGCAGGACGAATTTATTGATGATCGTTTTCATGCGTTTTCTTGTTTGTTTCCAATTCGGGACGCTATTGCATCGGATAACCATAGTCGTTGACCAGCAGACTGTTGGTCGTGATCGACTGTTTGAACATCGGCCAGAACATGTGTACATCGGGATCGTACTGGTAGATCAGGTCGATGCGGGCCGTTGCGGTCGAACCGCTCTTGATATACTCCTCTTCGAGCGTACCGTCGGTCTTCTTCGAGGTGAAGAGCGTCCAGCCCGTACCCTCAGGTTCGCCGGCCTGCCCGAAATCAATTCCGTGGAGCTCGATTGTCTCTCCGTCGGCGGCATACTTGTAGTAGACCTTCGAGCCGACGAGGCTGAAATCGTAGGTCTCGCCCGTAACCGTCGAGGTGTAAGACTGGTGGTCGAGCATAGCCTTCATCTTGCCTTTCGTGTCGTCGAGCGACTTCTTGAGCAGTCCCCAGCGGATCAGGTCCTGCTTACGAACCTGCTCGCAGTTGAATTCAAGCATGCGCTCCTTGTAGATGGCCGTGAACATCGCATCCTTCGAACCGATCGAAGCGAGATAGGTATCGACCGCATCGTTGGATTTGAAAGCGCGGTAGCGAACCTTGCGCAGCTGCGTCTTGGCATAGTCAAGGTCGTCGAGTTCGTTGGCAGCCTCGGCAGCCATCAGCAGCACGTCGGCATAGCGCATGACGATCGGCTTGATGCCGCAGTCGTTGCCCGAAATGACTTCGTTCATCCACTCGTAGCGGTATTTGCCGCTGTACCATTTCTGGATGCTCTCCAGCTCTTGCTTGCCGGAATTCCAGCGATAGGGAACACAGGAAACATCGCGGCGGCGGTCGTTCTTGTCGAACTCGTAGTAGAACGTCGGAACCGGACCGATCGTGCCGCCGGCATTCGCCTTGCCGCAGTATTTATCCGCCGTGTAGTGCTTCACGGCATAGTTGTTCATCCACTGGCCGCGGCTGTCGGCAAAGGGGATCACGAAGAGCGTCTCGCCTCCGGCGGCAACCTCGCGTTTCATCATGTCGCGCCAGATCTCCTCGAAAGTACCTTCCAGCCCTACACAGGAGTTCTCCTTGGCGATAACCTCCTTGCAGGCGTTGAGCGCCTTCGTGTAGAGGATGTTGTCACCCCACACCTGAC
>JAEZTA010000103.1 GCA_023443765.1 Bacteroidota bacterium | reverse complement strand
GTATCCTAACCCTTAGATGAATCCACCGGTTTAGTTTTGTGGTGCAAAGATAACGCCTTCTTTCGAAACTCCAAAATTTTCCTGTAAAATATACGTTTTTTTTCGATTTTTGCCACCGTAACCGCTTTTTAAGCTATCTTTACGTAAACACAGAAAAATCAGTTCCCATGAAATTCCGCACACTTACGCTCCTGACCGTCGCCGCAGCCTTGACCATCGGCTCCTGCACGAAACGCCCCATACAACCCCAATTCGCCGTCGTAAGCGCCGACACGCTGATCGACGGGAAGAGTTTTACCTGCAAGATCGAATACCGTTTCGCCTCGATCGAAAACGCTCAGGCCTCCCCGGCCCTCGCGGCGATCGAGCGGGCAAACATCAGCCGGTTCTTCGAACTGGAAAACTTCGGGGGTACACCCCAGGAGGCTATTGAAGCTGCGATTCGCCAGGCCACAAACGAAATGACGCCGCCCGAAAACGGCTCGGAAGTCTCCGAACGCAGGTTATGGCAAGGTGAAATCTCGGCCGAATCCGAAGGATCGGTCGTCGACTCGCTCCTGTGTTACACCATCACGCGGTCGAGTTACATGGGCGGCGCTCACGGCATGTATGGTACGGAGTGCTACACCTACTCGCTGGCGGGCGGTTATGAGATCACGACTGCCGATCTGTTCACTGAAACGCAGCTGGAACATCTCAACCAGTTGATCCGCAAGGATATTTACGCGCAATACGAGGCGCAGAATGACAACGAACTATCAGAAAAGGGATTTTTCCCGGAATACATCCGCGTGACGGAGAATTTCCGCGTCACGCCCGAAGGCATCACGTTCTACTACAATCCCTATGACATCGGGTGTTATGCGCTGGGAGCTGTCGAGGTGGAAGTAAGTCGCGAGAAGCTGGCAGAACTCTGACGCCGCTCCGGGGTGGAAAAGAAAAAAGGTCCGAGTCTCACGACTAGGACCTTCTTTTTTGGCGGGGAACCACCCCCTCCAAAAATGAGGTTCAATCGGAGGTATTCGACCGCGAAACGAGTACCGTTCCTCTGGTCTTAGTAACGGACAATCCGTTACAACCTGCCGATTTCCTCAACCAACCTAAAACTACTAACCTAAATGAACCTTAAAACTTCTCTGCAAAGATAAGGGGCATTTTTCAATTACGCAAATATTTTATGAATATATTAAATATATTTAACAATTTGGTAACATTGGCAGACCAATAAAACTACTTACCCGATTAAGTAAACCGTCTCGCAAGTATTTAATCCTAAAGGAATTCAACTCCAAAAAGAGGTCGGTAATACCCGCTTGGGAATATTTCCGAAAAAATTGGATCGCTTAACACAAAAAACCGCAAATCAGGAAAACGAGACGAAAAAGGCATGGGAAACAGGAAGCAATCTCCCGGAAAGTCCAAACGAAAAATGAAGACGCCTTTGGGATCGGGCACAAAAAAGTGCCTTCCGAAAAGGCACAAAAAAAGGAAACCTGGAATCGAACCGTAGTCCGTCTTTCCCAGTTTCCTCACCAACCTAAAACTACTAACCTAAATGAACCTTAAAACTTCTCTGCAAAGGTAAGGCGAAAAAACCACCTGCGCAAGCTTTTATTAAAATAATTTTCAAATTTTTTGATATTTTTTAATATCATGCATGATTAGCAAAATATATATCGCTGTATATCAGTAATATAATCTACATCCGATCTCTTATGCAAAAAACTTTTTACACCGTTCATGCAGTATCGGCGAAAACGTGCATTTATATATAAAAAGAACAAGATGACGATAGTAACGGATAAATTGCTACTTTTGCACAATGATTTTAGCAACACCCTCTACAGTCGACCCTTTCCCGTACAAAACCTCGGCAGAGATTTTGTATCTTTTGCATTGCCTCTCCTCAAACTCCGAACCTAACCAATAGTTTTCATTGCGATGACAGTATCGTTGATTATTTCTACTTACAACTGGCCTCGGGCGCTTTATTTATGCCTCGACAGCGTGATGCAACAGACCGTCATGCCTTCCGAAATCCTGATTGCGGACGACGGGTCTGGTATGAGCACCCGCGATGTCGTAAAGCACTTCGAGAACATCTCGCCGGTTCCCGTGCACCACATCTGGCACGAGGACCGGGGATTCCGTGTGGCCGCCATCCGCAACAAAGCCATTGCCGCCAGCCGTGGAGAATATATCATCCACATCGACGGCGACCTGATCCTCCAACGGAATTTCATCCAGGATCACATGATTTTTGCCCGCGAAGGCTGCTATGTTTCGGGCTCCCGCGGTGTTATTACGGAAATGCTGGCCGAGAAAGTGCTCAGCGGCGAGATTTCTTCGCTTACAGCCATGACCAAAGGCGTTCGTAACAGCAACAATGCCATGCGAATTCCCATCATGGCAGTACTTTACCGGCTTTTTGGTCCGACCCGCTCACCGAGAAGTTGCAACCTTGCCATCTGGCGCAAAGACCTGATTCGTGTCAACGGCTACGATGAAAGTTTCGAGGGCTGGGGATTCGAAGATACCGAACTGGTACTGCGTCTGAACAACAGCGGTGTGGAACAGCGTTGCATGAAGTTCAGGGGCATCGTATTCCACATTTATCACAAAGAGGTCTCACGCGACAGCAGATCGAAGAACGAACAGCGTTACATGGACAGCATCCGCGAGCACCGGACCCGCTGCGAGAAGGGCCTCGACCGGCATCTCACCCCCAAAATATCCTATATAGGCGAGCAGGGGTCAGCCATTGCCATCGGCGGCTGACTTAATCGCCCGTATCCCGCGCACGCTACTTTTCGAACGACGACTTCCCGGGGAAACGCTTTTTGAGAAACTCCCGGACCCGGGCACGGTCTTCGTCGGTCATGCGCGCGTCGTCGTTCAGGCAGAACAACGACGGATCGTATTTTTCCATAACAGACTCAATATCCGGCGTATAGGCCGGAATACAGCGCGAATCACTCCCGCAGCCGGAACCCAGTGCCGCACGAAGCAACCGCAACGGATTGTTGTGCAGCTTGTTGTACCGGGTCACCTTGCGCAGCGAACCCTGCCCTTGTGCGAGTGCATAGTAGAGCACCAACGACCGCTGCCAATCATCGCGCGAGCGGAACCGGGCCTGCATCGTAGACGCTAATTCAGTCTGAAATTCCTCACAGCAGGCGAGAAAATCACTACGACGGTAGGCGTCGACATTGTGGTGGGGAGCCAGTTCCGTACACTTGCCGTAACGCGCCCTCACCAACTCCTGCATCCGGAGAATCGTATGGCAGTAAATATCGTCGTCGTGCCTTTTCAGCGACTGGGTCTTGAGCCGCACAACCGGACGGCCCCCGCTATCGAAAAAGAATCCGGGGTCGACCGGAGCGCTGAAAAACATATCGTCGTTGGCGTAGAGGAAATGTTCGGCCAAATCAGGAATCCGGGGCAGGAACAACTCGATCGTACACGAGTTGAAGACCGGAAGAATCTCCCGGGGCATGATCTCGCGGTGGGAGACCACCCGCACCCGCGGATTGGACGTATCGAGCCACACAGGGGTCTGATCATCGGTCACCACATAGATGCGGCGCACCCACGGGGCATACATCTCCACCGAACGCAGCGAATAGCGCAGTTCATCGTTTTCGACGTAACGGCACTCCCCCGCTACTTCGGGGTCCACCTGTTTATCCGCCGGCAGAAAAGCATTTTTCTTCACCAGCCACTCCGGGTCATTTCCATCGACCCAAAGGTATATCAGATCAATATCCATCCTATTTCACTTATTTATCGGTCGCGCGTTTCCGCCACACCGGAATCAGGTCGAACAAACGGTAGGTCTGGCGGTCGCCGCACTCTTTGACCTTCAGCCATGTAAGTCCCCACCGATCGTACGTGCGGCGTGTGATGCGGCGAAAGCGTCCATCGAGGCGGATTCCATGAGCATCGGCATAGGCCACGAACGCCTTGTGGGCCAAGTATCTGTCCTGCTGTTTTTTGGGCGTCTGACGGCTTTTGGTAATCGACGCCCCGTTGACCACATAGCGGTAGACCACATCGGGGACTGTCACCAGACTTCCCGATTCACCCAGCAGGCGCATCGTATATTCCACATCCTCGTAGCAGACCCGTTCGCGGAAGCGCAACCCCAACCGCTGCAGCATCTCGCGCCGCAGGAGCTTGTTCATCACGTAAAAATCGGGCGGACAGCGGCATGCGAGGAACTTCTCCTGCACGGCTGTGACCAGTTTCTGCTCCGTATAATGAATTGTCCATTTCGAATAGGAGGGCCGGATTTTCAGCATCGACGCACAGGCAATGTCGGCCCCCGACTGCCGGGCCGCCTCGTAGAGCCGCTCGCAATAGGCGGGATCGATCCAGTCGTCCGAATCCACATAAAGGATAAATTCGCCCGTCGCGGCGTCGAAACCCCGGTTGCGGGCGCCGCCCAGGCCGCGGTTCTCCTGCGAAATAACCCGGATGCGATCGTCCTGCGCCGCATAGCGGTTCAAGATGTCGATCGAACGGTCGGGACTTCCGTCGTCGACGCAAACGATCTCGATCTCGCGCAGGGTCTGCCCCACCACGCTGTCCAGGCAGCGAGCCAGAAACGACTCGACGTTGTAGACCGGAATAATAACGCTAACTTTCGGTTCCATCGGTTATCGAATATAATTTTTCACCGCTTCGGCAATCCGTTCGCCGTCGAGCGCCGCAGAAATAATGCCGCCGGCATAACCGGCTCCTTCTCCTGCGGGGAATAATCCTTTCGTTTCGGGGTGCATCAGTGTTTCGGGATTGCGCGGCACCCGCACAGGTGTCGAGGTACGGGACTCCACACCCACGACCACCGCCTCGTTGGTCAGGTACCCGCGCATCCGGCGACCGAAGGTCCCCAGCCCCTGCCGTAACCCCCGGGCAATGAAGCCGGGCATCCACTCGTCCAGGCGCGAGGGCGTAATCCCGGGAATATACGACGTGCGGGGCAATGATCCGCTCGTACGGCCTGCCACGAAATCCGCGACGCGCTGCGCCGGAGCAATCTGATGCTCACCACCCTGCTGCCGGGCCAGTTCCTCGAACTGTTGTTGGAATTTCAGTCCCGCCAACTCACCCCATTCGGTGCGCAGGTGTTCGAAGTCCGCAAGCCGGACCTCCGTAACCAATCCCGAATTGGCATAAGGCGACGTACGCCCGCTGGGCGACATGCCGTTAACCACCGATTCGGCGGCATCGGTCATGGCCGGAACGATGAAACCGCCCGGACACATACAGAACGAGTATACCCCGCGGCCGTTTTCCTGGCTCACGAGCGAATAGGAAGCCGCCGGAAGGTATTCGCCGCGCGTCTCCTGATGGTATTGGATCGAGTCGATCAGCGCCTGCGGATGTTCGATGCGCACGCCCATCGCAAAGGGCTTGGCTTCGACGCGGACACCCCGGCGAAAGAGCAATTCGTAAATATCGCGCGCCGAATGGCCCGTCGCCAGCACCACGGCAGCACCTTCGATCAGTTCGTCACCGCACCATACGCCGCAAAGACGCCCGTCCGCGATCTTCAGGTCCGTGACCCGGCTCCCGAAGCGAAATACGCCACCCGCCCCGACAATCGTCTGCCGAATGTTTTGCATGATGCCCGGCAACTTATCGGTCCCGATGTGGGGATGAGCTTCGAAGAGGATTTCAGGCGTCGCGCCGTGAAACACCAACGTCTGCAACGCCTTGTTGTAGTCACCGCGCTTCTTGCTACGCGTGAACAATTTACCGTCGGAAAAGGTCCCGGCCCCGCCCTCGCCGAAGGCGTAGTTCGAATCGGGGTCTACAGCACCGTTGCGGTTGATCTGCGCAATGTCACGCTTGCGGGCCGAGACATCGCGTCCGCGCTCCAGAATCACGGGACGCAGCCCCAGCTCGATCAGTCGCAGCGCAGCGAACAACCCCGCCGGACCCGACCCCACAATCACGACCTCCGTCCGGCCCTCAACCGACGGATAATCGAAATGCACCGGCCCGGGCTGCGGCTCGCGGTCGACATACACTTCGAGCGTCAGGTTCACCTTCACCTGCCGCTGCCGGGCGTCGATCGATCGTTTGACGACCCGCACCAACGCAATATCGGCATCGCTGACACCCATGCGATGCGCCGCCTGCGAGGTGTAAAACGTCGCATCGGCGGCCTGTCGGGGCGTGAGTACAAGGGTAATATGCTGCGGCATGTCTAAAAATTTACATACAAAAATAACCAAAAAAGCCGGATAATGCCCCGTGCGCGTTGTGTTTTGTAAATTTTTATCTACCTTTGTCTTACCAATGCGGATATGGTGTAATTGGTAGCCACGTCAGACTTAGGATCTGATGCCTCACGGCGTGGGGGTTCGAGTCCCTTTATCCGCACTTTTCAGTCCTCTTTTGAGGACTTTTTTTGTGAGCGAATCTGCGCAAACAAGAGAATTTAAATCTGTATATCAACACCTTACAACCAAATCAACAAACTCTATCCACAAACGAGCGTGGTTCCGCGAACAATCCGGCCACATCGTTCAGCTACCTGCTCAAAAATCGACTGCAACCGGTCAATGATGCGGACGAAAAACGCCGTCGTCAGGAACAATGGCCAAAAAAGAATACAGCACTGACTTTAACCGACAATACCTCTGGAAACACACACGATTATCAAACTTTTCGAGAAACTGAAAAAGCAAATCGCCGAATTGGAGGGTCATTTTTCAACTTAACCACGACAACGGCAAAGTCCGGCAGATAGAGTATCAAGGAATACGAACAACCTATTCAACAGAAAATTGTTCTTGAGAAGCAGGCAATGCTGAAAAACAAAAAGCCGAGCAACTTAATCAAAATATTAAAAAGTTAAGAGGAAAGCAAATCTTTCCTCTTACTCTATTCCGTACAAAAGTCACCTCATTTATTACATTGTCAATCCGACAGTTTGAAATCGATCAGCGTTCCGGAAGGGGTCATATGGATCGTGTAGCGGACCTCCTTACCGACCATCGTGATCGTATAAACATCCTTATCATCCTGCCGACGGCGTATAATCTTCGATTCGTCCACAGGGACCATCCCGACCACCCGGGCTATCGTTTGCCGGACCTTCTCCGGAAGATTCACATACGTCAGCGCCTCGCTCTGCTCGGCAGTCTGCTCCGTACCCCCGGCATCGAACGTGCGCGAAGTCACCAGCATATGCCCGGGACCCAGGTAACGGGTCGTCCGGACGAGAAACCCACCCTTCCGGCGCCGCTCAGCCCGGTCGATCAGTTCGCCGCCGAGCGCACGCACGATCTTCGCCTGCACCTCCGGCGGTAACTGCTGCCCGATAAAATTTTCCAGCACCGACCGACAGCCTTCGAACGGCTCGCCGTGTCCGCCGAACCCCTGCGTCGCAGTCTTCGGACCTGCCTTGCGGGCCACCATCAAGCGACGTTCGACCCCCTCGATACGGCAGCCGTCCGACATAATAAGTCGGGGCTTCAACCGATAAATACCTTCCTTGCGGGGCATCGCAAAAGTCATCACGACCGCTTCCGCACCGCCTGCGGCGACCTCGACCGCGGCCTCACGTACCGACAACTCCCGCCCCGAGGCGTCGGCCACCGCGACTTCGAGCCGCACCTGCTGCGGACGGTTGGTGTCGTTCCAGACCCAAACCGTCTTCGTACAACTGCCTCCAGACCGATAAAGCACCTTATCCTTGTACCACTCCCGGGCCTGGTTCATCTCCACGGAAGTCCCGACCGGCTCGTTGAGCCGCGCAAGTACCCGCAGGTTGGGTTGGGGAGTCAGCGAATCGGCCAGATTCCCCAAATAATAACTATGTCCGTTGACCGCCCCGCTCAGCAGCGCAAAGGGCGCCCATGCCTGTACGCGGCGCGAACGGTAGAAGGTCCCCAGGTCGGCATGAATGTCGGCCTGCAACTGCTCGATCTCGGGCAGCGTATAGAAATAGAGCCCCCAACCGCTGGCCGTCCGGCTGGTCTTGAAATTCTCGCGCGGTTCCAGATCGCCCCACTCGTTGAGCCACAGGCGGCAGGACTCCAGCACGGTCGAAGGCTTGGCGTCGCTGACCGGATGCACGGGCGTATCGACGATCGTTTCAGAATACTCGTAAATGTGTCGGGCATCGAAATCATCCTCACCCCAAAGCCGCGTCGGATCATACCGCCGCAATTCGGCTTTCAAGGCTTCGAGTTTCACATTACCTTCGTTCTCCTGGTCCCAGACGACGATCGAAGGGTGGTTGACGTTCTGTTCCACCCAGCGGCGGAACTCCGTTTCGGTCTGCACGAGGTCTTCGCCGGCCGGCTCGTCGTCGTGCATGAAACGCCATTCGTCCTGAATCATCAGCCCCACCTCGTCGGCAATGTCGTACCACTTGTTGTAAGCGTGCCCGAGGTGGATGCGCAGGTAGTTGAAGCCGTAATCCTCGACCGCCGCACGCAGGAAACGGCGTATCCACGCTTCGTCGAACATCACCCCCGCCCAGCGGTTCAGCGCCCGCTGAAAGGCGATATTCTCGGCACGGAACAAGGTTTTGCGGCCGTTGACCAGCACGTCCCGCCCCTCGACGCGGATGTCGCGAAACCCGAAAGTCTCCGTCCTGCAATCCGCCGAACGGTCGTCCGCGAGGATGAAGTTGAACTGATAGAGCTGCGGATCGCCTTCGCGGCCCGGCGTCCAGGGTTTGAGCATCGGAGTCGGAATCCGGAAGGTAAATTCAGCCACACTGTCCGCCGGGATTGACAACGCTCCCAGTCGGGCCTCGCAGACGACGGGAATTTCGTCGAAGTCGTTCTCCAGATCGTGTCGGCAGTCGTTGATCGTCACCCGGGCCTGCATTTTCCGGGGCGCGCTGCCGTAATTAGCCACGCGCGCCGTGCAGACAACCACGCTGTCGGCCACGTCGGGCAGCAGTTTCAGGTGACGGACCGTCACGTCGTGCGTCAGGCAGAGGGTCACGTCGTCGCAGATGCCCGGAGCCCGCGAGTTGCGCCACCACTCCGACGAATTGTCCTTCGAAGGAAACGACGCCGTATTCCAGCTCCCCACGCGCACCACCAGCCGGTTGGGGCCGTTGAAATCGAGCGCCCGCGTTACATCGAACTCGGCATGCGAATAGGTGCAATGAGCATCGTAACCGATCTCCACGCCGTTCAGGATCACCAGCGCGTTGTATTTGGCCCGGATGCGCAGCAGGGCGTGCGTGTAGTTGCCGTTATCGTAACCGTCGTGCGAGGTCGAGAGGTCAAAATCCGTGGCGTACCACACATAGTCGTAACCCACGTCGTCTTTCAGCCGCGTGCCATCGAAATCGATCCCCGGCGCAGGCTCGGCCTGCGACATCACGCCCGGCACGGGGACGGTCGAGGGATACGTGTCGGGCTGTGTATCCGAGACGGCAGCACGCCAACGTCCGTTGAGCGAAAGTGTCCGGCTCGTCTGCGCCTGCACGGCGCCGACCGCCACAACAAAAAAGAGGAGAGTGAATAAATTCCGTTTCATCTATCGGGTAATGCTTTTCTTGATTTTACAGGGAAGGGCCCGAACAACGGTTTCGGCGGATGCAAGCCCGTCGGCCGAGACCCGGACACGAATTTCACCCGGCTCGCCGGTCGGCCGGACCACGTTCGAGACGGGCATGTCGATATAGAGCGACCCGGTGCGGGCGGCTTCGTCGTCAAACTGCGAAACATATTCCGCAGGCCCAACCAGCGTTGCCGGCCCTTCAATCTCCCAACGCACACTGTTGCGGGCTCCGTAAATGTGGTTTCCGCCCTTGTCCACTATATCAGCCGTCACGATGAACACCCCGCCGGGCGCGGCATCCACTGTCACATGCGACGAACGCAGCGTGAGCCGTTCGGGAGCACCCGCCATCGGCACGACGGTCTCGGCCACCTGCACCCCGCCGTTGCGGCCCACGACGCGCAACGGCGCGTTGCGTACCCCGATGTCGCCGAAAGTCACCGAATGTCGGTTTTCCGCCGACGGGCGGAGCACACCGCAACTCTTTCCGCCGACGAACAGTTCCACCTCCTCGCAGTTGGAATCCACGACCAGCGGACGCCGCTGCCCGATATACTGCCGCCGCCAGTAGTGGGGCATCACAAAGACCATCGGTTTTTCGGCATAGTTCGCCTGCCAGAGGTAATAGGCGTATTTGGGCACGCGGTAGCTGTCGACCCACCCTTTCGGGTTGTAGTGCAGCAGCGGGGCATTACGGTATTCGCGGTCGCAGCCGTGGTCCTCGTATAGCCAAACCATCAGGTTGGGCTGGTCGATGCGGTCCTCATCACTGCCGGGCTTCTTGCCCTGCAGGGCGATCAGGTGGCGGAATTCGTCGTTCGAGGCCCATTGCTGGTTGTCGGGGCGCAGGGGTTTCTCGTCGTCGCCATACCAGCCGCGCACAGCGCAGCGCAGCATCTTCGACATGCGCAGCTCCCTGGGCGTAATGTCGATGAACCGCCCGCCCGAGCCTTCGCAATGGCGGCAGGTGATAAAGTGCCCGGGGGACTCCATGTAGGCCCAGCGGGAGTCCGCGGCCCGGTCCGTCTCGTCGCCCATATCGAAGAGCAGCACCGAGGGACTGTTTCGCAGGCGGCGGACCATCTCGACGGTCTGCATCCACTGCGCTTCGGGCGAAAAGGGGCGGTTCTTGACGTTGGGAAGTTCGGCAAAGGTGATGAGCCCCAGCGAATCGGCCAGGGCGAAAACTTCGGGACCGGAACAATACTGACCGGGACGCAGCGCCGTGCAGTTTAGGTTACGCTTCATGTCCAGCAGGTCCATGCGGTGAATGAAATAGGGAATGGCGTCGCCCAGCCACGGATATTCCTGATGGCGGTTGAAGCCCTGGATATTGACGGGTTCGCCGTTGACATACAACCGTCGTTCATCGTGATTCCACGCGAAAGTGCGGATCCCGAACACAGTCTCGTAACGGTCACAGGTCCGGCCGCCGGCCGTCACCGTCGACACCACCTTATATAGATCGGGCGACGCCGGCGACCAGCGTTTCGGACCGACGATCTCGAACTCCTCGTCATAGAGCGCCGTCTCCTGCGAACGGATATTCTGCGGGGTGCTCGCAAGAGCCACGACCCTGCCGTCCGCATCGACGATCGCGGTGGTCAGCTCCACGGCCTGCCGCTCCGCACGCTCGTTGCGCACCCATGTGCGCACCCGGACCCGCGAAACGGAATCGGAAAGGTTCCCGGTCGTGACATACGTGCCGCCCTCGTGTTTGTACGACCCCTGGAACGGGATGAAAACGTCGTCCGTAGCGACCAGACGCACGTTGCGGTAAATGCCGCCGTAGAAGTTCCAGCACCCGGCATCCATCGGAGGCACCCGCTGGGGATCGGTCTGCTGGTTCGAGACTTCCAGCACGAAGAGATTGTCCCCGTCGTAGTCGACATAATCGGTCAGTTCGAAATAGAAACAGCCGTAGCCGCCCAGATGTTCACCGATGAGCTTGCCGTTCAGGTAGGCCAGGCAGTTCTTCATCACGCCGTCGAACTCGATGAAGAGTTTGCGGCCGCGCATTTCGGGCCGCAGGGTGAAATGTTTGCGGTAAAAACCCTTGCCATCCCACCAGTAGGGGTTGTCCTTGGCATGGGGCGAGGCGATGAAGGGGTGGAGTTCGCCCGTCGTTTCGTAGGTCTGCCACGTATGGGGCACTGACACGGATTTCCAGCCGGCATCGTCGTAACCGACCTGCGCCTGCGGAGGAATGCCCTTTACGGGTTTGGCCGTCGCCTCCTTATAGGAAAAGAGCCAGTCGGCATTGACATCCTCGACCTGGCGCTGGGCTGCGGACGCCAGCCACAAAGCCAGCGCCGGGACACACAGAAATGTTCGCAGAGTTTTCATTCGGGTTTGTATTCGGAGATGCACAAAAGTACCCCCGAAGCCCGAAATCCATGTTTAACCGATGCTTTATTATGTTGAAAATCCGCCGGGATCAGGCGTTGGAGTGATTTTGCATATAAGCCCGGGGGCTTACCCCGAACTGTTTTTTGAAACTGGTCGAAAAATAGCGAGGGTCTGAGAAACCGACCATGTAACCCACCTGCGCCACGTCGTAGGCGTTAGTTTCCAACAACTGAGCCGCACGCTGCATGCGGGCGTTGCGCAGCAGCTCCATCGGCGACTTGCCCACGATGCTCTGGATGCGCATGTTCAGCACCGAGCGCGACACGCGCATCTCGCGGGCGAAAACCTCCAGCGAGAACTCCTCGTTGGGGATGTTCTGTTCGACGATCTCCGTCACTCGGCTCATAAACTTCTCGTCGGCAGACTCCACGACGATATTTTCGCGCTTGCCGAGTATCTGCCCGATCTTGAGCTTCTGTTGCAGATCGGCATGGCGGCTCACCAACTGCCGGACCCGGGCCCGGAACAGCTCCACGTCGAAGGGCTTCTCCATCCAGGCATCCACGCCCGCTTCGCAGAAGATCCGCGCATCCTCAGGCGTATCGTCCGCTGTGAGCAACACGACGGGAATGTCGTCGGTCTGTTTCGAACCCTTGAGCCTGCGGCAGAGCGCAAGTCCTTCCTCGCGGTCGTAGACCACAATGTCGATCAGGATCAGCTGCGGACGCCGTTCGCGCACGGCGCGCAGCGCATCCTCGACATTGTTGTAATGCAGCACATTGTAATCCGACAACACCATCCGCACCAGTCCCGTAATGTCGCCGCCGCCGGCCACTACATAGACCGTATCAGACTTCGACTCGTCGATACCGGGGTCGTTCTCAACATAGACCTCCGACTCGGCGTACTGCTTGGTATAGACGGGCAGAATCTGCTCCTCGTCCGACTTGTCCGACTTATGAATATAGTACTGCTCGGCCTTGTAACGGGCCTCCAGCGGCAGGCAGATGGTAAAGGTACTGCCGCTGCCGTAACGGCTTTCGACCTCGATGCGGCCATTGTGCATCTCGACAAACTCCCGGGCTACGGCCAGCCCGATGCCGGCGCCCAGCGGCGGCATCGTGTCCGACTCGTGCACCTGCCAGAAACGCAGGAAAATCTTGTCGAGGTATTCCGACCGGATGCCGATACCCGTATCGTGCACGGCAATACAGACCGTCCGGCCATTGCGGCGCAGTCCGACGCTCACTTCGCCGCCCGGATGCGTAAAGGTATAGGCGTTCTGTAACAGGTTGTAGAGCGCGAGTTCGATTTTTTCGGGGTCGAAGGTCATCATAATCGTCTCCCCGGGAAGGTCGCAGACGAGTTTCAGCCCCTTCGATTCGAAAAGCGTCCGGAAATAGTCGCAGATCCGGCGCACGTACTCCACAATATCGACCTCCGCCAGATTCATCGACACCCGGTTCTGGTCGATCTTCCGGAACTCCATGAGCTGCCGGACCGTGTTGGCCAGTTTCTTGACGTTGGCGCTCACCATCGCCAGCAGTCCCCGGCGGGCCTCATCGCTCAACGGCTCACCGCCGTCCGACATCAGCTGCAGGGGGACCTGCATCATCGTCAGCGGGGTTTTCAGCCCGTGTGTCAGGTTGATGAACAACTGCTGCTTGTACTGCACCATGCGCACCTGCTGCGCCGCGCGGTAACGGATCAGGATCACCCACACCACGGCCGCCGCCAGCAGCAGCGCCAACACGCCGTAGATGCAGTAAGCCCACCACGTCAGCCACCAGGGCGGCAGCACCGTTATGAGAATATCGGTAGACCCCTCGCCCAGCACGCCCGAGGCGTCGGCCGCCTTGACCCGCAGCATGTATTCCCCGCGTGCAAGGTTGGAGAACGAAAGGCGGTTGGTCTCCCCGACCGGAATCCAGTCGGGGGTCGTTCCGTCGATCCGGTAGTAGAACCGTTCGCGGCCTTCAGGGGCGAAGGTCAGCGTCGTGAAGTCAAGCGAAAGCTGGTAATCGTCGTAATTGAGCGTCAGCCGGTGCGAACGGTTGATGTTGGACTCCAGGTGAACGCCATCGGGCGTGATATCGCGGTTAAGCACCGAGACGCCCGAAACGTAAACCTTTGCCGCCTCGTCCGGCCGTTCGACCTGCCGCGGGTCGAACCAGGTGATGCCGTTGATGCCCCCCAAAAAGAGCGTTCCGTCGGCATCGAGACAACTCCCGAGGTTGTAATCGAGGCGTGCGAAAGCACCGCCCGACAATTCGTAGAAAGGTGCCTGCTCGGCCCCGGGCGCATAACGGTAGACGCCCTGCATGGTCGAAACCCACAGCACCCCGTCGGTATCCGCAATGATGTCGAGGATCCATACCTCCCCGCCGAAGACATTGAGCGGACAGACCTCGAACCGGTCGAAGGCGGCATCGTAACGGTACAGCCCGTGCGACGTACCGGCATAGACCGTTCCGTCGGCCGCGGCGTAGAGTGCATTGATGCTGACGAACCCGGCGAGCGCCCGGTCCTGTAAGAAATAAGTGTCGTAATGGTCGACCCGGAGCGTATCGCCCTCCCGAATAGCATCGCCGGGCCGGAAACGCAGCAGTCCCCGGGACTTGGTACCGACCCACATGTCGCCGGCAGCATCCTCCAATACGGACTGCGGACTGGCGTCGTAAAGGTCCGTACCGGCGAAACGCACAGCCCGGCACCGTTCGGCGGCAGTATCGTAAACGAACAGTCCCCCGTAGATAAAGCCCATCCAGATGTTACCGCGGCTGTCGCAGCGCAACTCCTTGCTGAACAACGCTCCGCAGCGGGTGAGCAGCCCGGTCACCTCCCCGCGTTCGAAGAAGCGGCGGCTCTGCGGATCGAAGAACAGCAGCCTCCGCTTCGTGCCGAGCCACATCATCCCCCGGCTGTCGAAAGCCACCGTCTGCAAACGACTGTCGCCCGGTTCGGCGCTCTCCCAAGGGAGGGAAGGCAGGAAATGTTCAACGGCGTAATGTCCCGGAGACGTATGCCTGATACGGTCCAGTCCTCCGGAGGTCGCCGCCCAAACGGCCCCGTCGGGACCGAGGCAGACATCCGACACGACATTGTGGATCAACCCGGCGGTACCCGCGGCCGACATGTTGTGGAATATCTCCCGGGGGCACTCGCAACTCACATAGATGCCGTCGACGGTCCCGAACCAGTAGTTGCCGCTGCGGTCTCGCTCCGCACACAGCACGCTGTTGCAGACCTCGCTGGGCGATCCAGGATCGATCCACACAACGCCGTTCAAGACCGGAACCCCGTCCTCCGCAATGCGGAAAAGGTGAATGCCGTCGTAGGACGAGGTGACCACCACACTGTCGCCGTCAATACGGATCGAACGGACATCTACGCCGCTCCGTACCACGGTCGGGGGGGGGATTTGCGCATCCCCGGCCGGCAGCGGCACGGTCATCAGGCGCCGCCGGTCGTTGAACCACAGCCTTCCGCGCGAGTCGACCGCCATGGCGCGGACCTCGTAAGCGAAAGGCCTGCCGTCGATGCGCGGCGACATCGCATCGTCCGAAAAATCGAAATGCGACAACTGTCCCTGGCTCCAGCCCCAGATACCGCCCCCGGTATCGGTCGTGATCGCGAGTATGTTGTTCAGGTTTTTCCCGGCGATGAAGCGGTACTCCAGCGACGAGGGGTCGACCACGGCGACGCCCTCGCCCACGGTGAGCAGCATCGTCCCCCGCGAGGTCCGGGTGATGGTTTTCACCGGAACGGCGGCGATGCGACCGCCGATGCGCTGAAACCGCTCCTGCACGGGATCGTAAACGACGGCACCGTTCTCCGTGCCGATCCAGACCCGGCCTTTGTCGTCGCGGGTCAAACAGCGGATCATCGTCCGTGAGACGGGCAGTCCGTCGCTGTCGCCGAAATAGCGGTAGGAATACATGTCATAACGCATCAGGCCCGAAATGGTCCCCACCCACATGAACCCGTCGTCGTCCTGCAGCAGCGCCGTGATCGAGTTTCCGACCGGGCCGCCCTCCACGGGCACGATGACCCGTTCGGCCCGTGCCGGGGCAACGCCGAAGGCTAAACAAGACAGGATCAGGAGGGCCTGGAAAAACAGACGCGTCATCGGTTTCATTTCAAAGGTAAAGGTAGTGCTTTTTTACTATCAGGCAAGTACCCGGAAGACATATCCGGAAAATATCCGACCTTTTCCGGAAATATCCGAACATCCACGCAGGGGCTTCTCTCTACTTTTGCTTTCAGGCACCAAACTACTATCTGAATGAAAAAATACGGACTTCTTCTTATCCTGCTCTTTCTCTGTTCCGCAGCATCCCCGGCCGGGACCCGTCATGCCGACCTCGGTCTGAACGGCCCGTGGGAATACGGCATCGATCGCAACTACACCGGAACAACGCTGGTTCCGGGCGTTCCGATGGACGCCACGCGCCCCACCGAGGGACGGCTCTGGTACCGCCGCGAGGTCTCGCTGCCCGCCGGGACGTGGAACGCCGCCGCACTCGAACTCAAAGGCGCCCGTTTCCGCCCCGAGGTCTACATCGACGGACAAAAGGTCTCGTCACAGGAGGGCGGCATGATCCGCTCGCTGCACGACCTGCACCACGAGTCGCTGAAACCCGGCAACCGCATCACGCTCGAAATATCGCTCGCCTCGCTGGCCGACGTTCCGCCCGCCGACGCCTCGTTCATCCCCAAGGTGGACCAGTGGCGGAGCAACTGCTCCTCGTCGCTCTGGGATGACGTTGTGCTGCACCTCTATACTGACGCCCGCACCGACCGGGTGCTCACCGACTGCGACCCGGAAGCCGGACGCACGACGCTCCGCTATCGCATCCGCGGCACGGGCGCCGCATCGGCCCGTATCACGGTGACGGAGGGAGAAAAAGAACTCCTGACCCGGACGGGCCCCGCCCTGTCGGGCGAGAACGAGATCGCCTTCGACTACCGGGGACTGCTCCGGGAGTGGTCGCCCGAAAATCCCGCCCTCTACGGCCTCCGCGTGGAACTGCTCGACGAACGCGGAGAGACGCTCTCCGAGTGGCAACAGTCGCTGGGGCTGCGCCGCGCCGCCGTCGCCGACAAACAGTTCACCCTCAATGGCCGACCCCTCAAGCTCCGCGGCGGCACGGTCGTCTGGCACCGCTGGATGCGCGACGCCGAAGGCCGCGAAGTGGGTTACGACACGGTCTGGTTCCGCGACAACATCGTCCGCCGGCTGAAGGAGCACGGCGCCAATCTGCTGCGGTTCCACCTCGGCGTACCGCCCGAGCGGCTGCTGGACCTCTGCGACCGTTACGGACTGGCCGTGCAGTACGAGTGGAACTTTTTCCACGGCATGCCCGCCTCGCGCGAAAGCCTGATGGAGCAGTACCCCAAGTGGTTCGACCTGGCGGCCCGCCACCCCTCGGTCCTCCTCTACCACCCCTACAACGAGACCGAGGGCGAACAACTTAAGACCGCATGGAGCGCCCTCGACGAGATCATCGCGGACTACCCGCCGCTCCTGCTCGAAGACCGCGACGTGATGCACATCCATAAATATTGGTGGAGCCTGTTCGAGAATCTCGGGCTCTACTACGACTCCGCCGACCAGTTCCCCAAGGCGATCATGGTCGACGAATTCGGCGGCAACTACCTCGACGGCAACGGCGGGATGGGCGGCTACCCCTCCATCCGCGAGAGCTACATGCGCTTCCTGGGCCGCAGCCACACCGCCGCCGAACGGCTCCACCACCTCGACCGCTCGTGCGGCAAGGTGGCCGAATACTGGCGGCGGATCGGTGCGGCGGGCGTCGCCCCGTTCACCATCGCCAGCAGCTATGCCGACGGCAACCACTGGTTCCTGGAACCGTTGCGCGACGGCGCACCCAAAAATGTCTGGAATGCCCTGACGGCGCTCTGGTCGCCGCAGGCCGTCAGCATGGACATCTGGGACTGCAACTTCATCCCCGGGCAGGAGATCACCCTCCCACTCCACTTCTTCAACGACACCGACCGCCGTTCGACCCTCACGGCCCGCGTGGAGATCACCGACGCCTTTTCGCGGCGAAGCCTCGCCAAGACCGTCGAATGCCGTGTCGAACCCTATGACAAACGGATCGCCGAATGCAGGATTGAAATGCCCGAAGCGTGCGGCGACTACATTCTCCGCACCACGCTGCTAAACCCCACCGAAGAGGTGAAATACCCCGTCATCTCGGAATGGGACATCCGCGTCCTCGAAGCCAAAGTTCCGGCCCCGGTGGCCGAAGCCGCCCTCCACATCCCCGCCGCCGAGACCGAACTGCTCGCCATGGCGCACAGACTGGGCCTGCGCACCGTTCCCGACCCCGCGAAAGCCGACCTTTTATTATTGGGCCGCGCCAGTTGGGAGGGACTGGACGGCTGCCGCCGGATGATTGAAAAAGCCATTGCCCAAGGCGCAGGCGTCGTGATGCTCGACATCGGAGAACGCTACCTCGGGCAGGGCTACC
>JAEZTA010000045.1 GCA_023443765.1 Bacteroidota bacterium | reverse complement strand
ACAAGGAGAGCGAAGAGTATATCGCAAAGGCCATTACGGCATGCTACCCCGACCACGCCATTCTGGGCGAGGAGGGCGGCTGCCGGGGTAATGCTTCGGGCGACTACCGCTGGGTGGTCGATCCGCTCGACGGCACGACCAATTACAGCCAGGGACTTCCGTTGTTCACGGTCTCGATAGCCCTTCAATACCGGGGCGAGACCATTGTGGGCGTCGTCTATGCCCCTTACCTGAAGGAACTCTTCACGGCGGCGAAAGGCGGCGGAGCCTATCTCGAAAGCGCTCTCCGCACGCCGGAACGCCTTCATGTCGGGCAGAAACAGACGCTCGCCACGTCGGTCATCGCCACGGGATTTCCTTACGACAAGGATGTCAATCCCGACAACAACAGCGACAACGTTGCCCGGATTATCCCCTACGTGCGGGATGTCCGGCGACTGGGTTCCGCGGCTTACGACATCTGTTGCGTGGCCGCCGGACTGCTCGACGGTTACTGGGAGCTGGCCCTGCACGAGTGGGATGTATGCGCCGCCGACCTGATCCTGACGGAGGCCGGGGGTGTCATCTCCGACCTGCGCGAGGACCGCGGTATCTCGATGGTTGCTGGTAACGAAACGATCGTGGCCGAAATCCGGAAATACGTCCGGTAAATTCATTGCATAGCATTCAGGAAAAGGGCGGGAGTAAATTCTCGCCCTTACACATGTGTGTTTATTAAAATTTTTTCTTATTTTTGACCCGGACAAAAAACAGAAAAAACATGTGCGGAATAGTTGGATATGTAGGGCGGCGAGACGCGTGCCCGATTTTGATAAAGGGGCTTCACCGCCTCGAATACAGGGGGTACGACAGCGCGGGCGTTGCGCTGGTCAACCCGAATGGGCGTCTCAATGTCTTCAAATGCAAGGGCAAGGTCTCCGATCTGGAGCATTTTCTCGACGGAAAGGACCTCGGCGGCAACATCGGCATCGCCCATACCCGCTGGGCCACACATGGGGTTCCGAACGACGCCAACGCTCATCCCCACTACTCCGGGTCGGAAAACATAGCCCTGATACACAACGGCATCATCGAGAACTACCGCGTGCTGAAGGACGCCCTCGAACAGAACGGGTACACCTTCCGCAGTAGCACTGATTCCGAGGTATTGGTGAATCTGATCGAATATGTCCGGACGACCAGCGGCTGCTCGCTGCCCGAAGCCGTGCGGCAGGCTCTCAAACAGGTGATCGGCGCCTACGCCATCGCTGTCGTCGAGAAGGGCAATCACGACCGGATCGTCGCTGCGCGGCAGAGTAGTCCGATGGTCGTGGGCGTGGGCGACGGAGAGTTTTTCCTCTCGTCCGATGCCGCGTCAATCATCGAATACACTGAGGATTTCGTCTACGTGGGCGACGGTGAAATCGCTGTGATCGACCGCAACGCCCCGCTGAAAATCCTCACACTGGACAACCATGACGCGAAGATCGACATCAAAAAACTCCAGCTTTCGATCTCGCAGCTGGAAAAGGGAGGCTATCCTCATTTCATGCTCAAAGAGATTTACGAGCAGCCCCGGACCATCGTCGACTGCATCCGCGGACGCATCAACCCCGACACCTGCGAAGTAAAACTCTCGGGCGTGATCGACCATCGCGACAAGTTCGTGAACGCCCGCCGCATCGTCTTCGTGGCATGCGGCACGTCGTGGCACGCCTCGCTGATCGGCGAGCACCTCGTGGAGTCAATCTGCCGCATTCCCGTCGAGGTGGAGTACGCCTCGGAGTTTCGCTACCGCAACCCCATCATCCGCGAGGACGACATCGTCGTGGCCGTGTCGCAGTCGGGCGAGACGGCCGACACGCTGGCCGCCGTCGAACTGGCCCGAAAGGCCGGGGCGTTCGTCTTCGGCATCTGCAACGTTGTCGGCTCCTCGATCGCCCGGGCAACGGATTCGGGGGCCTATATTCACGTGGGTCCTGAGATCGGCGTTGCCTCGACGAAAGCTTTCACCGGACAGGTGACCGTGATGGCTATGCTGGCGCTGGTCGTGGGCCGCGAAAAGGGAACCGTCACGGAAGCGTATTACAACGAGGTTTCGGCAGCGCTGCTGCGCCTGCCTGAGACGATGGATGAGGTGTTGAAAGTCGCCCCGCAGGTCGCCGACCTGGCGAAAATATTCACCTATGCGCACAATTTCATCTACCTCGGTCGCGGGTACAACTACCCCACGGCGCTCGAAGGCGCGCTGAAGCTCAAGGAGATTTCGTACATCCACGCCGAAGGCTACCCTGCGGCCGAGATGAAGCACGGACCTATTGCGCTGATCGACGCCGAGATGCCCACCGTGGCTATCGCTACGCCGGACCGCACCTACGAAAAAACGGCATCGAACATCGAGGAGATCAAAGCCCGCGGCGGCAAGATCATCGCCGTCATCGCCCAAGGCGACGACCAGGTGCGCCATTCGGCCGACTTCGTGATCGAAGTCCCGGTGATCGCCGAGTGCCTGATGCCCATTGTGGTGTCGGTCCCGCTGCAACTGCTGGCCTACTACATTGCCGTTTACAAGGGTCGTGATGTCGACCAGCCCCGCAACCTCGCCAAGTCGGTGACGGTGGAGTGATCCCACGCTGCTCGGCAAACAAAAAATCCGCAGCCTTTTTCGGAAAGCTGCGGATTTTTTCAGATTAGGGAATGGCCTAATGCCCGTAATTGGCGTCGATATAGTCGGAAATCCCGAAATTCTTCGGCACTTCCGGTGCATCGAGCGGCGTGATGTAGGTGTCGATCACGAGCGGTTGACGCTTGAAGACTAGTTTTTCGAGGAACGAGTCGATCTCGCTGCGATTCTCGGTCATCGGACGCCACGCCATCGAATGGTTTGTGTTGGCAACCGAATAGAACCAGTGCGGAACCTTGCGGCGCGTGAGGTCGTCGGCAATGCTTTTCGAACCGAAAAGCCACCTGCCGTCCAGCCCGATCACGTCGTAAGGGACGTTTCTATCGGCATCGCCGTGGAACAGCATCATCGGTGCAGGATCGTGTGCCCAGCGCAGTTCGTCCTGCGTGTCGCAAACGGCTCCTGCAAAAGCGATTACCCCGGCATAGTTAAAGTCTTGCTTGAGCTTTTCCACTGCCATCGGATGGGCGTTGCAAATACCGTATTCGCCCATCAGTACGGTGATGGCCCCGGCGCTCGACCCGCACGTCACGATCCGGGCGGGATCGACATACGGCATGTGTTCGCAGATATAGGCTGTGGCATCGTACAAATCCTCCATGGCCATCGAAAGCGTCGAATCCAACACCTGCTCGAAGTGGTTCTCATCGAGCAGTCCGGCATCCTTCGCGCGCTTCATTCCCAGCCGGTAGTCGATCGACACGACGACGAATCCCTTGCGGGCGTAGTAGTCGAAGAAGGGCTGGAAACGCCGGTTATCCCGCGTTCCGGTCATGAAACCGCCGCCGAAAAGGAACACCAGGCAGGGTTTCGTCCGGCTGTCGGGCGTAAGGGCTACGTAACTATCCATCCGCAGCGTGTCAGCATCGTGCACGGCATAGGCGAAGGTCTCCTTGCGGATCTCCCCCGACGTCGTGTCGACATTTTGCGCCCCGGCGGTCGCCGCCAGGAACAGCGCAACGATCAGGAACAGGCTGCGCATGCTACTTCATCTCTTCGTAGGCATACTGGATAGCACGGTTCAGTATGGCGATGAACGGCTGTGTGCGGCGGAACTCCTCGACGGTCCGGTCGAGCAGGTTCGGAGCCAGCAGAAACTCCTCGGTGATGGGCTGGTCGATGTAAAAATCCTTCAGCTTCAGCATCTCGGCATATTCGCTGTCGGCCGGAAACCCGGTCGGAACCCGCTTGAGCTTGTTTCTGTCACACAGACTGAAGCCTTTGGCCTTTTTGATCGCCGCTTCGATCTCCGCGCCGTTGTCGAGCACCTCTTCCCGGATCGAACGCAGCACGGTCGGCTCGATGCAGACGGCTCCCGCCGAAAGCAGGTTGCACCACACCAGTCCGTCGGCGCAGGGTTCGATGTGAAAATAGTAGCCCGCATAACCCGATTTCTTGCCTTTCGGAGCGATGTAGGCACCAATGTAGGTCTTGTAGGGCGACTTATCGTTCGAGAAACGCGTATCGCGGGCGATGCGGTAGGTGCAATCCTGCGGACGCAGGCCGCGCACCGTGGGATCGAACGACGCGATGCCTTCGATCAACTGCCCGGTGAAGTCGGCGAACTGCCCTTTCACCCGGGTCCATTCGGCGCGGTTGGCGTCGAACCATTCCCGGGTGTTGTTGTCGTGCAGCCGGCGGAAGAAGTCGATGACCTCCTTCATATTACCACGCGAAAAGCGGATAGTTGGCCATCAGGGCGTTCACATCCTTGCGAACGGCGGCGATGTTGGCCTCGTTCTCCGGATCGTGCAGTACACGGTCGATCAACTCGACGATGACTTCCATCTTATCTTCCTTCAAACCGCGGGTCGTGATGGCCGGGGTTCCGAAGCGCAGGCCCGAGGTCTGGAACGGCGAACGGCTGTCGAACGGAACCATGTTTTTGTTGGTGGTGATGTCGGCTGCCACGAGGCACTTCTCGGCCAGTTTACCCGTCAGTTCAGGGAATTTCGTGCGCAGGTCGACGAGCATCAGGTGGTTGTCCGTGCCGCCCGAAACGATCTTGTAGCCGCGTTTCACGAAGGCGGCGGCCATGGCGGCAGCGTTCTTCTGCACCTGCGTCTGGTACTCCTTGTAGCTGGGTTCCAGCGCTTCGCCGAATGCTACGGCCTTGGCGGCGATGACGTGCTCCAGCGGACCGCCCTGGATGCCCGGGAAAACGGCCGAATTGAGGATCTGCGACATCATCTTCACGGCGCCCTTCGGTGTGGTTTGTCCCCAGGGATTCTCGAAGTCCTTACCCATCAGGATAATACCGCCGCGCGGTCCGCGTAGGGTCTTGTGGGTCGTCGAGGTGACGATATGGGCGTATTTTACGGGATTCTCCAGCAGCCCGGCGGCGATCAGGCCGGCCGTATGGGCCATGTCCACCATCAGCAGCGCGCCTACCTTGTCGGCGATCTCGCGCATGCGCTTGTAGTCCCACTCGCGCGAGTAGGCCGAAGCGCCGCCGACGATCATCTTCGGCTTGCACTCCAGGGCTTTGCGCTCCATGGCGTCGTAGTCGATTGTCCCGGTGGCCTCGTCGAGCTGGTAGCCCACGGCCTCGAAGTATTTACCTGACATGTTGACAGGCGAACCGTGCGAAAGGTGTCCTCCGTGCGCCAGGTCGAGGCCCATGAAGGTGTCGCCCGGCTGCATGCAAGCGAAGAAAACAGCCATGTTGGCCTGCGCGCCCGAGTGGGGCTGCACGTTGGCGTATTCGGCGCCGTAGAGTTTGCAGATGCGCTCGATGGCCAGCGTCTCGACTTTATCCACGACTTCGCAGCCGCCGTAATAACGCGCTCCGGGATAGCCCTCGGCGTATTTGTTGGTCAAAACCGAGCCCATGGCCTCCATCACCTGCTCGCTGACGAAGTTTTCCGAAGCGATCAGCTCGATGCCATGCATCTGACGGCTGCGCTCAGCGGCAATCAAATCGAAAATCTGGGAATCTCTTTTCATATCGTTATAAGGATTTTGAAATGCTGTTTACGGTCGGTAAAGATAAGCAAAAATGCCGAATTTCGCTTCACGGGCGGGCGATTAAGATATTTTTCCTATCTTTGAGCGACAAAAAAACGGTCTTAGATAGGCTGCGGCTCGGGAATGCTCAAATTTATTTGGCATTCCTCTCGCCTTGCGTTATCTTTGTGCTGCAAAATTGGTAGATATTACCTTAATAACATAAGCATTATGAAATTACTGGACGGAAAAGTGGCCGTTGTAACCGGCGCCGCACGCGGCATCGGCAAGGCCATTGCACTCGAATTCGCCAAGGAAGGCGCCAATGTGGCGTTCACGGACCTCGTAATCGACGAGAACGGCAAGGCTACTGAAGCCGAGATCGCAGCGCTGGGCGTAAAGGCCAGGGGTTACGCGTCGAACGCCGCCAACTTCGAAGAGACGCATCAGGTCATCGACCAGATCGTGAAAGACTTCGGCCGCATCGACATTCTCGTAAACAATGCCGGAATCACGAAGGACGGCCTGATGATGCGCATGTCGGAGGCCCAGTGGGACGCTGTGCTGACGGTGAACCTCAAGTCGGCGTTCAACTTCATCCACGCCGTGACGCCCGTTATGGCTAAGCAGAAGAGCGGCTCGATCATCAACATGTCGTCGGTGGTAGGTGTCAGCGGCAATGCCGGCCAGTGCAACTACTCGGCGTCGAAAGCCGGTATGATCGGCCTTGCCAAGTCGATCGCCAAGGAGATGGGTCCCCGCGGTATCCGCGCCAACGCCATCGCCCCGGGCTTCATCATGACGGAGATGACCGACAAACTGCCTGACGAGGTGAAGGAAGGCTGGTACAAGCAGATTCCGCTGCGTCGCGGCGGTACGCCGGAGGATGTCGCCAAAGTGGCGCTGTTCCTCGCTTCGGACCTTTCGTCGTATGTCAGCGGTCAGGTTATCCACTGCTGCGGTGCGATGAACTGCTAAGAACCGGAGAGATATGAAACGGAAGTGCCCGACAAGTTTACTTGAACGGGCACTTTTGTTTTCAGACAGGGTGTGCCGCAGGAATTTTCTGCAACGTTTTTACGGTTTGTGCCGTAACTGCTTAAAATAGCTGATGCGGGATCATCCGGACTGATTTTCCTTTATCTTTGTCTTATGAAACACATCATCGACACCGAAACCTGGGTAAGGCGGGACAACTACGCCTTTTTTCGCAACTTCCTCAATTCGTGGTTTTCCGTAGCTACGGAAATTGACTGCACCGAAGCCCGTGCCGCCGCGAAAGCTGCCGGACGCTCGTTCTACCTCTATTATTTATATGCCGTGCTGCGGGCGGTCAACGAAGTCCCCGAGTTCCGCTACCGCACCGATGCGCGGGGCAACGTGGTTTTCCACGACCGGGTGGACGTTATCTCCCCGATCGCCGTGCCGGGACGCACGTTCTATACCGTCCGCATCCCCTACCACGAGGATTTCGAACGCTTCTATGCCGTGGCCCGCGCCATCGTTACGGATATTCCCGAAGACGGCGATCCCTATGGTGCGGAAAAGATACTTCAGGCACAGGGCGACTACGATGTTTTTCTGTTGAGCGCTACGCCGAACCTCTATTTCACCTCTGTGAGCTATGCCCAGGAAGCCCCGGGATGCCCGACGCAGTATCCGCTGATGAACGCCGGCAAGGCCGTCATGCGCGAGGGACGGCTGGTGATGCCTTTTTCGTTCTACATGAACCACGCCTTTGTCGACGGCGCACACGTCGCGCAGTTGGTCGATAAAATCGGAATGTACCTGAAAATGCACAGCGTCTAAGGTGTAACCGGTCCGAAATCCATCTTTTTTCGTATCTTTACCTCTGAATTACACGTATTATGATTATGCAGGATATAGTAAGCGGACGCTGCGGTTGGTGCGGAAACGACGAACTGTATGTGAAATACCACGACGAGGAATGGGGACGGTTGGTGACCGACGACAGGACGCTGTTCGAGTTCCTTGTGCTGGAGAGCGCTCAGGCCGGGTTGAGCTGGATAACGATCCTCCGCAAGCGCGAGGGGTACCGCAAGGCCTTTTGCGATTTCGATGTCGCGCGGGTGGCGCAAATGACCGAGGAAGACATTGAACGGCTGATGCAGTTTGACGGCATTGTGAAAAACCGGCTGAAAATCAAGGCCACGATCACGAATGCAAAGCTATTCCTCGCTGTACAAAAGGAGTTCGGCAGTTTTTACGACTATACGCTGTCGTTCTTTCCCGACCGGAAACCGATTGTCAACACCTTTCGGTCGTTGAGCGAGATTCCGGTATCGTCGCCCGAATCCGATGCCATGAGCAAGGATATGAAAAAACGGGGATTCAAATTTTTCGGATCTACGATTTGTTACGCCCACCTGCAGGCCGCAGGGTTTATCAACGATCACCTGGCCGACTGCTGGTGCCGAAAAGATAAATAACCGCGGGCAGGCATATTGTTTGTTGTTCCAATATGGCAGACTTGGTTCTGCGCCCAACTTTTGTTATATTTGCATCTATGAAACGTCTTGTAACCCTGCTGGCCACACTGGCTGCACTCCAAACATATGCCCAGGAGGAAGCGACGCTTCCCAGTCCCGACGCCAAGTCGCTGGGCATGGGCGGCGTGATGATGACTACCCTTTCCGGCTCGCACGCCATTTACAACAACTCTTCGACAGCTATTTTTTCGAATACGCCGTCGCAAATCTCCTCGTCCTACTACGGGCAGCAGAGTTTCGACTACTATGCCGTGTCGGGCTTCTGCCGCTTCGACAACATCAACCTCGTGCAGGCCGGCTGGCGGCAGTACCTGCGCGGGCACGGAAACAACGACATGGCCGTCGACCTGGGCTATTCGCGCCGTATCGGCGACAAATGGGCCGTCGGACTCGTCGGCCGCTACATGCACCTGAAACGTCCCGATGTTTCGGCTGACGCGCTGGCCGTGGACCTGAGCGCTGCCTACCAGTTGCCGCTGGAGAATGTCGGCAGCTATTCGACACTGCGGGCCGGGGCCAAGCTGGGGAACCTGGGCGCATACCTCCGCGACACGAAATATACCCTGCCGATGGATTTCACCGTCGGCGCAGCCCTCGATACGTTCCTCTCCGATGCACACGAAATCACCGTCGGAACCGACCTGGGCTATTATTTCTCGCCGTCCGCGGTTCGCGGGTTTCAGATGTCGCTGGGCGCTGAGTACAACCTGATGCAGCTCGTGCAGTTGCGCGGGGGCTACCACTATGGCGAACAGCGCGATTATTATCCGAGCTACTGGACCGTTGGCGCGGGTCTGCGCATCCTCCACCTGCGACTCGATTTCGCCTACCTCTTTGCTAAAAAGAACACATTGCTGCGCAATACGTACAGCATCAGTTTCGGACTCGATTTCTGATCGGGTTACTTCTTGTCAAGGTATTCCAGAATCCCCTCACAGCCGTCTTCCAGCATGTCGAGCACCAGTTCGAACCCTTCGTGTCCCTCGTAATAGGGATCGGGGACGTATGTGCGGTCGGGATGGCGGCGGCAGAACTCCGCCATGCGGAAAATCTTCCGGGCCACCTCGCGCGACGGCGCCAGCCGGTTGAGCGACTCGTAATTCATATCATCCATCGCCACGATCATGTCGAAGCGTTCGAAATCCTCCTCGCGGACCTGTCGGGAGCGGTGCGTCAGCGCATAACCGCGGCGTGACGCCGCACTGCGCATGCGCGAATCGGGCAGTTCGCCCCGGTGTCCCCCGTAAGTTCCCGCCGAGTCGATTTCGAAATTGCCGGCCACGCCTTTTCCCTCCACGAGGCGGTGCATGATGCCGTCGGCGGCCGGAGAGCGGCAAATATTGCCCAAACAGACGAATAAAATCCTTGTTTTCATATCCATAGGACAAAGATATGAAAATTTCCGGAACGCAAATTGCAGGATACAGGGGCATGAGAAAAAGAATTTCAGACTGGATCGAACAATACAGGTGCATGGACTGGGCTGTGCTCTACCTGCGGCTGTTCACGGGTGGCATGATGTTGTTTCACAACATCGGCAAAATACAGAATTACAACGAGATAATAAGCTCATATCCAACGTTGCTTTACATCAATCCCGCCGCCGTGTTCGTCGTCGTCACGGTGATCGAGGTATTGCTGTCCGTACTTATAATTATGGGACTCTGGGTGCGGATGTCAGCCGTCCTGATGTCGCTGGGCATCCTCCTGGCATTCGCCTGGGGCGGATTCGGCGCCGGAGAACTGGAATTTACGTGGCTCGGGGTCTATGTATCCCTGGCTATTTCGGGCGGAGGACTTTATGCCTTCGACGCTGCGCTCACGCCTCCCGGCGGAAAAAAACAACGAATCGAACAATAATATCCACCCCTGCCACCACTATCTTTGGAGAAATATCGTAACTTTGCCGCGATTTGTTTTCATTAGAAACCAATAAAAACAGAACGTAATGAAGATGAAAGTAATCGTGATGCTGGCAGCCTTTGCGCTGACCGCATCGGTTGCCTCGGCGCAGGAACTGCCCCGCAAAGTACAGAACGTCGAAGTGCTCGACCTGGACGGGAAACCGGTCAAACTGCCCTATTTCGGCGAAAAGAACCTGATGATATTCTACGTGGACCCCGACCGTCACAAACAGAACGAGGATTTCACGATCGAGCTGGAGCAGAACCACCGTGCCGAAAGCGATAATATCTACGGCTTCGGCGTGATGAACCTCAAGGACGCTCCGATGATCCCCAACGGCATGGCCCGCAACATGGCCAAGAAGCGCACGGAGAAGAACGGCGCAACAGTGCTGGCCGACCAGAACCGCATCCTGAGCACGGCATGGGGGCTGGGCGACTGCAACAACCAGTTCGTGCTGATGATCGTGTCGAAAGAAGGGGAGCTGGTGTTCCTGCGCAAGGGTGTTCTTTCGGATGCAGACAAGAAAGCCTTCTACGCAACCATCGACAAGTATAAATAGACTGTATCCGACGTTATCCGGTCCTCCGCGTGAAAACTCCGTCAGGCTTCGTTCACGGCATCCCGTCGTGCCTGCAAGTCCGATCCAAACCCCTCCTTCGGGAAGGGTTTTGTTCACGTTGCCGACCGGCAACCGACGGATGCAATGTTCCAAAATCTTAAACCAATACTGAATGTTTCGCCGCCTTGCCGTCCTGCTTATCCTATTCACTGGCTTGCACCTCACGGTGCGCGCCCAGGAGTCCGGCACTCATACATCCGACGGCGATACACTTCGCTACACCTACACCCCGCTGCCGCAGGAAGCTCCCAAAAAGAAGCCTTTCCTGCGGCGCGTCGTCGATTATTTCGGGGAGTCGACCACCGACAAGACCTTCGAGAAGAAGATCGACTTCACCTTCGCCGGCGGTCCCAGCTACTCGAAGAACACGAGTTTCGGTATCGGCCTGCTGGCTGCGGGACTCTACCGCCTCGACCGTACGGATTCGATCACGGCACCGTCCGACATCTCGATCTTCGGGAACGTTTCGGTATCGGGATTCTACGCGCTGGGCGTCACGGGAAACACGATTTTTGCGCGCAACAAGCGGCGCATAAACTACACGGTGATGTTCTCCTCGGCGCCCCGCAGCCTGTGGGGCATCGGTTACGACGCCGGGCGTTACAATCCCGAGAGCACCTATTCCGAAAAGATGTACAAGGTCGAAGCGCGTTACCTGCACGAAGTGCTCCCACACGCCTATATCGGGGGACTGTTGAGTTTCGATCACATCAAGGGGCTGAAATTCACCGAACCTGCTTATCTTTACGGGCAGAAACAACACTACACGGCGACGGGTATCGGTGCGATCGTGGAATACGACTCGCGCGACTTCATCCCCAATCCGTTCCGGGGTATTTACGTGAGTTTCCAGGAGACGCTCTTCCCGAAAGGGCTGGGCAACTGCGGCAAGACGCTCTGGCGCACGACCTTCACGGCCGATGCTTACCAGCAGGTCTGGAAAGGCGGTATCCTTGCCGCCGATTTATATGCGGTATTTAATTCCGACGGCACTCCGTGGCCGATGCTCGCCCGCATGGGCGGCAGCCAGCGGATGCGCGGCTACTACCAGGGCCGCTATACGGACAACGATATGATAACCGTCCAGATCGAACTGCGCCAGCGCATCTGGCGGCGGATCGGAGGTGTGGTATGGGGCGGCGCGGGTAACGTTTTTCCCTCGCTGTCGAATTTCGACTGGTCGCAGACGCTTCCGAACTACGGCGTAGGCTTCCGGTGGGAACTGAAAAAACGGGTGAATGTGCGCCTCGATTACGGATTCGGCAAGAAGACGAGCGGATTCCTGCTGAGCATCAACGAGGCATTTTAAGAACGTACCTGACTTATGAGTGCTGAACCAAACAAGAAGAACCGACAGCGGGTCGTGAAAACCCGCAGCCGCTTTACCACTTTGCTGACCGTCTACTTCTTCGTAGCGCTGATTATCCCCAACTGCGTGCTGGCCAATACGGAGCCTTATTCCGTCTGGACCGTCGAGGCGCTGATCCTCATGCCGCTGGGATTCTATATGATGTGGAGCGTGGCACTGCGGCGCTCGGGCGTGATGATCTGGCTGGCATTCCCGTTCATCTTCTTCTGCGCTTTCCAGATCGTGTTGCTGTATCTCTTCGGCAATTCGATCATCGCGACGGACATGTTTACCAACCTGCTGACGACCAATCCGGGCGAGGCGGGCGAACTGCTGGGCAACATCTACCCTTCGGTCATCCTTGTCTGCGTCATCTACCTGCCGCTGTTGTGGCTGGCGGCCCGCGAGATCGGACACAAACGCTACATCACGCGCACGGCGCGTATGAATATCGGTCTGACCGGTGCGGCGCTCTTCGCCCTGGGGCTGCTGACCCTGTGGCCCGCCTACCATGTCAGCGAGAACCGGCATGTGCTGCGCGACGAGATTTTCCCGCTGAATATCATGTACAACCTCGGGCTGAGCGGCTCGGAGTTCCGTAAATCGTACAATTTCCAGAAGACTTCCGAGGGATTCACCTACGAGGCCGAACGTATTGCCGAAGCCCCGGGACGCGAAGTCTATGTATATATCATAGGCGAGGCCGCCCGCGCAATGAACTGGCAGCTTTACGGTTACGAACGCGAGACCAATCCCCTGCTCTCGCAGGTCGGCGATCTGGTGGTCTTCCACAATATGCTGACCCAGAGCAACACCACGCACAAGAGCGTCCCGCTGATCCTTTCGTCCGTGGCTACCGACGAACACGAAGAGCTTTACCGCCGCAAGGGCCTTCCCCAGCTTTTCAACGAAGCGGGATTCGATACGTGGTTCATCTCCAACCAGTCGCCCCAGGGCGCGATGATCGACCATCTGGCCCACGACGCCAAACATGTGATCTACATCCGTTCCCCGCGGCACGACATGCAACTGCTCGACGAAATGCGCCGTGTGCTCGCCAAAAGCGAGTCCCGGAAGATACTTTTTATCCTCCACTGCTATGGGTCGCACTTCAGCTACCACCAGCGTTATCCGCGCGAGTTCGCCCATTTCCAGCCCGACGACGACGTAGCGATTGCGCTGCAACACCGGCCGATGATCGTCAACGCCTACGACAACTCGATCCGTTACACGGATTATTTCCTCGCGCAGACCATCGACTTCCTGCGTTCGCAGCGAGGGACCTCGTCTGCGCTGCTCTACTGTGCGGACCACGGTGAGGACCTGATCGACGATGCCCGCGAACGGTTCCTGCACGCCTCGCCCACGACGACGGCCTATCAGCTTTACGTTGCGTCGCTGGCGTGGTTCTCGGAGGACTACCGGCGGCATTTCCCTGAAAAGGTCGCCGCTGCCGAAGCCAACGAAACAGCTCCCGCAACGACGCATGCCCTGTTCCACACGATGGCCGACATGGCTTCGATCCGCGGACGGTTCCTCACGACGAAAGTGTCGCTCGTAAGCCCCGACTTCGACCGCGAAGCACCGCGCCGTTATCTGAACGACCACAACGAGGCCGTGCCTTATCCCAGGACGGGTCTCAAACCCGAGGACATGGAGGTATTCCGGCGCTACGGCATCGAACTTTAGGAGGTCACATCAAAACAACAATAAGGGCTGCTCCTTGCGGGGCAGCCCTTATTATTAATTCGGGGTCCGGATTATTTCGCAGCGTCTACGGAAACCTTGCGGAACTCCTTCATCAGCTTCGAGATCTCCAGGGCCGATTTGCGGGCACGGGTGCCTGCAGCCTTGTTGTTTTTCTCTACCTGAGCAGCTGCGTTGGCTGCAAATACCTCAAACTCTGCGTTGATTTTTGCTACTAATTCTTTCATAGTTTTATTTATTAAATTGGGTTTGTTATCAACGCAAAGATATAAAATTATTCTAAACAACACCATCGGGAGCCTCAAAAAACAGTCTTTTTTACAAGAAAATGCCTATTTTAAAGGGGTGACGGTACGTTTTTTGCCTTTCCAATGGGGTAAAACATACCCTTATGGACAGATTTTTCCTTACAACATGCCTATTTGCCGCGCTCCTCACGGGCTGCGGAAAGCACTCCCCGAAGCAGGTAATGCCCCCTCTGCGGGTCGGAGTGGCCGTGTCGGCGGTCGATAGCGTCCCCAACCGCATGAGCTTCATCGGTTACCTCGCGAGTAACTTCGACGCCGTGATCCAGCCGCGCGTAAACGGCTACCTCTCGTCGAAGCAGTACGGCAACGGCATGCCCGTCCGGCGCGGGCAACTGCTCTTCACCATCGACCCCAACCAGTTGTCGACCTCGATGCTGGCGGCCGAGGCCAATCTCGAATCGGCCCGCGCGCAAGCCCTCGAAGCCCGCAACAATTACGACCGCGCCGTGCCGCTGGCCCGCATCAATGCCATCAGCCAGTCGCAGCTCGACCAGTACACGGCCCAATGGAAGGCCGCCGAGGCTTCGGTGCGCTCCGCGGAGCAGTCGCTGCTGAGCGCCCGGCTCAACGTGGGTTACGCTGAACTGCGGTCGCCGATCGACGGCATCATCGAGCACACGGCGGCGCACGTGGGCGATTATGTAGGCCCGGGCACGCAGTTCAGCGTGCTGACGACCGTGTCGAACATCGATACGCTGACGGTCGACGTGGCAATCCCGATGTCGCAGTACCTGCGCTATGCGGGCGACCGAACCTCGATCTACGACAACGAAGGACTGCTTTCGGATATCCGCCTCGTGCTGGCCGACGGTTCGCAGTATCCCCACAAGGGACTTTACGACTATACGCGCAAGGACGTTTCGTCCGCCACCGGAACGCTCGTGCTGGTGGTGATGTTTCCCAATCCCGACCAAACGCTGAAGCCGGGCCAGTTCGCCCGCGTGGAGGCCAATGTAGGACCTGTGCGGCCCCGGATCGTGGTGCCCCAGCAGGCCGTAAGTCAGGCGCAGGACATCAGTTCGGTGTGGGTCGTGGCGGCCGACAGTACGGCGCAATATCGTCGTGTCACTCCGGGCGAGACCTACGGTGCGCTGTGGTGCATCGACGAAGGACTGGACAGCGGCGAGCAGGTCGTGGTCGCCGGGCAGCAGAAACTGCGCAACGGCGCGAAGGTAATCCCCGAAAAGAGGTAGCGCCATGGAGAAATTTTTTGTATCGCGCCCAATCTTCGCCATCTCGCTGGCCATCGTCATCGTACTGGTTGGCCTGATCTCGATCGTAAACCTGCCGATCGAGCAATATCCCGACATCACGCCTCCGGTTGTGGAGGTCTCGGCCACCTACGACGGCGCCGATGCCGAGACCGTGAACAACGCTGTCGCGACGCCCGTGGCACAGGCCGTGATGGGCGTTAGCGACATGCTCTACATGCAGGCCACCAGCTCGAACAACGGTGCAATGGTCCTGCAGGTCACCTTCGACATCGGTTCCGACCCCGACCTCGATGCCATCTTCACCCAGAACAATGTCGCCTCGGCCACGGCCGAACTCCCTGCCACGGTCACCAAGCAGGGCGTCACTACGCGCAAGACCATGACGGGCTTCCTGATGGTCTACTCGCTCCATAGCGACGGGCGTTACGACGGGGAGTTCCTCTCGAATTACGCCTACATCAACCTTCAGAACGAACTGCTGAAGATCGACGGCGTGGGTAAAGTCTCGATCATGGGCGCCGGCGAATATGCCATGCGCATCTGGCTCAAGCCTGATGTGCTGAAATATTACGGCATTGCAGTCGACGAGGTAACCGCCGCCATCGAAAAGCAGGGCGGCATCTACCCTGCCGGGCAGTTCGGCGCAGAACCGGCTCCCGACGGCGTGGCCTACACCTACACGGTGACCATGCCGCCGCAGATTTCCACTGCCGACGAATTTGCCGACATCGTCGTCAGGACCACCTCTTCGGGCGAACAGATTCGCCTGCGGGACATTGCCGAAGTCTCGCTGGGCAGCCAGACTTACGGCGTTAGTTCCTCGTTCGAGAGCAACCCGACGGCCATGATCGTCATCTACCAGCAGCCGGGCAGCAACGCCGTGGCCGTTGGCGGAAAGGTCAAGGCTGCCATGGAACGCCTTTCGGAACGTTTTCCCGACGGCATCGAGGCCGCTACGATTGTCGACACGACCACGAGCATCGACGCCGGGGTGAAGGACATCTTCCGTACGCTGATCATCGCCCTGCTGCTCGTCATCTTCATCATTTTCCTCTTCCTGCAGGACTGGCGGGCCACGGTCATCCCGCTCGTGGCGATCCCCGTGTCGCTCGTCGGCGCCTTTGCGCTGTTCCCCCTGCTGGGATTCTCCATCAACATCATCTCGCTGCTGGGCCTTGTGCTGGCCATCGGACTTGTGGTCGACGACGCCATCGTCGTCGTCGAAGCTGCACAGGTCAACATCGAGCGGGGCATGAAACCGCACGCCGCCGCACTGGAAGCCATGCGCAATGTGGCGTCGCCGATCATCGCCACGACGGTCGTGCTGCTGGCCGTCTTCGTCCCCGTGTCGTTCACGGGAGGTATCACGGGACGGTTGTTCCAGCAGTTTTCCGTCACCATCGCCGTGTCGGTGGTAATCTCGGCATTCAACGCCCTGACGCTCTCCCCGGCGCTCTGCGCCCTGCTGCTGCGCCACCGGGAACCGTCGCAAAAGGGATTCTTCGCCGCTTTCAACCGCTGGTTTGCGCAGCAGATGGACCGTTACACCACGTTCACCCCGACGCTGATGCGCCACATCGCCCGTACGGGTATTTTCGTGGCTGTGGTCCTCGGGGTGATTTTTGTCGTGTGGCGCAAACTGCCCGCGGGATTCCTGCCCGAGGAGGACCAGGGTTATGTGATGGTGATGGTCTCGACGCCCGAAGCCTCGTCGCTCCGGGTGACCCAGCAGGCCATGGCCGAGGCCGACGCCGTGATCCGCACACTGCCCGAGGTGGCTTCGACCTCGTTTGCCGCGGGATTCAACATGATGGCCGGCATTGCCTCGACATCGAGCGGCATTATCTTCGTCAAACTCGTCGACTACTCCGACCGTAAGCTTTCGGCCATGCAGATCGCCCAACGGCTCACCGGGGAACTCTATGTCGCAGTTCCGGGAGCCGAATGCTATGCCTTTATTCCGCCTTCGATCCCCGGCCTGGGCATCACCTCGGGCGTGTCGATGGAGGTGCAGGACCTCGAAGGCCGCGGTACGGCCTACCTGCTGGAAAACGCTGAGAAATTGATGGATTCGCTGCGCAAAAGCCCTTCGATCGCCTCGGTCACCACGCAGTTCAACGCCGGGGTTCCCCAGCGGCGGCTGCGCATCGACAAACAGCAGGCGCTGGCCGCAGGCGTGGACCTCGGAACGCTCTACGGCGAATTGACGACCCTGCTGGGCGGGGCATATATCAACAACTTCACGCGCTTCGGCAAACTCTACCAGACCTACATCCAGGCTGCGCCCGATTACCGTCTCGACCGACGGTCGCTTGACAGCTACTATGTCACCTCGGCGTCGGGCGAGAGCGTTCCCGTGGCGTCGTTCATCGACGTTGTGGACACCGTGGGTGTGGAATACGTCTCGCAGTTCAACCTCTACCGTTCGATCTCGCTCACCGTCACCCCCGCGGCGCGGGCTTCGACGACGACTGTCATGCACGAGATCACCGCAACAGCCTCCGAAGTCCTGCCCGACGACATCGGCACGGCATGGAGCGGGACTTCCTACCAGGAGGCCAACGCTTCGAAGACAGGAGGACTGGTCTATGCGCTGGCCCTCGTGTTCGTCTTCCTCGCGCTGGCGGCCCTCTACGAATCGTGGGGACTGCCGCTGGCCATCCTGATGAGTGTGCCCGTAGCGGTATTGGGCGCGGTGCTGTTCGTCGGTGGCGTACACCTGATGAATGCGCTCTATGTCAACGACATTTACATGCAGATTTCGCTTGTGATGCTGATCGGACTGGCGGCCAAGAACGCCATTTTGGTGGTGGAATATGCCGACAGGCTCTTCCGCGAGCAGGGTGCGTCGTTGATGGATGCGGCGATCGGGGCCGCGAAACTCCGTGTGCGGCCGATCATCATGACCGCCTTCGCCTTCATTCTGGGCGTCATGCCCCTCGTCTTCGCCAGCGGCGTCTACGCTACAGCCCGCAACATCATGGGCGTGGCCCTTGTGGGCGGCATGTTATTCGCCACGCTGCTGGGCATCTTCGTCTACCCCGCACTTTACTACTTCGTGGGAAAAATCGGAGGTTTCGAGAAACGACGTGAACGCAAAAAACAGGAGGAAGCACAATGAAAACGAAAATCATAATCGCCGCCCTGCTGCTGGCGGCCTGTACGCCGAAATTCTATCCGCCGCAGGTCTCGACCCCCGAAAATTACATCTATGGCGCCGGATTCGCGTCCGACACGACGGGTATCGGCGAACGCTGGTGGGAGTTGTTCGGCGACACGACACTCAATGCGCTCGTCGAGCGGGCTCTAGTCAACAACCGCGACCTGGAAGCCGCCGTTGCACGGGTCGAGGAGGCGCGGGCAAATCTCAAATCGACCCGGGCGCAATACCTGCCGCAGATCGGCATCGGGGCCTCCGCCGAGGGCGAATACACGCCCCAGACCAAGATCGTGCAGTCGTATGCCGTCGAGCCGACGCTCTCGTGGGAGTTGTCGCTGTTCGGGGCGCTGCGCAACGCCAAACGCGCCGCGAAAGCGGAGATCGCCTCTACCGAATGGGCTTTGGCCGGGGTACGGCTCTCGCTGGCCGCCGAGGTCGCCACGACCTACTTCACGCTGCTGGAGTACGAACGCGACCTCTCGATCGCCCGCCAAACCCTCCGCCTGCGGCGCGAATCGGCAGCGCTGATCGACTCGATGTTCCGCTACGGCATGTCCGACGGCGTGGCGCTGGAACAGGCCCGGAGCCTGGTCTACACCGCCGAGGCCGACATTCCCCAGTATGGCCGGGCGGTGGAACAGACGTGGCTTTCGATGGGGATTCTGCTGGGCGAGACGCCCTCGCGGGCGCAACTTTCCGGCGCGGGACTGCACCTGCTGACCGACTACCGCCCTGCGGAGATTCCCGTAGGGCTGCCTTCGGAGCTGCTGAAACGCCGTCCTGACATCCGCGAAGCGCATTTCGACATGTTGCAGGCTGCGGCGCAGGCCGGGCAGGCCCGGAGCGCCCGCTTCCCTTCTATTTCGCTGACAGCCAAAGGAGGAGTGGCTTCCAGCTCGATCAAAGGTTTAACTTCAGCAAACCCATGGGCGTGGGAGGCTTTGGGGTCCATCGTCGAACCGATATTCGGATTCGGGAAACTGCGCAACGCCGAGCGGGCCGCAATGGCGGCCTACACGCAGTCGGCCAAAAGCTACGAGCAGACCGTGCTGACAGCCTTTGCCGACGTGGAAAAAGCATTGGTGGCCATCACGACCTACAGCGACCAGACCGAACGCACGGGCGAATTGGTGCTCTCGAACGACCGCATCGCCACGATGACCCGCGCACTCTATCGCAGCGGGTTGTCCGATTACCTCGATGTGATCGATGCCGAGCGCAGTCTCTACCAGTCGCAAATGTCGCTGGTCAATCTCGTGGCGCAGCAGTATATCAACTACGTCACGCTCTGCAAAGCGCTGGGAGGCGGATGGTAACATGGCCGTTTGCTACTGAAAGAAGTGAAACGGCGTCTTCCACCGCGGGACTTTTATGTACTTTTGATGTCAAAAGCACCAAAATCATCCGCATGTCGTTCTCCACGGGATCGTCTTCCGGCCCGTACTGAGCGGGTGCAGTAAGATCAAGCTTTACAGCCTCCCGCTCCGGGCGCACGGGCCTTCAGCCGCTCTTTTCCCGCTCCGAACGAGAATGCGGACAACTCCCCGCCGCCATCGGTGGGGCGGTTTTTGCGCCGATTTTTGCCGAACAAAAAGCGGTAGAACTCACGCGGCACACGCCGTGATACCTATAAGTAGGGATTGCACATATCGCCGTAAAGTCGTACCTTTGGACGCAAAACAGAAAAAAAAATGCGTCTATCCGAACTTAAGACCGGCGAGTCGGCGACGATCGTCAAGGTGATGGGGCACGGAGGCTTCCGCCGCCGCATCATGGAGATGGGCTTTGTCCGCGGACAGCGGGTTGAAGTGATCCTGAACGCCCCGCTGAAGGATCCGATCGAATATAAAATCATGGGTTACGACATCTCGCTGCGGCGCAGCGAGGCCGATATGGTCGTGGTGCTCACCGACAGCGAAGCCGGGGAATACCTGGCCCGCCGCGAACGCCACCATCATCACCACGGGCGACCCGGAGAGTGCGAATGCCCTGCTGCCGAAACAGCGCTTCCGGACGCTCCGGCAGCCGAATTCGGTGCAACGGAACCTGACGAGGCCTGCTGTTCGAGTATTGACGAGGTCGTGGCACGCCATACGCGCACCATTTACGTCGCGCTGGTCGGCAATCCCAACAGCGGCAAAACCTCGCTTTTCAACGCCATATCGGGCGGCCACGAGCATGTGGGCAATTACAGCGGCGTGACCGTCGGGGCCAAGATCGGCAACCGCATCTATCGCGGCTACCGGTTCGAAGTCACCGACCTGCCCGGAACTTATGCCCTCTCGGCCTACACGCCCGAGGAGCGTTACGTGCGCCACCACCTCGCCACGAAGACCCCTGACGTGGTGATCAACTCGGTAGTAGCTTCAAACTTAGAGCGTAACCTCTATTTAACTACCGAATTAATTGATATAAACCCGCGCATGGTCGTAGCGCTCAATATGTTCGATGAGTTGCAGGCCAGCGGGGCGAAGCTCGACTACGACAACCTGGGCCGCATGCTGGGGGTGCCGATGGTTCCCGTCGAGGCGCGTAACAACCGCGGCATCGAGGCGTTGCTGGATACGGTGATCGATGTTTACGAGAATCGCGACGAGCGTGTGCGTCACATCCATATCAACATGGGCCCCGTGATCGACGAAAGCCTGCGGAAGCTCAACAGCGACATGGGCGCTTTCCGCGACGAACTGCCGAAGGCCTTCCCGCCCCGCTACTACGCGATGAAGATGCTCGAAGGCGACAAGCAGGCCGAAGAGAGCCTCCGCGATTGCGAACGTTACCCCGTGTGGGCTGAAATCCGCGACCGCGAGGCCAAACGCATCACCGAAGCGCTGGGCGAGGATGTCGAAACGGCGTTCGCCAACCAGAAATACGGCTTTATCCAGGGCGCCCTGAAGGAGACTTTCATCCCCGGACGGCGCGAAGAGGTCACGACGACGGCCATGATCGACACCTTCGTCACGCACAAACTGTGGGGTTTCCCGATCTTCTTTGCGCTGATGTGGCTCATGTTCTGGTGTACGTTCAGCCTCGGGGCCTACCCGCAGGAGTGGATCGACGCGCTGGTGGGCTGGATCGGATCGGCGGTAGATGCGATGCTGCCCGCAGGACCGCTGCGCGACCTGCTGGTCGATGGCATCATCGGTGGCGTGGGAGCCGTGATCGTCTTCTTGCCGAACATTATGATCCTCTACCTGTTTATCTCGTTCATGGAGGATTCGGGGTATCTGGCCCGCGCGGCATTCATCATGGACCGTGTGATGCACCGCATCGGGGTGCACGGAAAATCGTTCATCCCGCTGATCATGGGCTTTGGCTGCAACGTACCTGCGATCATGGCTAGCCGGACCATCGAGAGCCGCAGCAGTCGCCTGATAACCATACTTATTACGCCGTTTATGTCATGCAGTGCGCGAATACCTATTTACCTCCTGCTGGCAGGCACGTTCTTCGCTGCCAATGCCGGGATGGTGATGCTGGGGCTGTATATACTGGGCGTCGTGCTGGCCGTCATCACGGCGCGGCTGATGCGGCGGTTCCTCTTCCCGGTGGATGAGACGCCGTTTGTGATGGAGTTGCCGCCCTACCGCCTGCCGACCTGGAAAACCACGCTCAGCCACATGTGGGACAAGTGTGCGCAATACCTCAAAAAGATGGGCGGTATGATCCTGATCGCCTCGGTGGTCGTCTGGTTCCTGAGCTATTATCCCCGTACGGAGGAAACTGCCGGAACGGAAGCGCATTACGAAAATTCGTACCTCGGACGGCTGGGCAAAGGTTGTGAACCGATATTCAGTCCGCTGGGATTCAACTGGAAAGCCAGCGTGGCATTGTTGTCAGGCCTCCCGGCCAAAGAGATCGTGGTTTCGACGCTCGGCGTGCTCTACTCCGAAGGCGCTATGCCGGAGGCTGCTCCGGAAGCGACCGAAATCATCATCGGCGGTGCAGACGGCCCCACGGAGATCATCGTTGCGGGAGAAAAGGCTGCTATGCCCGAACCGACCGAGGATGAGGAGATTGCTTCGCTTTCGCAGCGACTGCTCGCCAGCGGCGACTTCACGACCGCATCGGCATTGGCATTCCTCGTGTTCATCCTGCTTTACGTGCCCTGTATCGCCACGGTGGTCGCCATCGGTGCGGAGGCCGGGTGGAAATGGGCCACGGCATCGGTTATTTACAACACCGCGTTGGCGTGGTTCGTGGCATGGATCGTTTACCGCATCGTATTGATATTCTAAACAATGGGCTGGCAGGACTACGTTGTATGGGCCATCGGGCTGGCAGTCGCGGCAATACTCGTCCGGCGGCTGTGGTGCTTCGTCCGCGGACGACGGCGGGGAGGCTGCGCGTCGTGCGCATCGGCACAATGTCCGCTTAAAAAGTTCAACGAAAAGAATTAAACCGTATCTTTGCCGCCGCAAACGACGGCACGATTCCGGAGCCGGCTGTAAAGTCGGCTTCGTTTGTTTACAACCTGCCGCCGAAAGTGGACACGACTATGGCAGGACTCTTTTATATCTTATTTTTCTGGCTGATAGGCAATGCGTTAAGCCACCTTACCGGAGGTTACGTTTCAGGTAATATCATCGGCATGATTCTGCTCTTCGCGGCGTTGTGCCTCAAGTGGGTACGGGCTGAGACGGTGCGCCCCGCGGCGCGTTTCCTGCTGGGAGCCATGGCGTTGTTCTTCGTGCCCTACGGCGTGGGGCTGATGGACTCTTATCAGGTAATTCTACAAAACCTCTGGGCCATCGTCATCTCGGGAATCGTCTCGACGATTCTCGTGCTGATCATCTCCGGCAAAACATTCCAGAGCCTGAATCGCCGCGCCCGCCTGCGGCACATTAAACACCTCCGCCACGATGCTTGACGCCGCATTTTTCTCTTCGGACCTCTTCCTGCTGACCCTCACGGTAGGTCTCTACTGTCTCGGGGCACTGATTTACCGCCGGGCGCGGCTGCCGCTGCTTCACCCGGTATTGCTCACGTTCATCGCCGTGATCGTCTTCCTGCGCTGCGCAGGGATCAGCTACGAACGTTACCTGGATGCAACGGGCGTCCTCAATTTCGCCCTCGGGATGTCGGTCGTGGCGCTGGGATACCTGCTTTACGAACAACTCGAACGCCTGCGCGGAAGCCTGCTTCCGGTGGGTGTGGCGACCCTTGCGGGATGTGTCGTGGGTGTGCTGAGCGTGGTGTACATCGCCATGGCGTTCGGCACCGAGCGGCAGATACTCAACTCCATAGCCCCCAAGTCGGTGACTGTGCCGATCGCCGTATCGGTCGCCGGACCATTGGGCGGCAATGTGTCGGTAACGTCGGTCGTGGTCTTCTGCGTGGGGATTTTCGGCAGTATCTTCGGCGAATGGATTCTGCGCCGCTGCGGAGTTCGCGATCCCGAGGCGCGGGGATTCGCCCTAGGGGCTGCGGCACACGGCATCGGCACGGCCCGGGCCATCGAGATGGGCGCCGCCGAAGGGGCCTTGAGCGGCCTTGCCATGGCCCTGATGGGATTGGCGACGGCATTGCTCATGCCGTTGATGGAGCGGTATCTGTATTGATTCCGGATTGTTTGAATATCGGCAGGGAATGCATGGTGCACATTTTTTAAGGTCGATTTATTAATTTTATTAATTATTTCCCTATCTTTGTCCGGAAGCATAATCCCAAACATAACTTATACTATGGCAAAAGCAGTCAACATCGCCCGTTCACACCGGTTGGACGGCATCGGAGAGTACTATTTTTCGCGTCGTCTGCGCGAGATCGCCGAGATTGAAGCGGCAACGGGCCGCCAGATCGTAAAACTGGCCATGGGCAGCCCCGACCTGCCGCCCCACCAGTCCGTGATCGACCGCCTGGCGAAAGAGGCACAGCGTCCCGACGTGCACAAATACATGTCTTATCAGGGTGAGCCCATCCTGCGCAAGGCTTTTGCTGACTGGTATAAGAAATGGTATCGCACCGAGTTGGATTTCAAATCGGAGGTGCTGCCGCTGATCGGTTCGAAGGAGGGTATCATGCACATCTGCATGACGTTCCTCAATAAAGGCGACAAAGTCCTCGTTCCGAACCCCGGCTACCCCACCTATTCGGCAGCCGTGCGTCTGGCAGGCGGCGAAATGCTCCCCTACGCGCTGAACAAGCAGACCAATTTCTACCCCGATTTCGATGCGATCGAAAAGGCCGGGCTGGACGGTGTGAAGATGATGCTCGTCAACTACCCCAACATGCCGACGGGACAGACCCCCTCGATGGAGTTGTTCCAGAAGATCATCGACTTCGGCGCCAAGCACAATATCCTGATCGTACACGACAATCCGTACAGCTTCATCCGCAACGCCGAGCACCCGATCTCGATCATGGAAGCCGAGGGCGCAAAGGACGTGGCGCTGGAGATGAACTCACTGTCGAAAGGCCACTCGATGGCCGGCTGGCGTGTGGGCGTCGTGGTAGGCAAGAAGGAGTGGATCGACTCGATCCTCACGTTCAAGTCGAACATGGACTCGGGTATGTTCTACCCCATTCAGGCTGCTGCCGATACGGCGCTGGCGCTGGGCGAGGAGTGGTTCAAGGAGCTGAACGGCATCTACTACGCCCGCGAGAAGCAGGCTTACGAGTTGCTCGACGCACTGGGATGCCGCTACCGCAAGAACCAGGCAGGTCTGTTCGTATGGGCCGAGCTGCCCGAAGGTTACAAGGGTGACAGCTTCGCGTTCTCGGACGAGGTGATGGAGAAGACCGACGTGTTCCTGACCCCCGGCGGTATCTTCGGATCGGAAGGCAACGGCTATATCCGTATTACGCTCTGCTGCCCCGAAGCCCTGCTGAAGAAGGCTACGGAGAAGATCAAGATCGCTTTCGGCAAGTAAACGCCGATGTACAGATAGAAACAGCCGCCCCGAATGGAGCGGCTGTTTTTCGTTGGTTACGGGTGAACGACCCGCCTCTAAACGGACTTCTTAGCCGACATCAGCCAATGGCGTTTGAGCCATTCGCGGACGGGCAGGTCGTAGAGCTTCAGGCAAGCCCAGGCGATGCCGACCGCCACAAGGAATGTCGAGACATTGACGAAAATATTGGCTCCAAGCGAGGCTTCGGGATTACTTGCCACCCAGGACATCTGCATGTAAACCAGCGGATAGTGCGTGATGTAGAGCGGGAAAGAGATTTCGCCGAGGAACGTGCAGACGGCAATGGAGCGAGTGCCTGAGACGCGGCTTCCGGCGCCTATCGAAACGATCAGCGGGAAAAGCAGCAGGATGACCAGCGCCTGATAGCCACCGTCGATCCACGGCGTGGAAACGTCGCCGACATGGGGCATCACCAAGGCTGCCGCAATGAGCAGCGAGCACCACCAGAAACCGCCCCGCATGCGGATCGTCGCGCCGAGACGCGAGAGCAGCAGGCCCGCGAAGAAGGGATAGAGCAGGCGCGAGAAGCCGATGTAGATTTGTGTCGGCGTGACGCTCCAGCCGCCGATGACGGTGTAGGCCGTGGCACGGTCGGCGGGAAGCATGCCGAACAGGTCGAGGTTCAAGGTAAGGTCGAGTGTCAGGACCGCAGCAGCGGCCACGAACAGCCCCAGCACGAATTTCGGGAAGTGGCGGATGACGAGCGCATAGAGGATATTGGCGATATACTCGTAGAGCAACGTCCACGCGGGTCCGTTCAGCGGGTTGGTTTCGCCCCAGCCGCGGATGTCCCACGACGGCAGCGCGGGCAGCATCGTACAACCCAGCAGGCAGATCAGCAGCACCTTCCACCACGCCACATCGGCGATCATCGGGAAAGCTCCGGCCCCAAAATAGAAAAACAGCGCCCCGACGACCGATCCCATGATGACCATCGGGTGCAGGCGCACGAGGCGGCGTTTGAAGAAGCCCTTGAGGGACATCTTGTTCCAGCGGTCGTCGTAGGCATAGCCGATTACGAAGCCTGAGAGGACGAAAAAGAAGTCGACGGCCAGGTAGCCGTGGTTGAGAATCTGGTAGGCAGGACCTTTGGAATAGGTTTCGAACAGGTGGAAGGCTACCACGATCATCGCCGCCACGCCGCGCAATCCGTCGAGGATTTCGTAGCGGGGTTTCGAGGCGAGGTAGCCGGTTGAAGTCGCAGACATGGGTTTTAAGTTTGGGGAATTGGGGCTACTCTTCGACGATGCGGATCGAAAGGATCTTGTCGCCCGGGCGGATGTCGTCGATCACGTCCAGTCCTTCAATCACCTGCCCGAAGCAGGTATGGCGGCCGTCGAGGTGCTGCGTATTCTCACGGCAGTGGCAGATGAAGAACTGCGAGCCGCCCGTGTCGCGTCCCGCGTGGGCCATCGACAGCACGCCGCGGTCATGACGCTGACGCGGGGCTGAGGTTTCGCACTTGATCTTGTAACCCGGACCTCCCGTGCCGTCGCCCTTGGGGCAGCCGCCCTGGATCACGAAGTCGGGAATCACGCGGTGAAAGGTCAGTCCGTCGTAGAAATTATGCCCGGCCAACTCGACGAAGTTAGCCACGGTTCCGGGGGTCTCGTCAGCATACAGCTCGGCTTTCATCACCCCTTTCTCGGTCGAAATAATTGCATACTTTTTCATAGTCATATCGGTTTTACTCTTTAACAATGACTTTTGCGGCGGCGGCCTTCACCCGATCGCGCAGAGCTTCGAGGCTACTGCCGTGGGGCTCGTAACCCACGACGACGCCCATGCGGCGGTTTACGCGCGCCGAGGGTTTGCCGAAGATGCGGATGTCGGTGCGCGGGTTGTCGGCGACGGCCTCCCCTACGCCCTCGTAATGCGGCGTTGCGGTCTGCACGGTCGAGAGGATCACGGCGCTGGCACCCATACGTTCGAAGGTGACCGCCGGAATCGGAATCCCCAGCACGGCCCGCAGGTGAAGCTCGAATTCATTGAGGTTCTGCGTCCCGGCCAGTGTCACCATGCCCGTGTCGTGCGGGCGGGGCGACAACTCGGAAAAGTAGACCCCATTGTCGTGGCTCAGGAAGAACTCCACGCCCCACAGACCAGCCCCGGTGAGGGCTTCGGTGACGGCGGCAGCCATGCGCTGCGCCTCAGCGAGGTGCTCGGGAGCGACTTCGGGCGACTGGAAACTCTCGCGGTAGTCGCCGCCCTTCTGCACATGGCCGATCGGCGGACAGAAAAGCGTCGGGCCGTTCTTCTGGGTGACGGTCAGCAGCGTGATCTCGCTGTCGAAGCGGATGAACTCCTCGATGATAAGTTCGCGGATGTCGCCGCGCGAGCCTTCACAGCCGTAATGCCAGGCATGTTCCAGTTCGTCGGGACCCATCACCAGCGACTGGCCTTTGCCCGAGGATGACATCAGCGGCTTCACCACGCACGGGAAGCCGATCTTTGCGGCGGCCTCGCGCAGTTCTTCGAACGACGTGGCGTAGAAGTATTTTGCCGTTTTTAACCCCAGTTCCCTGGCCGCGAGGTCGCGGATGGCCTTGCGGTTCATGGTAAAATTCACGGCCCGGGCGCTCGGGACGACCTGGATGCCGGCGCGCTCGAAATCGTAGAGCCGCTCGGTACGGATGGCCTCGATCTCGGGGACGATGATGTCGGGACGGTGCTTTTCGACCGCAGCGGCCAATGCATCGCCGTCGAGCATGTCGAACACCTCACACGCATCGGCCACCTGCATAGCGGGAGCGCCCGCATACTTGTCGCATGCCACGACGGTCTGACCCAACCGCTGTGCCGCAATCACGAACTCCTTGCCCAGTTCGCCGGAACCCAGAAGAAGAATGGTTTTCATATCAGCATGTAGTTTAAGTTATAGTATCGTTTAATCGGTCTCATGGTCGATCACCTGCGCCCTTTGGCTGCATTTGCAAGTCTGACCCTCCCCTAAATCCCCTCCTCGGAGGGGACTTATCGCATGCGACCGAATTGACAACCAAAATACGGGTGTCGCTTATCATAAACGATCGGGGATAAGTCCCTGTTTTTTTGCGACACAAAGATAGTTTTTTCCCGCCGAATTTTGTACCTTGCAACAATAAAACTACCCTAAACCCATGAAATGCCTTAAAATCCTACTGTGCTTTAGTGTGTTGTGGTCAACGACTGCATTTTCAACTGCAACTGCTGCAACCCTTCCCTGCGACACGCTCCGCGTCGCTTTCCTGACCGACATCCACGTGACGCCCGGCAACGTGCAGGATTCGCTGTTCCGCGTCGCGGTGGACGAAATCAACGCCTCGCCGTGCGACATCGTGATCTTCGGCGGCGACCTCACCAACCTGGGCAGCGA
>JAEZTA010000044.1 GCA_023443765.1 Bacteroidota bacterium | reverse complement strand
CTTCTCGGGATCCCAGAAGTCGAACGGGGAGATGACGAAGAGGTTATTGCCCGACAGGTACACGCGGAACTTCTTGATGGTGTAGCCCAACTCCAGGGTCTTCAGGCGCAGGTATTTGCCGTCGCGGATGTAGTAGGTCGAGCTCTGGGTGTTGTTCGAGCTCATCTGCGAGGTCAGGCGCGGATAGGCCGCGTCGGCGCGGTTGTTATCCTCCGACCAGTGGTTGTCGGCGATGTACTGCGTGATGCCGTAGCCGAAGTGCGAGGCGTCGCAGAACGGGTGCATGTTGTACATCCGCAGCGACACGTTGGCGGCGCCCTGGAACATGAACGAGAAGTCGAAGTTGCGCCATTTTACCGTCGCGCCGAAGCCATACTGGATTTCGGGGATGGTCGGGCTGCCGGCCGTCGTCACGTCGTTGCCGTCGACGATGCCGTCGCCGTTCAGGTCGCGGTACTTGATGTCGCCGACCGTATAGTTGCCGAACTGTTGCTTGGGCGAGTTGTCGATCTCCTCCTGCGAGGTGAACAGGCCGTCGGCGATCAGTGTGCCCGTGATGGCGTTGACCGGATGGCCTACGACCGACATGTAGTCGTACATCAGGTCGCCCTCGTCCTTCTCGATCACTTCGTTACGCGAGAAGGTGAACGTTCCGCGCAGGCTCAGCGACCAATCTTTGTTGAACCGCTTGTTGTAGATGGCCGAAAGGTCGAGACCGTGCGACTTCACGCGGCCGATGTTGCCGTAGGGCGTGACGCCCAGCAGGCCGGTCGACGAAGGCAGCGAGGTGCGCCGCATGAAGATGCCCGTACGGTCCTCGGTGAAATAGGCGGCCTCGATGCTCAGTTCGTTGAACAGCCCCAGTTCGAGGCCGATGTCGAATTTCTTGGCCTCCTCCCACGTCGCGTTGGGGTTGCCGTAGGTGGTGATTTTCGGGCCTTTGCCCTGGGTGTTCCAGTTGTAGTAGAATCCCGATTCTTCGCCCATGGCCACGATCGACCGGTAGGGGAAGCGCTCGCTCAGGGCGTCGTTACCTGCCAGACCGTACGATGCGCGGATCTTCAGGTTGTTGACCGTCTGCCGGATGCCGTCCCAGAACGATTCGTTCGAGATCACCCAGCCGGCCGCCGCCGAGGGGAAGAAGCCCCAGCGCTTGCCGGGAGCGAAGTTCTCCGAACCGTTGTAGCCGAAGCTGGCCTCGAACAGGTAACGGTTGTCGAATCCGTAGGTCGCGCGGCCCGCCATGCCCTGTTCGCGGTAGGGCAGCAGGTTTTCCTCGCTCGATCCGGCGATGTTGTTCTTCTTTTCGTTCTGGCGGTAGACAAACATGGCGCCCACGTCGTGCTTGCCGAACTTGCGGGCGTAGTTGAGCGAGAATTGCAGCGCATAGCGACGGTGGCCGCCGTTGCCGTCGGTGCTGGTCAGGTAGGTCGTACCCGTATCGCCGATCGAGTTGGTGACGAGGTTGGCCGATCCGTCGGGATTTATCGAACTGCCGTCCTCGACCTTGAAGTAGTAGGGGGTCGCCGTACGGTAGGTCGCCGAATAGGTGTAGTTGTAGAACGAGGCCGTGAAGTTGGCGCTCAGGCCTTTGGTCACGAAGTCCAGCTTCTGGTCCAGCGTAAAGGCCGTCGTCATGTAGGAGTAGTAGCGTTTGCCGTAGCCGCGGGAGAGCAGGGCCAGCGGGTTGAGGTCGATGGCGCCGGTGTCCCACGAGGCGTTGTTGCCGTAGCGGACGAACGTGTCGCCCTCCTCGGCCGGAAGCGTGGCCGGAAAACGCACCGGGTTGGCGCGCATCGAGTAGTAGAACAGGTTGCTGATGTCCTCCATCGGGCGGGTGTTGTACTCCAGCTGGGCGTTGACCTTGATGCCGACGGTCGTTGTCTTGGTGATGTTGGCGCTGACGTTGCTCTGGAAGATGTATTTCTGGTGGTTCATCTTCACGTCATAGGGGTTCTGCTCGATGTCGGCGATGATACCGTTCTCGTTCGAAACCGCGGCGTTGAGGAAATAGTTGACTTTCCGGCCGCCGCCGCTGATGTTGAGGTTCAGGTTCTGATTGACCGTGAAATCCTTGAACAGCAGGTCGTACCAGTCGTTGTTGGGGTAGATGTACTTGTTGAGGCCCGCTTTGGTTCCGTTGATCTTGTCGGCCGAATAGAACGGCTGGTAGGTGTGGAGCGTTCCGGTCTCCTTGGCCGTGTTGAAAACGGCTTCGTTGTAGAGTTGCATGTAGGTCACGCCGTCGGCAACGTCCTGCACCATCGTCGGCATCGAGAAGGTGTTTTCCAGGCGGACCGAGACGCTCATCTTCTCCGAGTTACGGCCGTTTTTGGTGTTGATCAGGATTACGCCGTTCGCTCCGCGCGAACCGTAGACGGCCGTTGCGGCGGCGTCCTTGAGCACCGAGAACGACTCGATGGATTCGGGAGGCAGGTTGTTGAGCATGTTGCTCAGCACCTCCACGCCGTCGAGGATGATCAGCGGGGAGTTGCTCGAACCGAAGGTCGAGATACCGCGGACGTAGAACGCGGCGCTGTCGTAGCCCGGCTCACCGGTGGTCTGGCGTGCGATCACGCCGGCGATGTTGCCGGCGAACGCCGTGGTCAGCGAACTCGACGTGATGTTCAGGTCGGAGGGTTTGACGGAGGTGATCGACGATACCATCGACTCCTTTTTCTGCGTGCCGTAGCCGATGACCACGACCTCGTCGAGCGTGTTGTTCTGTTCGGCGAGCGAGACGAGCTTGAACAGCTCGGTATCCTCGACGTGGAGCTTCTTTGTGTCGAAGCCGACGTACGAGAAGGTTACATATTTGGATTTGGCGGGAATGGTGAAGGTGTACGAACCGTCGCCGTTGGTGATCGTTCCGGCTGTGGTCCCTTCGACGTAGACCATGACGCCCACGAGCGGGGAATTATCGGTTCCGGAGATGACCGTGCCGCTGACTGTCCGGGCGACATCGCGTGAACCGCTGGTGGCCTGGTGGATGCGGACCTGGGTGCCGCTGACCGAGTACTGCAGGCCGACGCCGGGCAGAATCTGGTCGAGAATTTTGTTTGCGCTTACGTTTTTCTCCCTGACTGTGACGACCTTGGTCAGGATCGGTTTTACCTCATCGGGATAGGTGAACCGCAGTTCGCTCTGCGACTCGATCGATTCGAGTACCTCCCTGAGGCTTGCATTGGTTACATCTATCGTTACATAGATGCCGCGGATCTGGGCGGATAGATTTCCCCCCCCCACATGTAAGGCAGAATTCCGGACAGCAGCAGGACGGCAATGAATCGCACGATTGCCGGAAAATGCCTGTTCCCATGTGCTTTTTGGCGAGTTTCTTCCATAATGGTTTTAATAAAGTTCTGGTTAGTAATTTCTGAAGTTTCGAAATGTAGTGATCCTGTGTTCTGGTTAGGTTTGGGTTTTAAAATGTCTTTTCGTCGAATAGAGTTGAATTTAAAGGTTTTGTGGACTATTCCATATGCAAATATAGAAATTATGATGTAGAATGCAAGTAATTTTTTAATTTTGATTTTCTTCTTTTGGGCGGAAATGTTGTTTTGAATCGAAATAAACCGTATTACGGTAGTCCCGGGGCGGTTTCGAAGGATAAAGAGGTGCGTTCCTCGGAAAAAATGTTTATTTTTGCCGAAAACGATCCGCATGGAACAGCAGCAAACCGACGAAAAATTCATGCGCCTGGCACTAAACGAGGCGCAAAAAGCGTTAAAACAACAGGAGGTCCCCATCGGGGCGGTCGTCGTGGCCGACGGTGCGGTGATCGGACGGGGCCACAACCTCGTCGAAACCCTTGCCGACCCGACGGCCCATGCCGAGATGCAGGCCCTGACGGCCGCAGCCTCGACGCTCGGGGGCAAGTACCTGCAAAACTGCACGTTATACGTCACGGTCGAACCGTGCATCATGTGTGCCGGGGCGATCGGATGGGCGCAGGTGAGCCGCGTGGTGTGGGGCGCGGACGATCCCAAGAAGGGTTACAGGCGCTATTCCGAGGCGGTATTTCACCCCAAAACCACCGTGGCACGGGGTGTGCTTCGTGAGGAGTGCGAGGCTTTGATGAGCAGTTTTTTCGCGGGTTTACGCGGATAGATTTGGTAAAAAAGGAATTTTTTTTATACTTTTGCATCCAACGCATTCCGGGTGCGGGGTGCATGAACCGAAAACTAAAAAAACGTATAGGAGAATCATGAAAAAATTATTTGTACTGGTAATCGTGCTGTTTGCGGCGATGTCGCTCTCGGCGCAGGACGTTACAGCAATCTACAACGAAGCGGGCGCTGCCTACAACGCCAAGGATTTTGCCGGCGCAGCCGCGAAGTTCGAGCAGGTGATCGAGCAGGGCCTGGACAACGAGGAGGCTGCATCGCAGGTGGCCACCGCCAAAAAGACGCTTCCCGTGTGCTACTTCATGATGGGCGGCGGTGCCGTCCGGACCAAAAATTACGACGCGGCGCTGAAGAATTTCACCAAGTCGGCTGAGCTGGCCGAACTTTACGGCGACATGAGCCAGATGGCCAAAGCCAATGGCTGGGTAGCCAAGATCTACCAGATCCAGGGTGGTGAGGCTTTCAACAACAAGGATTACACGACCGCTGCAGGCGTGTTCGAGAAGGGCTATAAGGCCGACCCGGACAACACGGGCATGGCGCTGAATCTCGCCATGAGCTACTGCGAGATGGGCGAATACGAGAAGGGTATGGAGATTTACGAGGCTGTCGCTGCCAAGACGCACCCCAAGTATGCCGAGGATGCTGCCAAGGCCAAGGAGATGATGGCCCTCTACACCAATAACAAGGTGGCTGCATTGCAGGGCGCCGGCGATTTCGACGGCATTATCGCCATGGCTGACGTGCAGTTGGAGAAGAATCCCGCGAGCGCGCTGTTCCAGAACGTGCGTCTGCAGGCTTATGCCAACAAGAAGGACTACAACAAGGTGATTGAACTGGGCCAGGCCGCTGCCGACGTGCAGACCGACGAAGCCGACAAGAGCCTGATGTACTACCTGCTGGGCGCTGCTTACAACGCCAAGGAGATGAAGCCGCAGGCCATCGAAGCCTTCCGGAAGGTGACTGCCGGACCGGCTGCCGAGAACGCGAAAGCTGCGCTGGCCGAGCTGACGAAATAGTCGGGACCGGGGTGCGGAACCGGATGGAACGCGCTACGGCAATCCTTTCGCCCCTGAAGCCGGTGTCTTAGGCCGGTGACCGAAGAGAACTGAAAGCGGACTCCCTGTGGGGTCCGCTTTTTCGTGCCCGGCGGTGAATGGCGGTTTGGTACGGTATGTGCTTCCTTTTCCGACGTTTAACGATTCTTAACGATGGAAAAGGAAACATATTTGCGGCCGGAGGCCGAGGCTGTGGAGGTGCGCATTGAGCGCGGATTCGCCGCCTCGACCGTAGACGGCGGGGTCGAAGGTTTCGACCGGGAGGACTGGGATGAATAGGTTTGTGATTGCGGCGATGGCCGGATGCGGGCTGCTGTGCGCCTGTACCGCCGACAGGACCGGGGACCCGGTTCCGCCGAAGACGCTCACCCGCAGCATCCGGATTGCGGCGGCGGTCCCCTCGACCCGCACGGAACTGGCTCCCGACGGTTACAACGTCCTCTGGACGCCCGGCGACCGGATCGGGATTTATGTCAAAAGCGGGGATACGTTCACCACGGTCAATGCCCCGCTGACGTTCGAGGGTACGGAGGCTGCGGCAAACGGTACGTTCAGCGGTGAGATCACCCTCTCGGAAGGCGCTTCGGGCTACACGCTTTATGCCTATTATCCCTGGTCGGAGCAGGCGTCGGACGACGCTTCGGCAGTGACTTTTACGCTGGGAACCTCCCAGGTGCAGGTTGCTGCGGGCGATTCGTCGCACCTGGGCGACTCGGATTTCCTGGTGGCGGGGGCTGTCGGGAGCACGACGGGCGATTTCCCGGCGCTGGCATTCCGTCACGCCTTTGCGGTGATCGAGGTAGACCTGACGGGGTCGGGGACGATGGCCGGGAAACAACTCTCGGAGGTGACGCTCTACTGTACGGACGCCGCGACGGTCGATTCGGCGGGTAACCTCGGGGAGATGTCCAACATGACCGGGCCGTTTACGTTCGACCTCACAGCCGCTTCGGGCAACAACACGGCGGCCTATACGGGCGGCTCGGCGCAGATCAATTACTGCCGCCTCGGATTTACGGAAGCCCCGGTGCTCGGGAGCGAACCGGTGAAAGCCTATCTGACGGTCAATCCGGCGGATTATTCGCACGGCGGCGGGAAGGTCTACGTCGTGGTGCGGACCTCGGACGGCTATACGGCGACCTACACCCGTCCGGGACTGGTGATCGGTGCAGCCCAGATGAAGGTCATCACGCAGGCCGTCGCTTCGGGCACGGCTCCGCAGCCTGCGGTGGACCTGTCGGGCAACGGTCCCCGGGCGAATTGTTATATCGCCTCGCTGGCGGGGCAGGAGTATTCGTTCGACGCTACGGTCGCCGGAAACGGGGCGATTTCGCAGGCCCTTGCCGAGGCGGTGCAGCGTTACGAAGGGCGCACGCTTTCGGCTTCGCTGTCGGGTACGGCGGCGCGTCTGCTGTGGCAGAGCAATCCCCACCTGATCGACCCGGTGAGCGTGCGCGTCGAAGATGGGAAAATCTGGTTCACGCTGACGACGCGTCCCACGTTGCTGGGCGGCAACGCCGTCATCGGACTTTATGCCGATGCGTCGTCGGACGAAGCGCTGTGGAGCTGGCACATCTGGATCACCGATGCGGACAACGCCGCGCTGACCGCGCTTGCCGAGACCTATGTACTCTCGGCCGACTATGAGGCCGATTACGGTTCGGGATCGGTGCAGATGATGGACCGCAACCTGGGGGCGATCTACAAGGAGGACGGGGCCTACGCCCGTTCGTTCCGGGCGCCGCTCTACCAGTGGGGCCGCAAGGACCCCTTCCCGTGGGGAAAGGTGGTCTTCGATGCGCAGGATGTGCCGCAGACCTACATCACTTACCGCAAACCGGTGGTTTCGACGGGAGCCGTGGGGCAGTATGCCGGTTACACGGGCAATACGCATTACGCCGTGGCCCATCCCGACATCTTCGTCACCACGACCGACGGGAGTTCCTACGACTGGTATTACGGGGCCGGCAAGGGCAACGGTCCCATGTTCCGCAACGACGAACTATGGGGCAACCCCACGGGGTATCAGGTCGGGCAGAAGACCGTCAAGACGCTGTTCGATCCCTGTCCTCCGGGGTGGGTCATGCCGCATCCCTATGCGTTCACGGCCTTCACCAAGACGGGCGCAACGGCGACGGTCGCCAGCGGCGAGGTTCGCACGCAGGGGCCGTTCGTACAGGGGTGGAATTTTCTCTACAACGGTATCGACGCGACCTATTATCCCGGTGTGGGATTCCGGTACGACGAATTCGGGCTGTTCGTATTCACGCCCTCGGGCTATTACTGGTCGAGTTCCCCGGCGCCGGCCGATACGTTCGGAGCCTGGGTGTTCGGGCTGACGGAGGCGAACGTTTACCAGCGCGTTTCAGACCCGCGGGGATTCGGGCTTCCGGTGCGCTGCATGCGCAACCTGACTACTCCCTGACGTTGCGCCGGATGCGGTCGAGGCCGCTGCGCGTCAGCGGTGTGCGGCCGCAGAGGGCCTCGAAGGCTGCGTCATCCATCCCGAGCCATGTCGTGGCATCCATCGACAGCGGGTCGAAAACAGGGTCGAAGGCCTTGTTGCGGTGCAGCGGGGTTTTGGTATTGAAAGGGCAGGTGTTCTGGCAGCAGTCGCAGCCGAAAATCCAGCCGTGGAGGCCGATTCCGGTGGCGGGTTCCTTCTCGATCGTGTGGCACGAAATGCAGCGGCCTGCGTCGATCGTCCAGTTGGGCGTGACGGCCCCTGTGGGGCAGTTGTCGATGCAGTTGTGGCAGGTTCCGCAGCGCGATGCCCGGATCGGGGTGTCGTAGACATCCGTTTCGTCGGTCAGGATCAGTTCGCCCAGCAGGACGAACGTCCCGAAACGGGGCGTCACGAGCAGCGACTGGCGTCCGACCCAGCCCAATCCGGCCTCCACGGCCAGTTGCTTCTCGGCCAGCGGCGCGGTGTCGACGAAGGCGCGGCCCGTGAGTCCGGGATAGGAGGCCAGCAGGGCGTCGAGCATCTCAGTGAGCATCGCCCGGATGGTTGTATGATAATCGGTCGTACAGGCGTAGGAGGCTATTTTTGCCCGGTGCTGCGGGGGATAACCCTCGCTGATGCGGTTCTTGTAACTCACGGCACAGACCACTGCCGTGCGGGCATGTTCGACCAGCAGGCGCGGGTCGAAACGCTTTTCTGCGTTGCGTTCCATGTAGTCCAGCGACGACTGGTATCCGTTCGAAAGCCACTCGCGGAAATGCGCTTCGTTCTCAGCCAGGTGGCGGCACGGCGCGATGCCGCAGAGGTCGAATCCCGCATCGACGGCAAGTTTTTTGATGTGCAGATGGTCGAGCATATTGATAATTTACGCCAAAAATAGTGTTTTTTAACCGGAAATTCGTAATTTCGCCCCAAACTTTCGCGTTATTGAAACGTAGTTAAAAAAGAACACATGATGACTATCAATACACTGTACGAACTGGCTCGCAACAGCGTGGAGAAGTTCGCGTCGAAAGTCGCCTTTGCGATGCACGAAGGCGAGGACGTGACTTATGCCGAGGTGGGAAGTCGTATTGCCAAAGTGCAGGAAATCCTGACCGGGGCGGGGCTTCGCGCCGGGGACAAGGTGGCCCTGCTGAGCAGCAACATGCCCAACTGGGGCGTTTGTTATTTCGCCGTCACGGCGGCGGGCATGGTGGCCGTGCCGATCCTTCCCGACTTTTCGGGCGAGGAGCTGGACATGATCATCGAACATTCGGAGTCGAAGGCGCTCCTCGTATCGGACAAACTCTTCACGAAACTCTCGAAACAGACCATCGAACGGCTGAACGTGGTGGTTCGTACCAAAAATCTCGGCGTCATTTCACAGCGCGTCAAAGAGGAAGGCTCAATGGGCATTCCCCAACCGCAGGACATCGCCGTGATCATCTATACTTCGGGCACTACGTCCAAACCCAAGGGGGTGATGCTGACCCATGCGGCGCTGTGCGCCCAGGTCGATATTTCGTCCTCGATCTTCCCGGTCGACGGCGACGACACGTTCCTTTCGGTGCTGCCTCTGTCGCACACCTACGAGTGTTCGATCGGCATGATCTATCCCTTCTCGATGGGCGCGCGGGTCGTCTACCTCGACCGTCCGCCTACGGCCTCAGCGCTGATGCCCGCGCTGCGCGCCATCCGCCCTACGGTGATGCTGATCGTGCCGCTGATCATCGAGAAAATCTACCGCCACCAGGTGCTTGCCAAGTTCAATTCCAACGGATTCTGGCGCACGCTCTATAAGATCGGGTTCATGCGCCGTTACCTCCACCGCGTTGCAGGCAAGAAGCTGATGAAACTCTTCGGCGGCCGCCTGCGTTTCCTCGGAATCGGAGGTGCGAAGCTCGATGGCGGGGCGGAGAAATTCCTGCTCGAAGCCCGCGTTCCCTATGCCATCGGTTACGGCCTGACCGAGACTGCGCCCCTGCTGGCCGGCGCAGCCCCCTCGATGGTGCGGCTCGGCTCGACGGGCCCCCAGGCCCCGGGCGTGCAGCTGCGGCTGGAGAATATCAACCCCGAAACCCGGCAGGGTGAGATCGTGGCCCTCACGCCGAGCGCCATGGTGGGCTATTTCAAGAATCCCGAGGCGACGAAAGAGGTATTCACGGCCGACGGCTGGTTCCGCACGGGCGACCTCGGCGAATTCGACAAGGACGGTTGGCTCTACATCAAGGGCCGCCTGAAGAACATGATCGTAGGTCCCGGGGGCGAAAATATCTATCCCGAGGACATCGAGACGGTGCTCAATTCGCACGTCTGCATTGCCGATTCGATCGTCACGGAGCAGGAGGGGCGTCTGATCGCTCTGGTACACTTCAACCGCGAGGAGATCGAGTCGATGATCGACGACTGGCGTGAGGAGTGGGAAGGCAAGAAAGAGGCTTGGGAGGCCAAAACCGAGCAACTCAAAAAGGAGATCATGGATTTTGTGAATGCCAAGGTCAACCGGTTCTCGCGCATCTCGGAGGTCGTTGAGGAGAAGGACGACTTCGCCAAGACCCCGACGCACAAGATCAAGCGTTTCCTGTACAACAAGAATAAGAAGGACAACAAAACTCCCGACCAGCCGGCAACGGGGAAATAGTGTGGTTATCATCAAAGAAATCCCGCATCGGAAGATGCGGGAGTTTCTTTTTTCGATGCAGGGAATCGCCGGATAGCAGCCGGGGACACCTCGTTCTATTTTAAATAGATGCCGTGGGCGGCGCACTCGGCGATCATCTTTTCGGGCCAGATGCTCACCTGTACCTCGCCGATATGGGCGCAGCGTAGGTAGAACATGCAGAGGCGCGACTGTCCGATGCCGCCGCCGATCGAGAGCGGAAGCCGTCCTTCGAGCAGCATGCGGTGGAACTCCATTTCGCGGCGCTCGGGGCAGCCGCAGATGGCAAGCTGGCGTTCGAGGGCCTCGCTGTCGACACGGATGCCCATGCTCGACAGTTCGAGGGCGCTTTCGAGAACCGGATTCCATACGATGATGTCGCCGTTGAGCCCCTTGTAGCCCTTCTCGGTCGGGGTGCTCCAGTCGTCGTAGTCCGGGGCGCGTCCGTCGTGACGTTCGCCGTTCGACAACTCGGCGCCGATGCCGATGAGGAAGATTGCGCCGTATTTCCGGGCTGCGGCCTGTTCGCGCTCCTTGGGGGTGAGGGCGGGGAACTCCTGCAACAGTTCTTCGGCCTGGATGAAGGTGATCTGTTCGGGCAGGATCGGCGTAATATGCGGGTAGAGTTCGTAAACCTCCTCTTCGACGGCCTTCATCGCCTTGTAGATCGTTTCGACAACCCCTTTCAGGAAGTCGAGGTTGCGCTCCTCAGGCCGCACCGTGCGCTCCCAGTCCCACTGGTCGACGTAGAGCGAGTGGATGTTGTCCAACTCCTCGTCGGCGCGGATGGCGTTCATGTCGGTATAAAGTCCGTATCCCGGAGCGATCTTGTAGGCTCCGAGCTTCATGCGTTTCCATTTGGCCAGCGAGTGCACCACTTCGGCCCGGCGGTCGCCCAGATCGAGGATCGGGAACGATACGGCCCGTTCCACGCCGTTGAGGTCGTCGTTGATGCCCGTGCCCGAAAGTACGAAGAGCGGGGCTGTGACGCGGCGCAGGCGGAGGCTGCGGGCGAGCATGTCGGGGAAAATCTCCTTGAGGTAACTGATGGCCTGCTCCATCGTTTCGGGAGCGAGTTTGGCGGTATAATCTTCCGGAATGAAAAGCGGCATAAGTTCAGGGTTTGGATTCGTGAAAAACGGATTAATGTGGCTATGCTGCAAATATACTAAAAAAGTCGTAAAAAATGCCCCGCCCGGCGTAAGACGCCGGATTTAAGGGCGAAAGGACTGTCGGCACGCTGACTGTCCGGTTCTGCGCCCGGCCTGCAATGCAGTAACATCCGTAACGCTGTAACACACCCCTGTTACAGCGTTACGAATGTTACGGATGTTACTTCCGGTTATTTCGCGGCGGGCAGCAGCGCCGAGTCGGGCTGCTGGCGCTTGTCGCCCACGTCGATGAGGTTCTCTTCCGAGACACCCAGCGAGCGGTAATAGTCGTTGAGCTCGGCGATCACATCCTTGCGGTTGGCGTAGCTGGCCAGGTAGTAGATGTCGCCCAGCTGGTCGAGTTTCTCGTCGATGATGCCCGAGACCATATCACCCTGCACCCCTTCGAAACGGAGGTAGTACTCGATGTATTCGATCAGCGTCTGGGCATACTCCCGCAGCAGCGCGTCGCCCTTTTCGGCGGCCTCCTTGTCACCCAGGGCCGAGGCGGCATAGTATGCCTCCAGGAACGGGTAGGTGTTGGTGTCCGTAAAGCGCACCTGCGAAGTCGGCATCCGTTCCAGTCCCAGGTCGAGCAGTTCGACGCCCTCTTCCACGCGGTTTTGCCGCAGCAGTTCCTTCGCCACGCGGGCAAAGGCGTCGCGGGCGTGGGAGGCCGAGAGGTTGTACTGGATGAAGTAGTCGACATAAACCCGTGGGTCTTCGAGGTTGCCGTAGCGGAACGTGTCGCGCAGCAGCGGCGCGGCGTAGTCGGGGTCGATGCGTCCGATCTCGTAGGGATTCTGCGTCGGGGTGAGGATCGGCACGAGCCGGTAGGCGTAGCCGTCGAACTGGAGGTAGTCCATCAGCCCGAAGTCCTGCAGGATGTAGACCTGCGTCATGTAGATCGGGCGTTTCCAGTCGAAGTTGGCCAGCATGTCGATGATCATCAGCTGGTTCTTGTCCAGCGAATTGCGCTTGATGTTGATGAACACCGTATCGACCATCTTGTCGCGGTCCTTCTCGGCCACGATGCCCGAAGCGATGGCGTTGTCCTTGTTCACCGGCAGGGCGATGCGCTTGGCCGGGATGTAGTCGGCCATCGAGCCGTCGGCGAGTTTCACCTTGCTGCGCGGGTCGTCGCTGCGCACGAAGTCGATCACCTCCTTGATCTCCACGGGACGGTCGATGCTGTTCGTCACGTAGATCATGTCATTGTTATAGGTGTACTTGTGCTTGGGCAGCGAGAAGGGCACGCCCTCGGCCTCGTTGGCCTTGGTCTTCATCTCGTCGATGTACCATTCGCCGCCGAGGTAGGAGGTGTTCATGATCCGCACGTCGGGACGCACGCCGTAGACCTCCTGGTTGTTCCACAGCGGGAAGGTGTCGTTGTCGCCGTAGTTGAGGATGATCGAGTTGGGGAGCGTCGACATCAGGTAGTTCCAGCCGATGTCGCGCGCCATGGTGCGGTGCGAACGGTCGTGGTCGTCCCAGTTCTGGGCCGCCAGGATCGCCGGGACGGCCATCGAAACGACGGTGGCTGCGGCTGCCGTGGCGACGTTGTTGCGCTTGGTGATCCACGCCGCGAAATCGCGCAGGGCCAGCACCCCGAAGCCGATCCAGATACAGAAGGCATAGAACGAACCCGCATAGACGTAGTCGCGTTCACGCGGCTCGCCGGGCGAGGTGTTGAAATAGAAGACCAGCGCGATACCCATCATGACGAACAGCCACATGACGATCGAGAAGTTCCGCTGGTCGCGGTTGAGCTGGTAGATCAGCCCGATCAGACCCAGCAGGAAGGGGAGGAAATAATACGTGTTGCGCCCCTTGTTCTCGGCGATTTCGCGCGGCAGGTTGTCCTGCGGACCGACGTATTTCTCGTCGATCCACTTGATCCCCGAGAGCCAGTTGCCGTCGGTGATCGTCGTGCGCGAAGGCTGGATGTCGCTCTGGCGTCCCACGAAATTCCACATGAAATAGCGCCAGTACATGTATGAGAGCTGGTAGTTGAAGAAGTAGTAGATATTTTCTGCGAACGTCGGTTCTACCACCGTGCGGGTTTCGCCGTAGGAGTCGGTATAGGCCCGTTTGCGGCCGAAGTCGAGCGCCTCGCCGCGCAGCGGACGGCCCTGGGCGTCGCGGCGGATTTCGCCCTTCTCGTCGCGCAGCGTCTCGGTCTTGGTGCGGAAAGCGCCCCATTGCTTATATTCTTTCTCGCCCTTCGAGTAGTTCCACATGCGGGGGAACAACTGCATGAATTCCGGGGAGTGGGTGTAGCCCGTGAGCACCGTGGCGGTCTTGTACTTGCCGTCCTCGTCGAGATACCACACCGTTTTCTCCTTCACGCCCTCGGGGGGAGCCGAATACTGCGCGCCGTACAACAGCGGGCGGTCGCCGTACTGGTCGCGGTTCAGCAGCGACAGCAGGGCGTGCGGGTTGTTGGGGTTGTTGGAGTTCATCGGCGGGTTGGCCGCAGCGCGGATGGTCACCGATGCGTAGGACGAGTAGCCGATGAGGATCATCGTCGTCGAGAGCAGGATGATGTTGAGCAGAACGTGGCCCCGTTTGTGAGCGACCCACGTGGCCCAGCCCATGCCGACGATCAGCGCCAGCGCGAAGAACGTGATGCCCGAGTTGACCGGAAGGCCGAACGTGTTGACGAACAGCGTGTCGATCTGCGCCCCGATCCAGACGGTGTAGGGGATGATGAAGTTGTTGACGAAGATGATCAGCGCCCCGGAAATAAGCGTCGAGATGCCGATGCCTTTCCACGTCACCGCCTTGGTCTTGCGGAAGTAATAGATGAAGACCAACGCCGGGATACAGAGCAGGTTGAGGATATGCACGCCGATCGAGAGGCCCATCAGGTAGGCGATCAGCACGATCCAGCGCGAGGAGTGCGGCTCGTCGGCCTGCTCCTCCCATTTGAGCATCAGCCACACCACGAGCGCCGTGAACATCGACGAAAGGGCGTAAACCTCGCCCTCGATGGCCGAGAACCAGAACGTGTCGGTGAAGGTGTAGGCCAGGGCCCCGACGGCTCCGGCGCCCAGGATGGCGAAGATGTTGGCTTTCGTGAGTTCCTCGCCGTTGCGCGTCACCAGGCGGCGTGCCAGGTGGGTGATGGTCCAGAACAGGAAGAGGATGCAGAAGGCGCTGGCCAGCGAGTTCATGGCGTTGACGGCGATGCCCACGTAGTCGGGGTTACCGAAGGCGAAGAGCGTGGCCAGGCGCGCCAGCATCATGAACAGCGGGGCTCCGGGAGGGTGTCCCACTTCGAGTTTGTAGGAGGTTGCGATGAACTCCGAGCAGTCCCAAAGGCTTGAGACCGGTTCCATCGTCATCAGGTAGACGATCGCCGCGATGGCGAAAACCGCCCAGCCCGTGATGTTGTTCCAGCGTTTGTAAAAGTACATATCAGTTCGGTCCTAATTATGTTGTTCGCTTTTGTCGTTTCATACCGGTGTCCCCGTGGCCTTTGGCCACGTTTGTAAATCTGACCCCACCCGGCTAAAAGCCGGGCTTTTTCGGCGGGCATGGGTATCAGGCCCCGGAGCCAACTCTGCGCTATCTCTTTCTGAAAGCCGTTTTTTAAACGGCTCTCGGGAGGGGCTTGAGTGCCGCTTTGCGGCAAAATCGGTGTTCCGGGATGTCTGTTTAACGGATTTATTCCATTTTTGGACAACCGCAAAAGTAATTATTTAACGCGGCAGTTCCAATTCTTATTACGCAAAAATATTCTTTTAGAGCCATTTGTGCCACCAACTCTGCTTTTTCTCCGTCGGGGCCGGGGCTTCGGGCGCTTTCGCCGTAGCCTGTTTGGCCGGATTGCCGGAGCCTTCGGGACGGCGCTTGCGGCGGCGTGAAGAGTTGGTTTTCGGGGTGTTTTCCGATGCCGGGGCGCCCTTTGCTTCCGGTTTGCGGCCCGATGCGGCGGGCTTGGCGGAGTTGCCGGAACCTTGCTTCCGGTCCTGCTTGCGGGACGTGTCGGCTGCGGTTTTTTCCGCCGGCTGGATGGGGGTTCCCGGTGCCGGGCGTGTGCCGCGTCTGCGGCGGGAACGCGACGAACGCGAGGCCGGTTCGGCGGCATCCTGCGCCTGCTTCGGCTCCGGAGTGCGGGCCGGTTTGGGTTCTGCATTGCGGGAAGGCCGTTGCGCGGGCCGCTGTTCTGCGCTGCGGGCCGGTTTCTGCGCAGCCTTCGGGGCGGATTTGCGCGCCGGGGCGGCAGCCTGACGGGCGGCGAATTCCGGGACGGGGCCCGCTGTGGGGATGATCAGCCCGGTGAGCTTCTGGATATCCTTCAGGTAGTCGAACTCGTCTTCCGAGCAGAACGACCACGCTGCACCTTCGTAACCCGCGCGGCCCGTGCGGCCGATGCGGTGGACGTAGGTTTCGGGGACCTCCGGCAGTTCGTAGTTGATCACCAGCGGCAACTGGCTGATGTCGATGCCTCGGGCGGCGATGTCGGTGGCTATCAGTACTCTGCATTCGCCCGTCTTGAAGTCGTTCATGGCTTTCACGCGGGCGTTCTGCGACTTGTTGCCGTGGATGGCGCTCGACTTGATCCCGGCTTTGTTCAGGATGCGGGCCAGCTTGTCCGCGCCGTGCTTGGTGCGTGTGAAGACCAGCACCTGGTCGGCGTCCGACTTCCCGAGCAGGTCGATCAGCAGGTCGCTTTTCTCGCTTTTCTCGGCGAAGTAGACTGTCTGCGAGATGGTCTCGACCACCGAAGCCGGGGGCGTGACGGTGACCAGCACCGGGTCGTGGAGGATTTTCGCAGCCAGCGCGGCGATCGACTCGGGCATCGTGGCCGAGAAGAAGAGCGTCTGGCGTTGTGCGGGCAGCAGCGGCAGGATGCGCCGGATGTCGTGGATAAAGCCCATGTCGAGCATGCGGTCGGCCTCGTCGAGGACGAAGAACCGGATCGTGTCGAGTTTCACGTAGCCTTGTCCGATCAGGTCGAGCAGGCGGCCCGGGGTGGCTATGAGCAGGTCCACGCCCTTCTGGAGCGTATCGACCTGCGGGCGCTGGTTGACGCCGCCGAAGATCACGCAGTGGCGGATCGGGGTGTAGCGGGCGTAGTCACGGCAGCATTCGTCGATCTGGATGGCCAGTTCGCGCGTCGGCGTGAGCACCAGGGCGCGGATTTCGCGGCGTCCTTTGGTCGGGGGCTGGGCGTTGAGCAGTTGGAGGATAGGCAGCGTGAAGGCTGCGGTCTTACCCGTTCCGGTCTGGGCGCAGCCCTGCAGGTCGCGGCCTTCGAGTACGGGAGGAATAGCTTGTTGCTGAATGGGGGTCGGATCCGTGTACCCCTTTTCTCCGATGGCGCGTAACAGCGGCTCGGAGAGTCGTAAGTCTTGAAATTTCATATAATCGGTATAAAGGTACGATAATTTCCTCATTTGTCATGCAGAGTGGGGGTATATTTCTTATCTTTCGTGTAGTTACGATACTTTTATTTGTCGGAAAGTCGAGGCAATCGGGTTTTGCACCCGCCCGGCTTTTTTTCTATCTTTGCACCCGATATACTGCAAAAATGATGACACGAAAACTGCTGCTGGCGGCATGCGCCCTGCTGTTTTGCGCCGCTGTGCAGGCGCAGGGCGACCTCGACCGGAAGATGCAGGCCGCGGGGCTGGTGGATCTCCTCGGGGCCGATTCGACGCTGCGCGTGCGGCTGATGTACTCGACGGCCGATAACTTCATGGGCCGCGACGTTTACGGCGACCTCGAAACGGCCTACCTGCTGCCGCATTTCGCCGCGAAGGTGGTCCGGGCGCAGAAACTGCTGCGTCAGCGGAAACCCGGCTGGCGGCTGCTGGTGTGCGATGCGGCGCGCCCGATCAGCGTCCAGCGGCTGATGTACAGCCTGGTCGAGGGGACCCCGAACCAGGTCTATGTGGCCAACGGCGCCCGCGGGGGACGGCACAACTACGGCGTGGCGGTCGACGTGACGCTGCTCGACGCCTCGGGGCGCGAGGCCGACATGGGTACGCCGGTCGATTTCTTCGGCGAGGAGGCCCACACCGGGAACGAGGCCGCGCTGGTCGCCGCGGGGAAGATTACGGCCGTGGCGGCCCGCAACCGCGCACTCCTGAAATCGGTGATGCGCGAAGCCGGGTTGGTTCCCTACCGCCGCGAGTGGTGGCACTACGAGGAGCCGATGCCGATGCCCGAGGTGCGCGAACGTTTTCGCCTGCTCGATTTTTAGGCCCGAAACGGCTGTTGTTTGCCGAAAAAGTCGTAACTTTACCCGTTCGAAACGATTATAACCGATAACGATATGAATTCCAAACTCGTACTTTACAATACGCTCACCCGCCGCAAGGAGGCGTTCGAACCCCTTGTTCCGGGCCGCGTCGGCATGTATGTCTGCGGTCCCACGGTCTACGGCGACCCGCATCTGGGCCACGCCCGCCCGGCCGTGACGTTCGACCTCCTGTTCCGTTACCTCAAAGCCTCGGGCTACAAGGTGCGTTACGTGCGCAACGTGACCGACGTGGGCCACCTGGAGCACGACGCCGACGAGGGCGAGGATAAGATCGCCAAAAAGGCCCGGCTCGAACAACTCGAACCGATGGAGGTGGCGCATTACTATACGGAGCGTTACCATCGCGCGATGGAGGCCCTGAACGTCGAGACCCCTTCGATCGAGCCGTATGCTTCGGGACACATCATCGAGCAGATCGAGTTCGTGAAGAAAATCCTCGCCGACGGCTACGCCTACGAGGCGAACGGCTCGGTTTATTTCGACGTGGAGAAGTACAACGCCAAGTATAATTACGGCAAGTTGTCGGGGCGTAACCTCGACGACATCATCGCCAACACGCGCGAGCTGGACGGGCAGTCGGACAAACGCCATTCGTACGACTTCGCGCTGTGGAAGAAGGCGTCGCCCGAACACATCATGCGGTGGCCTTCGCCCTGGGGCGAGGGTTTCCCGGGCTGGCACATGGAGTGCTCGGCCATGTCGACGCGTTACCTCGGGGAGCGTTTCGACATCCACGGTGGCGGCATGGACCTGATGTTCCCGCACCACGAGTGTGAGATCGCGCAGTCGACCGCCGCGCTGGGCCACGACTCGGCCCGCTACTGGGTGCACAACAACATGATCACGATCAACGGCCAGAAGATGGGCAAGTCGCTGGGTAACTTCATCACCCTCGAAGAGTTGTTCACCGGGTCGCACAAACTGCTGGCGCAGGCCTACTCGCCGATGACCATCCGGTTCTTCGTGCTGCAGGCCCAGTACCGCTCGACGCTCGATTTCTCGAACGAAGCCCTGCAGGCCGCCGAGAAGGGGCTGGACCGCCTGATGAAGGGCATCGAGGCCCTCGGGAAGATCAAGCCCGCAGATGTTTCGACGGTCAACCCCGCCGAACTGGAGACCCGCTGCGCCGAGGCGATGGCCGACGACCTGAACTCGCCGATGGTGATTTCGGCGCTGTTCGACTGGGTGCGCATCATCAACCAGCTCGTCGACGGCAAGGAGACGATCACGGCCGCCGACCTCGAAACGCTGACGGCCACCGTCCGCCGCTATGCCTTCGACATCCTGGGTCTGCGCGACGAGAAAGCCGCCGGAGCCGCTTCGGGCCGCGATTACGTGACGCCGCTGGTCGAGATGCTCCTGGACGAGCGCCTGAAAGCCCGCGCCGCAAAGGACTGGGCCGCTTCGGACCGCATCCGCGACGGCCTCACGGCTGCCGGCATCCGCGTCAAGGACCGCAAGGACGGTTCTGACTGGGAGCTGGAGTAACCCGCCGGGGGTTGCCCCGGCATAAAGACAAAACGCATGGAGACATACCGGTACAATACCTTGCGGTTTTTCAGGGACCAGTTCGGGCTGCCTGCACGGGCGGCTTTGGAGTGGTGCGTCGTCAGGGAATCCTCGCGGACGGGGAGTGAGCTGCGGCTCGGCGTCGCGCTGAAAGGAACGAAACTCTACATCGACGTGGCGATGCGGCGGTTTTTCTCGCAGGTGGACATCCCGCTCATCGAGCGCCGCTGCTATCCGGCTGTGAGGATCGACCGGAAATCGCACTACGAATACCGGACCGCAGAGGGCTTGAGTCTCCGCTTTCCGAAACATTACATTTGCGATATTTATTATCCCGCGCGATTCAGCCGCGAACTGCTGGCGCATAGCGTGCTGTGAGG
>JAEZTA010000036.1 GCA_023443765.1 Bacteroidota bacterium | reverse complement strand
TGCATGTCGCCGATGTTGGCCGAATAGCAGGTCGGGCCGAGGTACATCTCGAAATAGACCGTTCCCAGCGAGTCGCTCAGGATAGTCGTCTGGTCGTGGTCGTGGTTGCCGATGACATTGAAAGTCGTCGTATTCACCCGCTCGGTGTTGTCGATATAGGCGTTGTAGACGTTCATGTCGTTGTAAACCAGGTCACCGAGGTTGATGCCGTAGCACGGCGTGGTGATTGTGCTGCGCATGCGGATCATGTCCGGAATGACCACCGAACGGTAAGCCTCCGCCGAGCCGTCGACGCCGTAGTTCTTGATCTGGGGGTCGCCCTGCACGAGCAGCGTGTGGTGCACGGCCGGAGTCATACGCGGTTCGAGCACGAAATCGGCCTTCACCTCCTTCTGGAAGCGGTCGATGTGTTTGAAGAACTGCGGGCAGCCGTGGCGCGCCGGAATTTCATATTCGGCCGGAACCGATACGAACACGAAGCGGCGCAGTTCGAGGTCGCTCGTCAGGGCATAGCGTCCGTCGGCGTCGGTCTGCGTACAGTTGAGGCCGTCGCTCACCACGACGCCTTCGATGGGCAGTCCGCCGGTCGAAGTCACGCGGCCCGTCACATTCGGGGCCTGGGCATAGGCTGTAAAGCAAACGACCGTCGCCCAGATATAGATGATCAAACGTTTCATATCTCGTACTTTTTAATTGTTTCCGTCCCAGTAATAGCAGCTCGCACGATCGACGACCGCCTTGTTCTTCACGACGTTGCGTCCGGTGATGAACTGATCGAAGGTTTCGGGAGCAGCCTTTGGGGCCGCTTCGCGGCTCTGTACCGCCGTACCCACGCCGCCGCCGACGCCACAGGCCTCGATGCGGTCAGTTTCGGTGCGGCCTTCGCCCAGGATCGACCCGACCAGCCCGAACATGCCCTTGATCACGCCGGCGTTGCGGCAGGCTTCGATGCGGGAGTTTCCGCCGTTCCACGTCGTTGCGGCAACGCCGCCCGCCTGGCCTTTCGCTCCGGCAAGCACATCGCCCCGGTTCGTGCAGCCCCTGACGGTTCCGTTGTCGAACGCCGCGACGATGCCGCCCAGCAGCGCCCCGCCGCCTTCGACAGTTCCGAGGTTCTCGTTACCGTCGAAATCGCAGTAGCTGGCAAATCCGCAGATACCGGCCGCACGTCCCGACTCGGAGCGCACTTTGCCCGTATTCACGCAGTCGCGCACATCGGCGCTCACCGCCTCGTTGCCGTTGATGAAGCCGACGATGCCGGCGGCCTGTATGCCGCGTGCGCTGTTGCGCGTATTCTCGCCCAAACCGCACGAGACATCGCCTTCGTTGCGGCAGTCCCGGATCGAGGCGGCATAAACCGCGTCCTTCTTGGCATAGATGTCGCCCACGATACCGCCCGCAGTCGACCGGCGGTCGACACTCGTGCCGTCGAAGCGAATCGTACCCTTGTTACGGCAATGCGCGACGACGACGGCCCGGCCCGACAGTCCGACGATACCGCCGACCGAAGCCTGGTAGGAACTCGTCGAGGTCACGGGCGCGAAGTTGTCGCAGTCGCCGACGGTCATCGACTCGTGGGCCGAGCCGCAGATACCCGCCGTGAGGCTGTATGCGTGGCCGCGCGTCGTGACGGCGCCGAAATTGTCGCAGCACATCACGTCGCCCTTGGCCATGCCGCAGATACCGCCCGCCATCTCCTGGCAGTAACGGTCGCTGCCGTCGTCAACCCCGCGCGCCACCGAGACGATCTCGCCGCGGTTGATGCTGAACTTCACCTTCACGCGCATGTTGTAGCCGACGATGCCGCCGATGTGGGAAACGATGAACGCACCCGTATAGTTCACACGCCCGGTGTTTTCGCAATAAGCCACGAAAGCCCCCGGCAGCGAACGGCCGAGGCTTCCGCCCAGCACGCCGCCCAGGTACATCCGCGGCTCGGCGGTCGGCAGCAACGACGGGCAGCTGCCCGTCGAGGAGATGTCGCCACCGTTCTTGCAACGGGTGATGACGTATTTGTTCATGCCGCAAACGCCGCCCACGTAGTTGTCGTGGAGCGAGCGGGCCGAGCGGTGCGCAATCGAACCGTAGTTCTCGCAACGCTCCAGAATGCCGTGATTCACGTCGGCTACAAAACCCGCATAAAGCGCGTCGTCGCCGTCGTCCGACACCTTCATCGAACAGCTGGCGGCGATCACGAGGTTACGCACGATGCTGCCCTCGGCCACGAGCCGGAACAGCCCGCCGTCGGTTTTCCAGTTGAGGATCGCATGGCCTTCGCCGTCGAAGATGCCCGAGAAATTCTCGATCCGCGCAAACCGCTTGATCTTACCCATGTCGATATCGGCTTTCAGGTGTACTTCGCCGCGATCGTCCTGCCAGGCCGAAACATCGCCGCCCGCATTGACAGCCTCGGCAAAGGCTGCAAGTTCCGCAGCGGTCGAAATGCCGCCCGCTGCAGCCGCCAAAGTTACCGCCGCGGCAATAAGCGTCAATAACAATTTCTTCATAATTCGGTTAAATTTTCAGGTTCGTTACCACTCCATGGTGGTCGTATAGTGTTCGCCGAAACGATCCGTCGTCTCGACAGTAGCCTGCGCCGCCCCCGCCGTGGGCAGGATGCGGAACATATGCGTGGTTTTGAAGGGTTCGAACGTCGTCGTGGTCTGGACCGAGTTGTAATAGTCGGCCATCCGGACGTAAGCGCCGTCGTAGACGGTCACCCGCGTCATTTTCGCACCGCTTTTGCCGCTGTCCGTATAGCGGACATCGCTCCAGCGGGCGTCGTGGTTCCAGACATTGGCATAGACGTATCCGTCGTTGTAGTAGGCGCCCGGAGCATAGGCCCGGATCTGATAGTCCCGTTTCAGCCCCGAAGGTACGTCATTTTCGTAAGAATAAGGCTTATAGTACCAACTGATGTTTTCCCCGTCGACATCGACGACCATATAACCCCGCGGGGTTCCGTCGCTCGAAATGTTCTCGTTGAGCCACAGCGCCCCGGTCGAACGGGCCAGGATGTGCGACTCGACGTTGGGGAACTTCGGCGACGCTTCCTCGGCCGAATAGGCATAGTTGAAGTTGATGTGCGAGTGGCCCGCCCAGGAGTGCACGCAGCTGTACTGCGCGAGGCGCGAGGCATAGTCCGGGCCGTGCTTGTCGCGGTCGGCAGGCTCGGAATCGGGCTTGCGGAACATCGAACTGTGGGCGCAAAGCATGATGGTCTTGCTTTTGTCGACGTATTTCAGGTCGTTGCACAGCCAACTGTACGCCTCGTCCGACAGCCCGTCGTTATAGGCGCCCGTGTTGTTCGGATCGAGCGTGTTGTTCTTCATAATGATGTTGTCGAGGAAGATAAAATGCAGTTGCCCCAGCTCGACCGAATAGCAGGTCGGACCGAGCCACTCCTCGAACTTCGCCACCGCCTCGCGGTCGGTAGCCACATTCTGCACGTGGTCGTGGTTGCCGATCACGTTGAACACCGGGAAGTCGAATCCGGCGATCCCGGCGCAGTAGGTCGGATAGAGCGACATGTCGTTGTGGACCAGGTCGCCCAGCGAAATGCTGTAAACGGGACGGTCGGTGATCGTCGCGGCAGTCTCCTGCAGGTCGCGGCACAGATCCTCGTACATGTCGATCGAATGGAACGCAAAATTGTCGTAACGCGCACCGCGCGAACGAATCTGCGGGTCGGCCGTCATCAGGATCGTGTAACGCGGAGCGGCCTTTTTCCGGGCCTGAAGCGTAAAGTCGGCCTTGAATTTGGTCGTCCCTGCCGGAATGCGCTGCCAGAACTGCGGGATGCCGTTCTTCACCGGGATTTCATACGCCGCGGGAATGGTCACCTGTACGAAGCGTCGTTTCGAAAGGTCGCTCTCAAGCGCATAATTGCCCGCTTCGTCGGTCACGGTCGTAAGCAGTCCGTCGCTCACGACCACACCTTCGACGGGCAGTCCCCGCTGATCGGTGACCGTTCCGCTGACGACCGCATCCTTGCCGCCGGGCCCGGTTCCACCGGGCGCGTCGTTATTGCCGCAGGCGGCCAGGAGCCACCCGATAAGAAGGGCAAATAGTATTTTCCGTGCCATTCGTCGCATTGTTTCTTAAAAAATGGGAACGGAACGGAGGCTTCCGCCCCGTTCCCGACCTAATAACCAACCGTTTATTTTCCGTCCCAGAGGGTGTTCCCCGAGCCGGTGAATTTGCTGTCGCCGCAGACATTGCCGACCGTCAGGGCCACGGGATCGCCGCTCTTGCCCTGGAACTGGCCGCCGAAACTGCAGTCATTAATCGTCGTGCCGGCAACCGAAGTGCCGGCAACACCGCCGCCAACGAATTTAGCCTGTCCGTATGTCTGGGAATAGAGAACTCCGTAATGCTTGCTGCTCCGCACGGCAGAACCTTCCGACAAAGCTCCGACAAGGCCACCGAGTTTAACGGTCGTCGCATCGCCCGTTCCATCCGCCGTAACGGTCGCACGGTTCAGGCAATCCTCGATCTGCGTGTTCAGCACCTGACCCGCGACACCGCCCGTAACGCCGTTACGGTTGGAGGTCGGGAAGCTGCTCGTGTTCGAACACTCCTTGATCTGCGCGCCGTCCGCATAGGCGACGATGCCGCCGCCGATACCGCGGTAGATCGGGATCAGGCCCGAGTTGGTACACGACGCGATGACGTTAGGCCCGCCCAGGGTAGAAGCCGCACCGACGATGCCGCCCGTACAGTTCGTACGTTTGGTACCCTCCGCAGCGTCGAAATCGATACTGTTGTTATAGTAGTCGTTGTTGACCTCGCCGCTGTTGGTACAATCCGAAATCGTGCATTCCGATGCGTAGATATAACCGGCGATACCGCCCAAGTAAGCAGGCATGCCATTGCTGCGGACCGCCGTACGGGCCTGGGTAACGGTAGCGAGATTCTTCGAACCGGTAACCGATGCCTCTGCATAGCTTTTGCCCAGCTCACCGAGCAGACCCGAAATACCGCCTACGCAGCGAACCTTCCACGCGATGGTTCCCGAAGCGGGGCTCGCCGACACCGAAACGGCGCCTGCGTTGACCGTGTTCGAGACCTTGCCCATCTGCTGGCCGACAATGCCGCCCAGAGCGACAATATCCTCCGTGCTGTACTCCATCTGGTCGATCGAGACGGCTCCCGAGTTGGTTGTATCGCCGTTGCCGGTGATCGTTGCATCGGCGCGCAGCTGACCGGCCACACCGCCGACATAGGCGTAACGGGGACCGAAATACTTCTCCTTCAGCGAACCGTTGGTTCCGTCGGGGTTACCGGGGACCGAAACGGTCGCCACATTGACAACCTCCGAAACAGCTCCGTCGGCCGAACCGACGATGCCGCCCATGATGACGAACTTGCAGATCGCCACGGCGGTCAGGTTGCCCTGGTTCTTCGAGCCGGTAAGCGCTCCGACCGACTTGCCGGCCACACCACCCGCATAGACATAGCGGCAGGCGTCGCCCAGACGGTTGGCAGCGATCGAAAGGGGCTGCTTGTTGTTACATCCCGTAACCGTTCCGTTGGCCCAACCTACGATACCGCCCGTGTAAGTCATGTAACCGGCCGTAATCTGCAGGGCGATCGTCTTGCCGCCGCTGGTGGTGCAGTTCTCGACCGGGCCGCCGGCATAGCCGACAACGCCGCCCGTATAGATGCCCGCCGAGTTTACCTTGGGGGTCGCTGCCGAGGAGGAGATGCCGCCCTCGTTGCTGCATCCCGTCACGACGGCTCCGGCCTCGGTTTCAGCCACGACACCACCGACCGAAACCTTATCGCCGGTCACGCTGCCGCTCAGGGTAATGAACGCCGTATTGGAGCAGTTCTCCACGCGGCCCGTCGCGCCGACCAGGCCCGCCACACCGGCTACGCCGCATGCTCCGGCTACCGTAGCGGTAGCATCGAGCGTCACAGCCGCCATGTTGCGGCAGTTTTTGAGCGTTCCGTTGCAAACACCGGCGAACGCCGCTGCATAACCGTCCTTGGCAATGCTTTTCACCGTCAGCTTCGACGTAGCGTCGATCGTCAGGTCGCTAATCGCCGAACCCTCGGCCATATAACCGAAGAGCGGCTGGGCCGTATTCCAGTTGAGGATCAGGTGCTCGTTACCGGCTACGATGCCGTCGAACGGACGTTGTGCCGTACCGATGGCTTTCCACTCGACACCCTTCATATCGACATCGCCCAGCACTTCGACGGTCTTGCCGCCTTCGCCCGAAGTCCAGTCGGAGATGTCGCCCCCGGCGTTGAACACCTCGGCAAACATCTTCAGGCCAGCGCCCGAAACGATGCCGCCTGCGGGATAGAACGCCTGCTTGACGGTCGGCAGTACGGTTTTTGCCGCAATGTCCTTGATCGAGAACTCGATCGCGCCTTCGCGCTCGGTCTTCGTGTCGCTGGGATTCTCAGCGACGGAGAAGGTGTAAACAGCCTGCTCCTCGCCGGGTTCAGCCGTATAAGTAACCCATGTCGGGCAGGTCACGCCTGCGACAGCGTCGGCAGGAGCCACCACGTCGAACGTGATTTCGCCTTTCGCCGCAAGGTCGAGTTTGTTGTCGGCATCGAACGCCACGTCGGTTCCGAACTGGAAGACCGAGTAGGTCGTGCTGTAACCATGTCCGTCGGTGGGTTCGATGGTCAGCGTACCGTAACGGCCCGCAGCGCCCGTATTGGCGTCGCAGCGGATGCGGAGCGTCGAGGTGGTCATGCCGCTGGCATCCGGTTCCGAGGTCTCCACGACCTCGCCGTGAATCCACTCCGAATCCACCGGCTGCCACTTCGAGAGGGTCTTGACCTCGACTTCGAAGGCCTCGGTGTCGCCGGGAGCCACGACCGAATAAACGTGGTCGAGGATGAAGATATTGCCCGACTGGTCGACGCTCATCCGGTAGGTGTAGGCGCCTGCCGAAAGGGTGATGACGGCATCGCGCGACTTGAAGTCGTCGTTGGCCGTTACCTCGATGGTAAATTCACCGCTGCCGATGTGGCTCTCGTCCTCGTCGACAATACACCAGTCGCTATCCGAAGCCACTTTCCAGTGGATGCTCTCCACATTGAGCGCCACGGCTACGGTTTTGGTCTGGCTCGAACTGGTCATGCCCCGGGTAGCGTCCCACGTCGGGGTCAGCACGACTTCCAGTTTATCGGGATACGCCGACGTTCCTTCGTCGGACGAACAGGCTGCAAAAACGGCCGTCGCCGCCGCCAATATCAGAAAAATAAGTTTTTTCATACTTCAGGTCTCCTTTTATTTGCGTTTGTTGGTATGGTCGGCCCACCAAACGTTCGTAGTCATGTTGTTCGTGCCTCCGAGCCAGCTGTCGAGTGCATTGAAATAGTTGGTCTTGTTGCGGAACTCCTCGTCCGAGGGGTAGCGCAGGCGGGTGGGCAGGATGCCGTCGTTGGCGGCGAGCGCCTTGACGGGCATCTCGGGATAGCCCGTGCGGCGGTAGTCGCACCACGATTCGATGCCGACCAGGAAGTTCGAAATCCACTTCTGGGTCATGATCCGTTCGAGGACCTCCTCGCCGTCGAGGGCGTCGAGCGACACCTTCGAATTGCCGAGGAACGACGTGAGGTCGGCCGCCGGATTGTCCGTCCACTCGTAGACGGCTTCGGAAACAGCCTTCACATAATACTCCTTCGGGGTTCCGGGAATCCAGCCGCGGTAAGCGGCCTCGGCCCAGATGAAGTAGAGCTCCGAGTAGTTCATCAGCGGGAAGTGGTCGCGGTCCTGGATCACGTTGCGGCGGTAGTGGCCGGCCGTATCGAAATAACCCATCAGTTCGTTGTAGGTCACCTGCGTCGGTACGCCTACGAGCTTATCGAAATAGAAGGTCACACGCGGGTCCTTCAGCCCGGCCGACGAATCGTACATCTCGTCCATCAGCCGTTCGCAGATCATGTTGGCGTTCCAGAGTCCGGCGCGGACGTTGTGGAACGGCGTGTACTGCGCATTGACGTTGGCGTCGAACTTCACGTTGGCGGCGTCCGCACGGCTCGTGAAGACGGGATAAACGGCCGGGTAGGAGAAAATCTCGTTGAGTTTCGACACGGCATCGAGGCGTTCGCCGGCCGTATCGCTCTCGTCCTTCAGCGCAGCGCGCATCAGCAGGCGGACGTAGAGCGAGTTGCCGAACTTGCGCCACTGAGCGACCTTTCCGTCGTACATATAGTCTTCGAGCGCGTCGAAGTCGGTACCCTCGGCCAGCAGGGTGTTGGCCTCTTCGAGTTTTTCGAACATGTCGCGGTAAATCTC